>JBDTOV010000304.1:0-5021 GCA_039933035.1 Ginsengibacter sp. | reverse complement strand
GCCATTCTGTGCAAAAGAAACCGGTAAAATCATAAAAATAAAAACAATCAAATAAAGCAGGGTTTTGCTTTTCTTTTCCATGTTAGTTTTATTTAAACAACTCTAAGGAAGAACTATTCAAAAAGAATTAAGTAGTTACTTTATGTAGCTAAAAGTATAACAAACTGTGTTCTTTCACCTTTTTCCGTTTGCACTTTTATCTCACCACCATGTGCTTTAATAATATCATAGCTTAATGATAAACACAGCCAGGCTGCTTTGTATTTCACTAATAATTATAATGTAAAAATGCACAATGCTGCCATTCAAAGTATGCCTTTTGAACCAGTTATTTCTTATTTGAACCAGATACTCAAAAGCAAAAAATAAAAAATATTACCAGTATAAATTTAGAGTATTATAAACAACAGATAATTAAAACAAAAACTTTAATTCGACTGTATTATTCAAACTTAAATAAGACAAAAATGAACCACTTATCAACCAATCCAGGCAAATTTAAAAACGGGCTGTTGTATTTTACCTGCTTAGGCATTTTATTTCTGGCCGCAGGATGCAGAAAAGGAAGTGATATACCCGAACCTAAACTTACAATATCAACGTTGGCTACTGGCCTGGCAGGCCCTCTCGGTTTGGAATATGATAAACATGGTAATGTGTGGATAGCGGAAACGGGCACAGGCCATAATGACGGCAGGGTGTCGGTAATAAAACAAAACGGTCAGCGCTATGATGCCATTGTTAATTTCGAATCCATAATTTTGGAAGCTGGAATAGCGGAAGGACCAGGTCATTTATTATTTGCCGATGGCCTTTTGTATATAACCGGCCCCAGAGGGAAATTATTTAAAGCCAATGTTTCATCTTTTCAACCGGGCAATACGCCTATCGATGCATCCACTCTTGCTGTAGAAAATATTGGCGATTTTGTACTGGCCTATCCTTTTGTAAACAATACGCATGAAACACATCTTTATGGCATTACTAAAGGGCCTGGTGGCGCTATATATATTACAGATGCGGGGGCCAATGCCGTTATACGCCGTTCACCATCCGGTGCTTTAAGTATGGTTGCTGAAATACCGGGAATTGTTAACCCCCTTCCTTTTGGTCCTCCATTTATTCAAAGCGTACCAACCAGTATTATCTATGAAAATGGTAAGTTTTTAGTAACTGCTTTTCTAGGGTTTCCTTTTCCCGAAGGAAAATCTATTATTTATAATCTCACCCCTTCCGGCAATGTATCCATTTTTCAAGATGGCCTTACTTCATTAGTAGATATTGCAAAAGGCGGGCAAAAAGGACAATTAGTTGTGCAGCATGGAGTATTTGGCGCTATGGGCTGGACTCCCAATACCGGAAAACTTATTTGGGCAAATGGAACAAACGCCATTGAACTTACTACAGGGCTTAATCTGCCGTCGGGTATTACACAAACTAATTCACATACATGGTATATAAGCAGCCTTGGTGATAATAGTGTATTAAAAGTAACTTACTAATGCTAATAAACTATTTATATACAAAAGCATTGGATAAAACATAATGGTAAAAGCAGATGGGCATCTCTAAAAATTCTTTTTTATTCTCTCTATTGAAGAGGAATTGGAAGGTGAGGTCAAAATAAAATAAAAGTTTTTAGAGATGCCCAATAAATTAATTAAATAGCCGTGCCGGGATTTACTTTAAACCTGTCAACATGAAAAGTAAAATTAAAACCGTGTTTATTTTTTGGTTTCTTTTTTTGTTTGTAGCCCGGTTGCTTGCACAAGACCGTTACCTGCGTGGCACTGTTATAAATTCAAACAATATCACAATCAGTGATGCGTCTGTAATAATAAAAGAAACATTATCCGGTACATCAACCAATGCCAACGGGGGTTTTACTTTAAAAATTGGAAATGAAAAAAACCGACACTGATCATCTCATCTGACGGGTTTTTAAAAAGAAATTTAATCGATACAGAAAACAGCAACAACATGACTATTGGGCTTGACGAGGAAGCAAAATATTAGATGAACTTATTGTAACCCATGTGTTTGATAAAGAGAAACGCATCGAGTCATCTATTGCTACTACCACCATTGACAGCAAACCCTTGACCGCCTTGTGCCCAACAGCGCTGTAGAATGCTTCGCCAGGTGCCTGAAGTTTTTACCAATACAACAAGGGGCTCCGCATGAAGTTTCAAATCTGCAAAGTGGACAAGATGCCGGGCAGTTGGAAACTTTCTATTTCACGCCTGTTTGATGAAAACAATTTGGGACAGAAGAAAAAGTCTGTAGACCTATCTTCACACAACGCTGGCTTTCCTCGTGTGTGCATGCGAAACTTATATTATTTTTAGTTTCAACTTTGATCAAATGAAATTAATTTGTCTGTTGATTTTTCTTTTTCAATCTGTTTCAGCTTCTTACAGCCAGGATGAAATTCTCAAAAAAGACGATAGCCTTCAACAACTGCTTCATCAAAATATACATGACTCTTTCAAGGTAAAGATTTTAGAAACATTACATAATGTATGGAAAAATAAAAATTACGGACGATCAATAGAATATATCAGGGAAGCCATTGCATTGGCTGATAAAACCCCGGCCGTTGGTTACAACTCCCTTGGATTGAGATATGAATTAGGGTTTACGTTAATGGAAGTAGGCGATGCTGTAAGGTCGATAGAAACATTTCAGCAGATCATCAAAGAGCTGAATGGTAAAGATCCTGAATTAGACTTAACAGCCGTAGCATTTATTGCTATGAATTATGAAACAATGGGTGATTTTCCTAAAGCCCTTGCATACCAGTTGATATCAAGTAAAGAATATGAAAGGCTCCTCTTGCATGACAGCGTTCAGGATCGCCGTGGTGTATTGGGTAATCCACACAAAATGGCAATTTATTATTTAAAAAATAATCAAATAGATTCTGCTTTGTATTATGGGCAGCAGGCATTAAGCCGGTTAAAAGATGAACCATTAAATGACTATAACCGGTTTTTTAGCTGGTATATCAAAACTGCAATGGGTGATATTTATGCCACATTGAATAAGTATGATTTGGCCCTAAGTTATTATCAGGAAGCTGAGCAGGAAACGATTCAATACCATTCAATACCGGAGTTAATCCCCCTTTATTTAGGCCGGTCAAAAATTTATTACCGAAAGAATGAATTGAACAATGCAAAACAATTCGCCCTAAAAGCCTACCGGCTGGCAGACACGCTAAAACTATATCCCCTCGTAAAGGAATCTGCCCTTTTTCTTAAAACGATTTTCAATGCCCGGCACCAAATGGACTCGGCTATGTTTTATTATGAAATTGCAATGGTAGCAAAAGACTCACTGTTCAATGCCGATATAGTCCGTAAAATAGATATTTTGGAGTTTGCGGATGTAAAGAGAAGCCAGGAATTAAAAACATTTCAGCAGGAAAAATTATTTCGAAAAAAACAATTCTATTTAATTACCGGAATTTTATTGAGCATTATATTAGCAGCAGTTTTATATTACAAAAACAGGTTAAAACAAAAAGCTAACCAATTATTAGCATACGAAAACAAAGAAATATTTCTTCAGCGAAATCAACTGCAACGGGATCTCGAAAGTTTTGAAATGCAGGCCCTCAAAGCCCAGTTAAACCCACATTTTATATTTAACTGCCTCAACAGTATTGATGCCTTTATTTATTCCAATGATAAATACAGGGCCACCATGTACCTGAATAAATTTGCCAAACTGCTGCGGAATATTCTGGATAGCAGTAAAAACAATACCGTAGGCATTCAAAAAGACATTGAATCACTTCAGCTATATACTGACCTGGAAGAATTGAGAAACGACCATAAATTTGAAACCCTTTACCAGGTAGATGAATCGTTGGAATTTAGTAAATACACCGTGCCCCCGCTAATAGTGCAACCGCTGGTGGAAAATGCTATTCTGCACGGCTTAAAAAACAGGGATGATAGAAATGGTAAACTCATTATATCGATTTCATCAGAAGGCGAAAGAATAAAATATGCGATCACTGATAACGGCATCGGCAGAAAACTGGCTATGCTTATACCAAGATATAACAGTCATTCTTATGGAATGGAACTTACCCAATCCAGGATAAAAATGTTTAATAAAGAAGAAAAAGCTTCTTTGGTAATTGAAGACTTGTATGAGGATCACCAACCGGAAGGGACTTGTGCAATTGTATATTTAAAAAAACAGAAAGAATGATCACCTGTGTAATCATAGACGATGAACTGCATGGCAGAACTGCGTTAAGAGAAAAAATAAATATTTTTTGCCCGGAAGTAACTATACTGGCAGAAGCCGGTAATGGTAAAGATGGAATAGATATTATAAAGGCACAGCAGCCCGATCTTGTTTTTTTGGATGTGGAAATGCCTGTGATGAACGGGTTTGAAATGCTCACCAACCTTACAGGAGTTCAAAGTAAAATAGTATTTACTACTGCTTATGATCAATACGCCATTAAAGCAATCAAACACACCGCATTTGACTATTTGCTAAAACCAATTGATATAGAGGAGCTGAGAACAGTGGTTAAAAAAGCTGCAGAGCTGGGTAAAAATGAGGCAGCAAAACCAGCTGCTGCAGCAGGCAAACCTTTTACTAAAATTGCAGTGCCTGCGTTAGAGGGCCTTGTTTTTATTCCTGTACATGACATAATTTATTTACAGGCCGAAAGCAACTACACTATTTTTTATTTATTGGACAATGCAAAAATGGTGTCCAGCAAAAGTTTAAAAGAATACGAGAAAATACTTACCATACAAAACTTTTTTCGTTGCCATCACTCTTATATGATCAACCTGGATTTTGTGTCAAAATACATTCGGACAGACGGGGACCAGATCGTATTGACAAATGGTGTACTCATTGATTTATCAAGAAGAAAAAGAAACGAATTTTTAGAAGCTATTGGATATCATTCATCTAAATGAGTAATGATGATTTGGATAAACGAGTTAAGCGAAAGGCAATTGAATAATAAACTCACTCCCTTCTCC
>JBDTOV010000303.1:0-5032 GCA_039933035.1 Ginsengibacter sp. | reverse complement strand
GCCTGCTCCTCCAATTTATTTTTTTCGTTTTTATATAAACCGGCAAAATATTCTAGTACCTGTATCCACTTCTCTTTCGGAAAATAAGTGCCTGCATAAAAAGGCCTTCCGTCAGGCATCGCCAATGCATTCAGCGGCCAGCCGCCGCTACCGGTTATGAGATATGCTGCATTCATATAAACCTGGTCCACATCCGGCCGCTCTTCCCTGTCCACTTTTATACATACAAAATTTTTATTCATGATGTTGGCAACAACGGTGTCTTCATAACTCTCATGCTCCATCACATGGCACCAGTGACAGGCGGCGTACCCCACGCTAATCAGCAACATTTTATTTTCTTTTTTGGCTTTATGGAGCGCTTCCTCTCCCCACGGATACCAATTTACCGGGTTGTGCGCGTGCTGTAAAAGATAGGGGCTCGTTTCATGTATAAGGGCGTTTGTGTACATAAATTTTTCTTTTACTGGGGTTGACTTTTTTTGACTACACGAAGAAAAGCTAAAACAGGAAACTGTTGTTATTAGTAGAAAATTATTTTTCAGGTAGCTCATCGTGTAAGAAAGGTAACCGTTTGAAAATAAAAACAGGAATCATAAATGATCCGCAATTTCCTTTACGGTATCCCTGTAACGATAATCGCTATCAAAATAACGATAAATAATATTTCCCTTTGTATCGATTATGTACACGGCAGGTACCGGGAGATTGGCACCGTTGCTTCCATTCGCCTGTGCAAAATCAAGACCATAATCTTTATATTTTTTTACCGTTGAAGAATCCATCGTGAAAGCAACATCATACGCCTTCATAATTTGTAACCCATCATCAAATAAAATAGAATAAGAAGCCTTCGTCTTATCGATAGTTTTCAAAATATTTCCGGGCAATTCGGGCGTCACAGCCAATACGGTAGCGCCTTTGGAAGTGATTAATGAAAGAGAATCTTCAATACTTTTTAATTCTTTATTACAATAAGGGCACCATTGCCCCCGGTAAAAAATCAAAACAACCTTTCCTTTTTTCAATTCTTCTTGTAAGGAGATAACTTTTCCATTTTGATCTTTGGCTGAAAATCCAGGTGCTTTGGTATGTACCTCCAGGCCGGCAGGATTGGTTTGAGCGTTACTAAAAAAGACAGACATTGCACATAATGTAGTCAATACAATTTTTTTCATTTTATTTTTTATAAAGATAGCTAAGGGATACGTTCCCGGTTATATGAAACCACATAACTATTATAATAAACGTA
Source organism: Ginsengibacter sp. (assembly GCA_039933035.1). Classification (GTDB taxonomy): domain Bacteria; phylum Bacteroidota; class Bacteroidia; order Chitinophagales; family Chitinophagaceae; genus Ginsengibacter. The sequence goes on along the minus strand of JBDTOV010000303.1, from coordinate 3,780 downwards.
CATGTTGACCAAAGGGTTGAATTAATTTTAAAAAATAAAACAGCGTGGATCGCTTTACAAATATTTAAAAATATCGGTTTGCTTCGTGTAAAGAATATCCGGAAATGCACCTCTCAAATCGTCGTTTATGTAACGGGTTTCTTAGGATTGCCCACTTTATATACACCACCATACCTAATGGATATAAATAAAAGGTTGGCAGCCCTTAGCTTCAAATTGAAATACCCCCCATGCAGATTTACCCTGGTAAAAAAACTAAGCTGGTTTTGTCACGCCTGTGCCGTCTCTTGCGTATCTTTCCCATTCCTTTGGGAAATGAGGTAATTAGCAGGTCATAGGGAATAGATCTTTTATTTAAACAGATCGAATTAAAAATTGTAAACAACCTTTCATTATCAGTCAGCAGCATGTTATCGCATTTTAAACAGTACAACAACACGGATATCATTTCGCTTACCCGTGTCCGTAAGTTTGAAACCAAACTGGGAGAATGTATTCTTTGCAGCCCGGTGTCAACAGGTCTCAGCCAGGCTATTTTACAAACAAAAGCCCAATACATCGTTATAGGTATTCCGGAAGATATTGGTGTAAAAGCCAACATGGGCATAGGTGGTGCTGATTCCTGCTGGTTTCCTTTCCTGGATGCTTTTTTAAATATCCAAAGCAATGATTTTTTCAGTGGCGAGAATGTTTTTATTGCAGGCCATTTCGACTTTAACGAAATAAAAAATCTTATCAGTATTAACGCTGCTACGGATGAGGAAAAACTTGCTGCATACCGGCATGCGGTAAATGCTATTGATAGCGAGGTAGAAGAATTGGTGAAAATTATTACGCAGTTCCAAAAAATTCCCATCATTATCGGGGGTGGTCACAACAACGCGTATCCTGCGCTCAAAGGTGCCGCCAAAGGATTATTAAAAGCCGAAGTGATACCACTTGCGCAGATAAACTGCATAAACCTGGATGCACACGCGGATTACAGGCCATTGGAGGGAAGACATAGCGGTAACGCGTTTCGCTATGCTGATGAAGACGGCTATCTCAATAAATATTGTGTGATCGGGCTGCATGAAAACTACCTGCAGCAAAATGTATGGATCGACATGGTCAACAATCCTTTTATTGATTGTATCACTTACGAAGATATTTTTATTCACCAAAAAAGAACTTATCAACAAGCCATAGCACATGCCGCAAGTTTTACTGAAGATAATTATACTGCCATCGAACTGGATTTGAATTCTATAGAAAATGTATTAAGCAGTGCGTCCACTCCCTGTGGAATTACGCCACTGCAGGCGCGGCAATTTATGAACTTCGCAGCCACCCATTCGAATGTTGCCTACGTTCATATTTGCGAAGGGGCAACTGGTCTTGAAAGTGGCGAAACAAACAATACTACCGGTAAACTCATTAGTTACCTTGTAAGTGATTTTGTAAAAGCACATACAAAATAAATAAAAAATCTACGTAATTGATTTGCGGTCAGATAAAATGAATAGCTGAATGACTCTTATTCCCGGGGCCATAGTTATCGCAGTGCGCATCAGCGCCTGGAATTAAAGACAACCCAATCTGCCACCATCTACGGGTAGGTTAATTCCGGTAATATAAGACGCGGAAGGCGAGCATAAAAAAGCCACCACCGCGCCGAATTCTTCCGCGTTACCAATTTTTCTTAACGGTATGCTGTTGATGATGGCTTCTTCTGCTTCATTTTCCCCGCCATTATTTTGTTGCGCTTTATTTTTAATAAGAGCATCATAACGGGCTGTTCTTGTATAACCGGGCAAAACATTGTTTACCGTAATGCCAAATTCACCCAATTCATAAGCCAGGGTTTTTGACCAGTTGGCTACGGCAGCCCGAATTGTGTTGGACACGGCGAGCCCGGGAATGGGTTCTTTTACTGAAGTGGAAATGATATTCACAATGCGCCCGTAACCCGAGGCCTTCATTGAGGGCAGAACGGCCTGCATCAATATATGATTGCAAATAAGATGACTGTTGAAAGCATGCAGAAATTCTTCCGGGGTTGCGCCAACCGTATTTCCCGCCGGAGGACCCCCCGTGTTATTTACAAGAATATTGACTGCATTTTTTTTTGCAAGATATGCCTCCACAACTTTCTTTACCAGTTGGGGTAGCTGGAAATCAGCTACCAGGTAATCGTGCTTTTGGCCGCGGGACTTGTCTAAAGTTTTTACAACTTCTTTTAATTTTATTTCATTTCGCGCCATAAGCACCACGTCTGCGCCAAGCAAAGCCAGTTCTGAGGCTGAGGCCAAACCAAGGCCCTGGGTACTTCCACATACCATTGCTTTTTTACCGGTTAAGTCTACATTCATTGGCAAAAAAATTTTTTTGAAATTTGCATGTTCGTTCGGCTATATCATAACATACAGCAAAGATCGGGCAAAAAAAAACTGCCCGGAAAGACAGTTTTATTTAAAACCAGGTTGGAACTATTATTTTTTAGCGTCCTTGTTTTTGTGGTGCTTCATCATGTGTTTGTGATGTTTGTGGTGTTTGTGCTGTTGCGGTGATGCAAAAGAAGCCGCCACCATAAATAATGAAAGGGTGGAGAGAAGAAATATTTTTTTCATAATAAATTTTTCATAAATCTACTCGTTTGACCTGTTTCCATGTTGTTAAATATGGTAAGGAAGAATAATGTGACAATAGGGGGAGATTGATGATTGGTTATCTTCAAAATAAAATTTATTAACACCTGTTTAAAACATTCAACTTTTTTTACTTCCCTGATTGATTATATTTGGCGCAAATGCTTACACCACAAATTTCTTCTTCGGATTTGTAAAAAAATGCTTCCAGGGCGGAAGGTTAAAACGGCATAAATAAAGTGTTGGAAATTTCTTTCTTTTGCCAAAAAAATAAAAAATAATGGCCGATAAAAACTTATTTGATTATACAGAGGAATCAATCAAAAGCCTCGACTGGAAGGAGCATATTCGCCTGAGGCCGGGTATGTATATCGGGAAACTTGGCGATGGCACCAGTGCAGACGATGGCATTTATGTACTTCTTAAAGAAGTGATGGATAATTGTATTGATGAGCATACGATGGGGTTTGGCAAACATGTAGACATTGAAATAAAAGATAAAACAGTAGCGGTTCGTGACTATGGCAGAGGTATTCCGTTAGGAAAAGTCGTCGACGTAGTAAGTAAAATTAACACGGGCGCCAAATACGATAGTAAGGCTTTTCAAAAAAGTGTGGGGCTTAACGGCGTAGGAACAAAAGCTGTGAATGCATTGAGCAGTTATTTTAAAGTAACCGCTTTCCGGGAAGGCAAACAGAAAACCGCAGAATTTGAAAAAGGATTTTTAATTAAAGACTATAAGGAAGAAAAGACCCTGGAACAGAATGGTACAGAAGTTATTTTTATACCGGATGAAAAGATATTTAAAAATTTTCACTACCTGCAGGAATTTTTAGACAACCAGTTTTGGAATTATTGCTTTCTCAATGCAGGCCTCGTTATCAATTACAACAATAAAAGATATGTAAGCAAAAACGGGCTGTTGGACCTGTTGCAACGGAAAACGAATGAGGATGAAATTCGCTATCCTGTTATACATATAAAAGAAGAGGATATAGAAGTAGCCATTACCCACAACAATCAATATGGAGAGGAATATTACAGCTTTGTAAATGGCCAGTTTACTACCCAGGGCGGTACGCACCTGGCGGGGTTCAGGGAAGGCTATATAAAGACCATCCGGGATTTTTATAAAAAAGATTATGAGGCTTCC
>JBDTOV010000302.1:0-5098 GCA_039933035.1 Ginsengibacter sp. | reverse complement strand
CTTTTCATATTCATTGAGGTCTAATTGTGCTTTTACTTTTAAACCTTGTTGTGTTTTTACTGCTCCTATAAGTTGCACTACTGTTTCGTAATCTTCTAAGGGTATTCCTTTCCAACTCATACTTATATGGCAAAAAAGACGATGCTCTATTTTATTCCATTTACTGGTACCTGGCGGAAAATGGCATACGGTGATTTCTAAATCAATTTCGTCAGCCAGTTTTTGCAATTCGGTCTTCCATAACTTTGTTCTATGGCTGTTGCTTCCTCCCCCATCGGCTGTAATCAATAATTTGCTGGCATTTTTATATTGCTTCTTTCCCATTTTTTGCCACCATTGTTTAATGCTATAAACGGCAAACTCTGCTGTGTCGCTTGATATACCAACATTTACAAACCCTTCATTTTTGTCTATATCGTAAATACCATACGGTGCAGCTTTTTTATCTCCGAAATCATGTACATTTACTGACCTTGCTGATTTAACTGGGCGATACTCTTTTCCGGCATTTTTGTAATTGCCAATCAGCTCTTTTTTCTTTGTATCTACTGATATTACAGGGTATCCAGCCGACATATACTTCTCCGTTTTTTTGTTGATATAGAGAAATTGTTCATTTCTATCCGGATTTTGATTCCCCTCTAAACGCTTCGCATTTGACTGTAAACTAAATCCAGCATTTTTCAAGAGTTCACCTACTTTAACATGGCTTACAGGATGTCCTTGTTTTTTCAATGCAAGGGCTAAATTGCGTGTACTAAGGCAAGTCCATTTGAGTACACTCTCCGGATGGCCACGAGTGACAGGCTCTAACATTTGCTCTAATGCCGGTAACAATGCAACATCGGTTTTTCTTAAATCTTTTCTGCCGCCACCTTGCTTGCGCATACGCCCTACCTGTAATAAATCTTCCAATACCTTATCATCTTCAACGTGATTTAACTGTACTAATTCGTTTTTACCTTTTATAATTGTCTTTCTGGAAACATTGGAAGCTTTAGCTATTTCCAATACACCTCCATGCCCAATATAATTTGCTTCAGAAGCTAAATATAATCGCTTTTGTTTTTCATTTAGAAAAGAAAGAACTGTTGAAATTTTTTCTTGTAACATTTGAAAAATTTTATTATTTAATCAAATGTATGGTAAATAAATAAAAGTAACCTTTATTTATTTACAGTTCCTTAGCAGTTATTTTTGAATTATTTTCCGTTGTCATGTCTTTTTAAATTTATAAAATACCTAACCGTATTGTCGGGTCGTTGGTTGCTGCTTACGGTACAGTATTGCTGAAGGCATGGTATTCATTGAACTTTCAGGTGGAACAGTCGCTGATTTATAGTTTATAGGTGAAAATATGCACAAAAGATGATAAGAATTCCTGAAGCCCGAACAAAAGATGATCAAAGAAATATAGATGATTAAATGCACGTCAGCCATGCTTTTAGCAATACCAGTGATGCAGGCAGTGCCGGTCAGCCGTTACAAGTTCAGAACTTTGGAATGCCCACAGTCTTAAGAATGTGGTTAGCACGATTCACCTTGTCCTGAAACAAAGGCTGGTCATCGTATTTCCCTTGCAGGGAAGGATTAATCTTATAATCCTTTGCCCGCTTTTTCTTTGTCCCCTTAATCTTCTGAATTGTTTTCATGTCCTTACAAATTTACGGTTTTCTGCGTACAGCAAAAGAATGATAGGTTACGTTTTTGCGAAATGGTTCCCAATCGCCCTCAGTCAGTCCCTGCACTAAAAAATCTTGTTCAATGTCTGCCAGATTGTTGGCAATGCCAATACGATAAAGTCTTGTTCGGGCAAGAGTGCTTCCTGTTGCCAAAACTACGGCATTTGGATAGCGTTCCGTAAATAAATACAATGTCCGAGCCACAGTCGCTAACACCTTCTGGCTGTCATTGTTATCAGTAACGGTCAGGTCGCTGATATAACCTGATTTCGGATCCTTGTCGCCAAATCCAAGGTTATAAAATCCACGCACATTGATTTCTTTATACCGAACAACTTTAGTTATGGTGCCTTTAGGCCCAATGCTGTCAAACTCAAAAGTCAATAAGTCGGGCGAACTCTCAAACAGGTAACGATTGTCAATCATGCATTGCTAAGTTAACAGATTTAGTCGTACCGCAGCGCTTAGGGATGCATTGCCTGCAACGTCCGGCGGCTTTATGCAGGCGGAATAAGAATTCCGTCAGTTGGAACCGCAGCCAAATTTATAATTTAAAGTCCATTGTTATTACTATTGCTCAACAGCATTCCGCAAGTTGAGAACTATTGCTGAAATATGCACAACTGCTCATTGTTACCACGTCAGCTACGCTTGCATAAAACCGATTGTTAGCTTTCGTGCCTCCTTTGATGCCTTGCTTCCAAAAGTTACTTCACTTATAGCCCGGATTTATTCTGTCGCTGATTGTACTTTCAAAAGATTTATAAATGCTAAGAAAATTTTTGTTACCATAGCTGGGATTTGCGCCCGCGGCGGCATGGAAGCTAACGGTACGGCTTGGCGATGTGGCGGTATTTGAAAATCGTCAGCCCGTAACCGAAGCTAAATTTATAACTAAAAGTTCATTGTTTATTCTATTGCCCGGCTTTATTCGTCGGCTGGAACTAAAGTTGATTAGCGAATAAAAAGTTGAGAATATATTCGTCGCCCCGTCATATTGCCACTTAATGTTGTGCGTTCGCTTTTCTTTGTCATCTATGTAATAAGATTATGATTTCAATTAACTTTTGTAAGTATAATATATGCAGAAATAGCATCCCAGTGCATCTCCTTAATTTTGCCGTTTTCAGTTTTAAAAGAATATTGGTCATCACCCAAAGACCATTTTTGATTGCCAATATAAGCTAAAGTGTCGCCAGTAGTTTGCCAGCTTCTTTTAATTATCAATTTAGAATCAACAACATCAACAGTAATATCCAAAAGTCCCTTGTAAATTCCTTTGTAAATGGAGAGGTCACCTTCATATTTTTTCTCCGATATTTTTTTTAAAGGAAGTAGGTTGTTGGCGATTGAATATGTTATTTCAGACTCGCTGGCTTGTCTGTATGTATTTTGTAATGTTATTATTGTCAGATTTTGTTCCGGGAAATAACGAGAGTCACATAAGATTCCACTTCCAGAACCTCCATGTCCTATAACATTATAATCTTTGTATTTCAATACTTGTAATCCTTTTGCATAGCGTAATTGTGTACCATCATTTAAAAAACCTGGGTTAATTAGTTCTTTGTACGTTTCTTTTTTTAAAAGCAGTTCACTTCTGTGAAGTACCTGATTCCATTTTAAAAGGTCTTCAATAGTTGAAGATAATGCACCAGCTGAAAAAGTCCAATAGAAATAAGGTTGCTCTGCACGCGTTAACTTACCATCTTTATTTACATTATTATATCCATGAGCCCGGTTCTTTCTTATTGTTTCCAGATTAGAGATATAAGTATTCGTCATTCCAGCTTTTAAAAAAATATTTTTAATTAAATATTCTTCGTATGTCTGCCCCGTTACTTTTTCGATAATTAATCCCAGCAGTTTATATCCAGTGTTGTTATACATCATCGCTGTGCCGGGCTGAAAGTCGAAACTGCCTTTTTCAAGTAATCTTAATAGGGTATCGCGTGGGTATGTATGATAAATTATATCTCCTAAACGGGGTTCACTTATTCCCGATGTATGGCTTAGCAGTTGACGGATAGTTACGTTTTCGTTTTTAAGATTAATAGTAAGATAATTACTAATGTTATCATCAAGTTTTAAAAGTCCTTTTTCTTCGAGCTGCATTATTGCAACTGCCGTGAACTGCTTAGTCATCGAACCAATTTCTAAAGAAGCAGTGATGGGCAATCGCACATTAAATTCAAGATCAGCATAGCCATAGGATTTCAAAAGAAGAATGGAATCGTTTCGCATGACTCCAACTGCCATACCAGCAATTTTAGAATTTCTTATAAGAGGACTTACTAAAGAATCTACTATTGTTTCTAACCTTTTTTTCTCTTGCGTTTTCCCTTTACTCAAATTGGATTGAGCCTGACATGAAAATAGTATCGCCATAAATGAAGCGATGAAGAAGAATCTATTTAATTGGTAAAATTTCATGCTATATCATTTTTAACAATCTTAAGTAAGAATACGATGTAAAAATGATAATTATAAAAGATAAAAAATAGAACAGAATTAGCTTCCCCGTTTATACTTGTTGGAATTTTTTAGGCAGCCAACCCGTTATTTCCTTAAAAGTGCGGATAAAATGACTTTGATCGGCAAAACCACATTCAAAAGCAATGTCAGTCAGCGAACAATTTTTATTTCTTATAAGTCCAATGCTCTTACTGATTTTTAGTTTACGCATGTATTCACCCAAAGTGCAGGCAAAATGTTTTGTAAAATGCTTAGAAATAGTAACGGGGTGAACTTGTGTTAAGTTACTTATTTCATTTAACGTGAGTTTTTCGTTCCACTTATCATTTAGTATCTCGAAAACCGACAAAGCCCATTTTGGCTTTTTTTGATTAGCTAATTTGGTCGAATCATTTACCAAACTAAGTAAAAGAATTTGAATAGAAGTTTCCGAAAAGTTATCATTAGCGAGCAATTCCTTATACATTTTGAGCATTAAAAATTTGGCGTCTAAGTTTTTTGAGACTGCTTTGCTAATATTCGTTTCTGAAATATTATATTCTACCAAAAATTCATAATCCACTTCAAGATTTATATTTTTAGATGGGAAATTTTTTGTTATAAATTGATGAGGTTCTCCTCCATTGCAAAACAGAATATCTCCTGGAAATCTTTCAAATGATGCATTCTTTCTCTTTTCAATATGCCCACCTTCTAAAAGAAAACTTATATGTGGATTCTCGTGATAATGCAAAGGGCTAATGTATGCTTCCTTTGAATAGCTGGTACTTCCGACAGTCAGTCCTTTTAAATACTGAATATCCGTTATCTCTCCAGAGTATTGTCCCTTATTTAAAGAAACTGTAGTTGTCATATTTTAGTTTCACATTTGCGAAGTGCCATAAAGTGACGCACAACGTTGAAGCATTTGTGAAGGCATGGCAATAGCGATTGGTCAGCCG
>JBDTOV010000301.1:0-5111 GCA_039933035.1 Ginsengibacter sp. | reverse complement strand
ACGCGATATGTTTACCAAATCAAACTCAATGTTCATCAAATGCATGTTGATTACGGCTCCCGTTTTTGATAATTTCAGCTCACTATTATAATACTATTCCAATTTTTCTATTATGAAAAATATTCTCAGCTGGTTGTTGTATTGATTCATTTTAGGGCGGTCATATTGCAGGAAGCGCAAATTTTAGCCATAATAGGAAGTGTGTTTTGCTGATTTTGCAAATCATAATTCTCATATTAGATAACATCAATTATGAATCACAGGGGCGCCTTTAGAAATTTACAGAACAAAAAGAAGCCTTTATGAAAGAGATAATTTTTTCCACAATCATTTTCCTTTTCTCAATACCGGCCAAAAGCCAGGTGTTCGAAAACAGTATTATCACTCCCACGAAATATGAATCTGAAACTACCCGCGGGAACCAGGAAGTTATACATTCAGCTTATGGCCGTGTCAACCTTTTCATATTCACAAGGGAAAGAAATAAAAAAATAGATTTATTAGCCTTCTACACTTTACTAAGAGCTCGCGTAAAAAGCTTATTCCATAGCAAAAAATTTTATGTAGTTAATGCAAGGTCCTCACAGGATGCAACAGCAAAAGTGGAACGCATCCTTCATAAAAAAAATAAGCTGATTAAAAATCTCTGGTTCGATTCACATGGCCACTATGGCAACCGCTATTCATCATTCCGCATAGGTACAGATCAATACAACTACAAAAATATCCACGATACCGGGTCAATAAAATATTTACAAATATTAGCCAGGTATTGTGACGACAACACAAGGATAGGCCTTGGCTCGTGCTATGCCGGCGCAGATTTTTATTTCCCCGCAACAGACAGCACTCCTGCCACCCGCATGAATGGCGATTCATTAATGATTGGTCTCGGAGATATTTTTGATAAATCATCTATTTATGCCAGCGAAAGTTGGGTAATGGCCAAGCCGGGAATTTTTAAAAACAAGTTTGGCTTAGCGGGCTATCCTTTACAAAAAAGATTTAAAGACAGTGTATATGCACCTGTATGGGAGCGTATCGGTAGATGGAAAAAATATTCAAAAAATGATGGTGAATTAAGAAACATTGCTACCATTTCATTGGATAGGAAAGGCAATATAAATACAAGATATCGTGAGTATAACAAGTTTCATAAATCAAGAAAAATGATTGCCAAAGCTTTAAAAAAATTAAAACCAGCTCTTGCCCAATTCTAACAAAAATTGAATTAAACAATTTTATATGATCGCCAGGTTATTTTTAAATCTTACTGACTATCCTGCTTTCCGGCGGATAATATGGAAGCCGATATATGAAATTATTGCCTGGCAATTTAAGGTCCCCGACTGGCAGTTTATGAATTACGGCTATGCGCCTCATACTTATGAAGCGCCACTATCGCTGCGTCCCGAAGATGAAGTGAACAGGTATTCCATCCAGTTATATCATTATTTGGTTTCCATACTGGAAGTTCGGGGAAAAGAAATACTGGAAGTAGGCAGTGGCCGGGGCGGGGGAGCTAACTATGTAAAAAAATATCTACAACCGAAGAAAATTACAGGTTTGGATATTGCTCACAATGCCGTAAAGCTTGCTAATGAAAAACATGCTGAGGCTGGTTTGACATTTGTCCAGGGCAATGCTGAAAATCTTCCTTTTGCTGATGAAAGCTTTGATGTCGTAATTAATGTAGAATCATGCCACGCTTATGGTTCCGTTCCTGCATTTTTAAAAGAAGTAAAAAGAGTATTACGGCCCGGCGGTTATTTTTTATGCACAGATATGCGTTCCCCAAATGGCATGCGCACATTAAAGAATAACCTCGTTGCAACAGGAATGTACATCTCTGTTGAAGAAGATATTACCCGCAATGTAATCAACGCAATTGAGCTTGAAGAGCCGGTAAAGCAAAAACGAATTTCAGATAGCATTCCAGGATGGATTGCAAAACCTTTTAGAGAATTCGCGGGAGTGAAAGGCTCTAAAATTGATGAAGATTTAAAAAGTGGTTCATTAGTATATCACAGGTTCGTTTTACAAAAAAATATTCGTGATTAAAAATTATTAAATAAAAGCTTAATGATGAAAACCAGAATTTGCGTGTTGATTTTTTTGTTGATTTCAGCTTTTGCTTCAGCGCAACAAGGCCGGGAGATAAGTATTGCCTTTCTGAATACCGAAAGCGCATACCCGTTCTCGCAGTTTAGCAAGCTTGTTTCAGGAATAGAACACCCGGGTTTTGAAATAGGTTATGGCTTCAACTGGAAAACGAAGAAGAAACACGATTGGTACCAGGAGATCAAACTGGGTTGGTTCTATCACAGGTTTGTACAGAATGCATTTCCATTATATACCAATGTGGGTTACCGTTATAAATTTTCACCAAAGTGGGCTGCGCAAATGGCCTTAGGCGCAGGTTACCTGCACTCAATTCCGGCCTCAGCCAAACTGAAGCTTACTAATAATGGGGAATACAAAAATAATAAAGGGATTGGAAGGGCGCAGGCAATGGCCGTAATAAATTTTGGCGCGACGTATATTTTGCATCCAGCCGGTAAAAGATCATTAAAAATATTTGCAACTTACCAGCAATTTTTACAAGCTCCTTTTGTAAAAGCCTACGTGCCTATACTTCCATATAACAGCTTACTAATTGGCTGCAGCATTCCTTTTCGCTCACACAAAAAGACAATGCCATGAAAAATTATTTACTTATTATACTCTTTTCGAGTATTTATTTTTCATGCAAAAAAGCGCAAATACAACCTACCCTCAAGTCTTCTATTCCTATACCATGGAATGATAGCAGCAGCATTCATCCTAAAAGCGCGGCCTTTACAGCATTACTTAAAAAATATCATGATAAAGGTTTGCCGGGTATATCGTTGCTTGTAAATGATGCTAACGGTACATGGGTAGGCGCTATTGGCAAAGCTGATATTGAAAAAAATATTCCTTTTGATGTTGGGCAGGTTTCCAAGATAGCCAGCATTACCAAGTTGTTTATTGGAACTTTAGTTTTTAAATTGATTGAAGATTCTGTAAACACAGGACTTGGCTATAATGCCCTGAATACAAAAATTAATAATTGGCTTCCTTCTTCCATTACCAACAAACTTCCTAACGGGAACAAAATAACTTTGGGCCAATGCATGAAACATGAAACCGGTGTTCCTGATGTGATCGAACAGGATGCATTTTATCTCGCTGTATTAAATGATCCGAATAAAATATGGAAACCGGAAGAGTTGCTTGAATTTGTTTATAATAAGACGCCCGTTTTTAATCCCGGGGATACTGCTGTTTACTCCAATACGAATACCACGCTGGTAATAATGGTGATTGAAGCTGCTATGCATAAAAGCCATAGCGATCTTTTGAAACAATATGTTTTGAATCCATTGCATCTTACCAATACTTATTATCAGCCGCATGATGTATTGCCCAATACAGTTGCCCAGGGTTACTTTGATCTATACAATAACAATACAATTGTTAATGTATCCAATCTTGTAACAGGAAGCGGTAATGGCTATGGTGGCATCTATTCTAATGTTTTCGATCTCTACACTTTTATTAATGCATTGTTGCTAAAGAAAACATTATTAAGTGCTAAGTCCCTAAGTGTCATGGAAACTTTCGGTAAGCCTGATGACCCTAACGAGTATGGTTATGGGCTAATGAAAAAATTTATAAGTCTTGGTATTGATGCTGGTCTTGGCCATTCAGGAAGAGACTTAGGCTATACAGCCAATGTGTTTTATTTCCCTAACAAGGGAGTAACGCACGCGTTTCTTGTAAACTATGGCACAGATGCCAAAACCAACCTGCGGCAGGTCTTTTATGATTTCCAGGAAGAATTACTGAATCTCACTTTGCAATAATATATTCTTTCCATCTCCTTTGAGAAGGGGTGACGTGAGGGTTCTAAAATTAAATACGTTCAAAATAAAAACAATTAAAATGAAAAAAATTACTGCGCTGCTGTTGCTAATGATTCTCTTGACATCGCAATCATTATTTGCACAAACAAAAGATGATTATTTATTAAAAAGTAAGCATCAAAAAACCGCAGCCTGGGTTATGTTGGGTGGAGGAACAACTCTTTTGGCAGTTGGTGGAATAATAGGAATTCATAGTTTTTCCAATCTTCTCAGTGGTCAGGTTAATAAAGCTGGTAATAATATAGGACTGGCCGGACTATTAGATATTACCGGGGGAGCAGCAATGCTGGGAAGCATTCCTTTATTTATAGCATTATCAAAAAATAAGCGCAAGGCGATGAGCATTACATTCAGTAATCAGCCACTACCTGCACTTGTAAAAAATACTATGGGGCGGAGATATTTCCCGTCAATCGGGCTACAATTCAAATTATAAAATATAGGCTGCCCTGTGATGTTACACCCGGCGTTTAAAGGCTTTAAAAATCATTCTATAAATCTTTAAAAAAAATACATCATGAAATCAAAAATCAACTTTCCAGGCATTTGCACGATGCTGCTATGCTTGTGCTTTTCAAAAAATATAGTTGCCCAGCAAATAAAGGCTACATCTCAGGATGCGGTAACACATAATGGGCAACCCGCAAACACCTACACATACAAGGTTTTCGAAGCACCGAATAAAATGTATGGGTATGATATTTTACAAAATGGAAAAGGAATATTTCACCAGCCTGCGGCTATAATACCGACGAATAATACAGGTCTCAATCAAAGCGCAGTTCCGCAAACTCTCTCCTCTGCAAATGATCCTCGTGGTGTGGTAAATGGTTTTTCTAAAGAAGAATTTGCACAAAATGCCGCAATGCTTTCTATAGAAAAAATTAAGAAGAGGTCAGCGCCTGCATTGACCAATGATGAAATGAAACAGGCTATAAACTCCAACTCCAACACAATCATAAAACATTAATTTATGAAATCGATACACAATCTGCTGTGCACACTTTTATTAGTTTGTGCCGGCTTAATAACTACTGCACAAAATTTTCATGTGCTTGATATCAATAAATCACAGGATGGCAATCCAACCAACAATACAATATTCGAAGGCTACGACTGGGGACGGATAGATACCTATTATGCAGTGCGGGATGGAGTAGCTTA
>JBDTOV010000300.1:0-5131 GCA_039933035.1 Ginsengibacter sp. | reverse complement strand
GTCGTTTCAATCATTTTTTTACCTGTGTTTTTAAAAGTATGGGATAGCACCAGTGCCGGTTTCCCTTTTATTAATTCAACCGTTTTTTTGTAGATATATGAATAGGCGGTATCATTAAGTGTATGTAAAAATTCAACCTTACCCGGGCTTGTTTTTGCGTTCCATTTGCCCCCATTAAGAATTTCGTACGGAGGTACGATGGAATAAGCTGATGTGTCGGGCCTTTCAAGAATTCCGATGCCTATTTTTAAAAAACTTTCACCTGGTTTTGCATCATTAAATCCAACAGGTAAAAAATCTTCCACAGGTCCCATAATAGCATCATGAAGTCTTGGGTCATACTTCGGAAACCATTGCCCGTAATAAGAATGACCGTTGCAGGTAAGTTCGGGAATCACACCGGACCAATCGAATCTTGATCCGCGGTAATAACCATTCTCAGCACCAGGAAGATAAATGCGTGCATGTATCAATCCATTGGTGATGTCCACTTCCGGAGCATTTACAAAAGTTATTGCACTAATTAACAGCACCGGCAAAAGAAAAATAATCCAACATTTTTTCACGAAACAGGTTTTTATATTTTTATCATCTAAAGGATTTAATAAAAGAGTTCCTCAATCGTTATAGTTATGCGCTTTAAGATAGTCATTCAGTTCTTTCCGTGTCATCGGTAATTTACTATCCGGATAATTGTTGATCCAGTTTACAAAATCTTTTCTTATTTCATCTGACCATCGGCTATCTATTTGCCCGGCGAGGTATTTCTTTTCTTTCAAACGTTGAAAGCCAAACTGGTCACGCAATGCAGTAACTTCTGATGATATGACCAATTCAGCTACCAGGTTAGCAGGAATAAAAATGGTTCCAAATTGATTGGCCAATACTACATCACCCGGTAATACTATAGCACGGCCAACGCGGATAGGCGCATTGATAGAAGTGAGCATTTCCTGCTGCAGGTACGAAGGATCAACCCCGCGGATCCACCCGTTAAATCCTTTAATTTCTTTTAACCCCGACATGTCTCTTACCGATGCATCAAATATTACTCCGTTCTGAGAATTCGCATAAATAGCATTGCCAAGATTGGACCCAATAAGCGTTCCGTCAATAATTCTTCCATAGCCGTCCGCAACATACACATCGCCGGGCTGCAAAACATTAATCGGCCATGAATTGGTTCCCCCTGATGAATCGCGGCCTTCCGCAACACCCTGCTGCTTTACCAGCTTTGCGAAGTCGGGCCTTAAGGGCATATATTGCGCCGTAACTACGCGCCCTGTCATCACGCTATCAGGATTAATAATTTGCCAGTTTCCTTCATATTGATTTTGATAACCCTGGCCACGTAAATAACCCCACGCTTCTTCCATGGCGACATTTTTCAATCTATTTAAAAGTGCATCAGCAACCTTTGGACGGCCATCGGCGAATCTTTCTCCTTTCCAGTCCGTTGTCAGCGCCTTGATATATTCCGGTGATGACCCTACACGCTGTGCATTGGCGTAGCATAAGGTAAAAACAAATGCGATGAGTAATTTTAGCTTTTTATTCATGATGTTTTTGTTATTTATTTTTGTTTCCAATTTATTTATAAAATATTTCATTTCTAATCGCCGGGCAGCTATAGGTCATTAAAGTCAAAATTGTCGCGGCCTTCAGGCCGTGGGTTATTTTAGCTGCTGTCAGCGGCTTTAGCCAAAATATTTTCAGATTTTCATCTTACCGATTTGTAATTTGATATCGATCATGCGCAATTCTTTTGGCTAATGTCTTTTACTGCCTGGTTCAAGTCCATGGCTATTACATAAATAGTATCATGCCTTTTTTATTAATGTTGTTCCTCTTGCGGCATCAATTAATCCTCTTATATAACCAATGGCAAACAAAGTTCCGATAGTACTATAACCAGGAAAACTATTGCTGTCCCCGGCCATCGTAGGCACATGATCCGGCCGGAGAGGCCCCTTGTAACCAGTGTTATATAGTACCTGCATCAACCTCGCCATGTCCATCTGGCCGTCATCGATAAATGTTTCATTAAAGTGCTGCCGGTAACCGCGAACGTTTCTGAAATGAACAAAGGTGATTACATTTTTCTTTCCAAAATATTCCATTGCCGCGGGCAGGTCTTCCTGCTTTCCCTCGTCTCCCATTTCGCCAAAAGTTCCATCCCATGTGATGCCATTATTTGGGCTCGGATATATAGCTACCATTCTTTTAAATGCAGCCACAGACGTCATGATGCGGGGAATACCTCTTATGGCATCGACGGGTGGATCGTCCGGATGCATGGATAGTTTTATTCCATATTTTTCCGCTTCAGGTACAACCGCCTTAAGAAAATATTCAAGATTTTTCCACATCAAATCGTGGGTTAATGTTCCGTATTCCGTTATGGGATCGCCTTCCATTTTATTAATATCAAAACCCATTACCAACGCGCCGCCGCGATCAGGAATTGCCTTATCACTACGTGCCCAACTTATTAAGGGCATCCAATTATAACAAATGGTATCGATACCAACTTTTGAAATATTTTTCATGAAAGTGATGAAGTTGGCAATTTCTTCGTCCTTTCCGGGGAGCCCGAGTTTAGTTTTTGTATTGAGCGATGGCGGTCCTTCTACAACCGTTAGTTTCAGTCCTTCTTTATCCCATGACTCTTTAACAGCCTTGACCACATCAAATTCCCAATTGTTGGCATTATCCATTCCAACCATTTTTGGGTTGATTCCACCGACAGCGCCCAATACACCCATTTGTTTTGCCAGCTCAATTTTGCGTGGTTCCTTACCAGCGAAATACGCAAGGCATAATTTCATTCCGGCGTCCTTAATATAATTTGTTTTTTCAGTAAGGCCTTTTGAAGAATCGTTCGCTTTTTCCTTTCGTTTATGCGTATTACCTGCAAACGTACCCATTGTTCCCATGGATAAAGAGGCGGCGACCGATGCGCTTGTCTTAATGAAGTCTCTGCGGTTGTCTTTCATATTTATTAAATTTTAAGCCGGGAGATTCAGCAGCATATCGTTTAAAAATGATCATTGAAAATAACAAAAAATCAATTGTATCCTGGCCTGGAATTACGTATTATTCTATCATTTTGCAATACTATTCTAACGACCCTAACACTCAAAAAATTTACGAATCAATACTATGGCAATTTAACTGAATATGCGGTCGTGCGAACGCATCTCATTCCATTCCGGAGTTGGTGCAAAAAAACTTTGATCCTTTGCATGCAAATGTTTTTTTACTTCTTCTTCATTGAGTTCAATACCTAAGCCCGGAGCAGAAAGCGGAACATTTGCAAAGCCTTTTGTTATCAATTGCCTGCCGTCTGTCGTCTTTACCAGGCCTTCCCACCATGGCACATCAATATTGTGATGCTCGCAGGCTAAAAAGTTTTGTGTTGCTGCTGCACAATGGACATCAGCCATGAATGACACCGGTGTTCCTGCCTGGTGCATGGCCATGGCTACTCCATGCTCTTCAGCATAATCGCCAATTCTTTTTGTTTCTAATAAACCACCAGAGGTTGCCAGGTCGGGATGAATAATATCAACGGCATGAATATCTATTAGTGGTTTAAAGTTTTTGAGCAGGTAAATATCTTCACCGGTAAGCAAGGGGGTTTCCAATGCATCGGACATGGTTTTCCATTGATCCGTTAGTTCCCATGATACAATGTCTTCCATCCATGCCAGCCGGTATTTTTCCAGCGCCTTGCCGAGGCGAATTCCGTTATTTAGATCGAAATGACCATAATGATCTGTTGAGAGAGGGATGTCGTACCCTACCATATCACGAACGGTTCCCACTATTTTCCCCAATTCTTCCAGGCCCTTATCAGTTATTTGAATTTGCGTAAATGGATGAAGGGTATTTGCATAAGACACGTTATCGCCCTGCCATTGCTTTAGTGAACCCTGGCTTTCCCAGAATTTTTGATTTACCAATGTGCCTGGAATTTTTGTAAGTTCATCAATGGAAACATCCATTTTGAGCCACGTATAGCCCTGGTCTTCGGTACGATATTTAATTAATTTTAATTGTTCTTCCGGGGAATTGGCTTCGGGTGTGTCAGCATACAACCTTATTTTATCACGGTACCGTCCTCCTAATAATTGCCATGCGGGAACGTTGTATGCTTTTCCACATAAATCCCAAAGAGCCATCTCTACGGCACATACGCCTCCTGCCTGGCGACTGGGACCGCCAAATTGTTTTATGATTTTAAATATCATTTCTACGTTGCACGGGTTTAATCCGAGTATGCGGCTTTTTAACATCAAGGCATAGCGGGGATCCGCGGCATCTCTCACTTCCCCCAAACCATAAATACCCTGGTTGGTATCTATGCGGATGATAGCAGTGCCTCCCATAGCCGCTGTGAGGGCATAGCGCATATCGGTTATTTTTAGATCTGAAGGAGCCGAATAACGATTAACCTTAGACGTAGTTAGTGCCAGCGTATCTCCTATGGATAAACCCATTATTCCGGCCAGCGTGATTCCGCCCAATGCAGTTTTCTTTAAAAAATCCCGGCGGTCTTTTTTTGTTTCAGGGTTATCAATTTCCTGCTGTGCCTTTATGGCTTCTGATTTTTCAAGTTCTTTGTTACGCTCCGTTAGTTGTTTTATGATACTTTTCATTGAATGGATGTTTAATATGAGTTTATAATAAAGTGTTCTATTACCTAAGCATAATTTTAAATTCAATTTTTATCAACCGGGTAAGAAAAATGTACCGCCACCAAAAATTATCGCAGCAGGAATTGAATCACATGACATAACAATCGTAATGACACCAGTGTGCTACATAATTCTCATTTATATTTCACCCCTTAAGGTTTACAGAAAGGTTATTAGATTTACAATAGGTTTTGGATTAACCTGTCCCACCTGCTTTTCATCAATCCGGAAATTAAAAATATTGCCCGGGTTAAGATTAGAACAACTTTAAATTTTTCAAAGAAAACAAAGCCTGTTCCGGAAAATCTGTTCTTTAATTATCGTTCATACGCCATCGTCATATCAATGAATTGGGGAATGATCAAAGTAACAAAAAAATTCACTCCATCTTACAATATTTAAAAATAGCTAATTTTTTTAAGGTTTATGAT
>JBDTOV010000299.1:0-5145 GCA_039933035.1 Ginsengibacter sp. | reverse complement strand
ATTTTCCCGGCACCTCATCAATATTTTTATCCTTTAGACGAAGCATTTAATTTGAAGTTTGCCTGGTACGGGAATCATTACAGGAACATGATTCCAGGTTTTGGTATGGGCATCAGGCAAAAACCGGAAGGCGATAATCGATTTGTTCCATGGTTTAATGCGCCTCCTGGAACGCAACAACGGCTTAACTTTTTCTGCTTATTAAGTACGGATAAAGCAGCCATTGCTTTGCAGGAAGTAAAAAAATTTACGCATAGTGATTCGTATGTTCCTTTGTCTGGTTACAAAACAATGTGCAGTCATTTTCACAATGAATTTATTATGCATGTGGTGCTTGCAGGTAAGCCAATACCTGAACATCCCAGCTTTGTAAAAGTTTTTAAAAATACGGGAGTCAACATTGTTCATCTTGCAGAGTTTCATTATACAGCGCACCCCAAAGGGCCGGATAGTTTACGACTAAATGAATTGCATGCTTTATTTCAGCAATGTAAAAGACTGTCGGATACAAACTTTTTATTGTTACCTGGTGAAGAGCCTAATGAATTTTTTGGTGGACATTGGCTGGCATTTTTCCCCAAACCTGTTTACTGGATCATGTCAGGGAAAGCGGGTATGCCCATTGAAAGAAATAATCTGAAATATGGTAAAGTATATCACATTGCAGATACTGCGGACATGCTCAAATTGCTGCAGGATGAAAATGGTTTGGCATGGACAGCGCATGCACGCACGAAAGGTTCAACCGGGTTCCCCGACACATATAAAAATGCATCTTTTTTTAAATCCGATCGTTTTATGGGCGCAGCATGGAAGGCAATGCCAGCCGATCTTTCACAACCCCGATTGGGCAAACGGGTACTCGATCTCATGGATGACATGAACAACTGGGGATTAAAAAAACACGTAATAGGAGAAGCTGATCTGTTTTCAATAGAACCGGAAAATGAAATGTATGCACATCTCAATGTAAACTATTTGCAACTGGCTACATTACCCGATTTCA
The DNA here is from genome assembly GCA_039933035.1 of Ginsengibacter sp. Classification (GTDB taxonomy): domain Bacteria; phylum Bacteroidota; class Bacteroidia; order Chitinophagales; family Chitinophagaceae; genus Ginsengibacter. Next base: position 4,139 of record JBDTOV010000299.1, on the reverse strand, counting down.
ATCAAGGATGGCAGCCTGTTATAGATGCTATGAGCCACGGTAAATTTTTCACAACAACCGGTGAAGTATTGCTTCCGGCTTTTACAGTAAACGGGAAGACTTCCAACGAGACAATTGCATTAGATCCATCGGGCAATGCATCAGTTGATCTAAAAATTAGCTGGACATTCCCATTAAACTTTGCGGAAATTATTTCCGGAGACGGGGAAAATGTATATCGTGAAAGAGTCAATTTAGACACCACCACAGCTTTTGGGAAAAAAAATTTTATTTTCAAAACAAATTTAAATGGCAGAACCTGGGTGAGGGTAGAAGTGTGGGATGTCGCCGCAAACGGAGCTTTCACGCAATCTGTTTGGATAAAGAAATAAAGTTTTCAAAACGTATTTTACTATGAAAAAGATATTAGTTATTTACTGCCTTTTCTGTTTTCATTTTCGAACCGATGCCCAATCCGCTTTTAAAATAAAAGATGCCGTTCCGGTTAAAGCAAGATTTTTTCCATTAAATGATGTGAGACTTTTGCCCGGTCCATTTAAAGATGCGATGAATGAAGATGCGAAATATCTTTTATTCTTAGAGCCTGATCGTTTTTTACATCGGTTTCGCACACAAGCAGGATTAAAACCCAAAGCACCGATTTATGGCGGCTGGGAAAGTGAAGGTGTTTCCGGGCATACATTGGGGCATTATCTGTCCGCATGCTCTATGATGTACGCTGCTTCAGGAGATAATCTTTTTAAGAAAAAAGTTGACTATATCGTTGATCAGTTAGATGAATGCCAGCGGGCAAGAAAGACCGGTTATGTGGGCGCTATTCCCCGCGAAGATTCTATCTGGGATGAAGTCGCAACGGGCGATATTCGTTCACAGGGATTTGATCTGAATGGCGGCTGGGTTCCATGGTACACCATTCATAAACTGCTGGCAGGTTTAGTGGATGCATACCGATATGCCGGTAATAAAAAAGCACTTGGGATTGCAACAAAATTTGGAAATTGGATTGACGTAAAATTTAAAAATCTTACTGAAGAACAATTTCAAAAAATGCTGGATTGCGAACAAGGTGGTATGAATGAAGCGCTTGCCAATATCTATGCCTTGACAGGGAACAAAAAATACCTGGTTCTTTCCTATCGTTTTGATCATCACAGAATATTAGACCCGCTTGCAGAGGACGAAGATATCCTGGCAGGTAAGCATGCCAATACGCAAATCCCAAAAGTTATCGGAACGGCAAGGCAGTATGAACTTACAGGTAACCAAAAAAATGAAGCGACGGCCGTAAATTTTTGGAATATGGTTACGGCTCATCATTCTTATGTAACAGGAGGTAACAGTAATTATGAACATTTCGACAAGCCTGGTGAATTATCAAATCTGCTAAGTGACAATACAACCGAAACCTGCAACAGTTACAACATGCTAAAGCTTACGAGACATCTCTTTGCATTAAACCCTGAAGCGCATTACATGGATTACTATGAACGTACTTTATACAATCATATCCTGGGATCTATCAATCCGGATGATGGCATGACGACTTATTATGTTCCATTAATTGCCGGTGGTCAAAAAACATATTCGACACCAACTAATTCTTTCTGGTGCTGCACAGGAACGGGTATGGAGAATCATGTGAAATATGGCGAAAGTATTTATGCAGAAGGACAAGATAGGGGCTTGTATATAAACTTATTCATTCCCTCCAAATTGAAGTGGAAAGAAAAGAATCTCCAAATCATTTTGGATACAAAATTCCCAAACGTGGATGATGTTGCCATAAGTATTAGTGGCAATGGGAAAGCTTCAAAATTTCCCATATATGTCCGTTATCCTTATTGGGCTACGGAAGGTATAACGGTTACCGTAAACGAAGAACCAGTTAAAATCAATACGAATGCTGAAGGCTACTACACAATAGAAAGAATATGGAAGCCAGGCGATAAAATACATATAACTATGGCGATGAAGATCCATACCGAAGCCATGCCTGACAATAAAAATCGCATCGCTTTATTGTATGGCCCCATCGTATTGGCGGGCGAATTAGGAAAAGAAAGACCCGAACAACAGGACATTCCCGTGTTTGTTTTGAATGATGAACAGGTGAGCGACCTGGTAAAGCCTGCCGGTAGCGATAACATTTTATTGTTCGAAACTGCTTCGACAAATAATAAGGAAACGATTTTGATGAAGCCTTTTTACGAATTGCATCACCAGCATTACATCGTGTACTGGGATAAGTTTACAACAGAAGGATGGAACAAAAAGAAGAAGGAATATGAGGCAGAGTTAAAGCGACAGGAAGAAATAAAAGCCCGCACCGTCGATATGGTACGAATAGGGGAGATGCAACCGGAACGTGATCATAATTTTAAAGGAGAAAAGACGAATACCGGCGAAGCTTTTGGCCGGAAATGGCGTGATGCTTCCGGTGGAGGAGGGTTCTCATTTACGTTGGATACAAAAGGCAATAATGATCTGCAACTTGCCTGTACTTACTGGGGAAGCGACAACGGCAACAGGAATTTTGAAATACTCATCGATAATGTAAAAATTGCTACGCAAAAATTAGCGTCAGAAAAGCCAAATGAATTTTTTGATATGATGTATGATATCCCTGGAAATTTATTGCAAAATAAAAAAATGATAACAGTTAGATTCCAGGCTTTACCGGGGAGCATGGCTGGGGGATTATTTGGATGTGCATTGTTGAAGAAGACAAATTGAAATAAAGCTCGCCGCGGAATACAGTACATAAGTGTAGGCAACATCTCAAAATCCGGGCAATATCTCTTATCATTGAAATAACGGTTTCCCTTTTAAAATCCCATACATTCAACGGGTTTATGGAACAGCGTTTCTGTTGTAAACGATCGTAGCATTAATTAATTTCAACTAACGCAAATAATAATAAGAAGAGTGAAGTTTGGATGATAAAAGGAAACTTGAAAAATATTGAGCCCGGGTTTTAATTTGTAAAGATCAATCCTGGATAAAGAGCTAAAGATGCAAAATATAAGCTTCAATTTGTTTGTCATTTTCCCAAACGCAAATTACTTCCTTGTCATTTAGTGATTTTAAAACAGGTAGCATGCCTTTACCAATTACCTTTTGAGAACCACCTGGCAAAAGACAGGTGATATTGCCTTTATTAGTCCATGCATAAATATTTTGATGATTGACTGTTTCTACAGTACAATTCTTTCCTTCGCCTAAATCTTTTTCCGGTTGCCCTGGCTCACAGGCATAGATAGTTGATTTTCTCCGCCAGGCGGTCTGTATAGTTCCTTCTTTACTTACAGCAAGCCCGCCGCCATCCATGGGGCAACCGTCTAACGTCCAACTACCGATTCCAAGTTTGGTGGCTTTACCAAAAGATTCGCCGCCATCAATCGATTGGATGAGATACAAATTCCGGTTTCCGCGGAGCCAGTTGCGAAACATAACCATAACGTGCTGCCCCTGCATCACAACAGAAGGCTTGCAACATTCGCATATGTTTCCATCCGGGGAAGCATATACTAAAATATTTTTGTTCCATGTTTTACCACCATCAGTTGATCTTGCCCCGAATAGCTTATTATGTTTATCCTTTCTTAGATCGGGCCATATTGCGAAAAGATTATTTCCTCCATCGCCACTTAATCCAAGGAATCCTTCTTTATCGGTAGTGTCAACATCATTTACTTTCCCAGTTTTTGTCCAATTTCCAGTTGCGTCTTTTAAATAAGAATAAATATTGCCGGCTTTATTTACAGCAATGATGACCAAACCATTTTTTGTGGCACTTATTTGAGGGCCACGCGTTGCGTAAGCGACCAGGTCATGTAATGTATCCACAAGAACGGGCGGGGCAAAAGAATTACCTGCTTTGTCCAAATTTGTGTACAGGATACTATCGCCCTTGCCAAAAACCATGTGTAAGGAGTTACTATTTTCTGAAGTAATTGCGGGCATTTCACCATTGGCGACGGCAATGAAGGAGGGGCTGTATTTTTTTCTATTTTCAGTACAGGACGATACAAGTATAAGTACAATAGCTATGGGCAAAACGATGCTTCTCATATGGTAATTTACGCAATGAATTTTATACCTGTTTTTCTTTTTACTTTTTTGCCGGATCATTGAGTGCC
>JBDTOV010000298.1:0-5145 GCA_039933035.1 Ginsengibacter sp. | reverse complement strand
GTATTATCAGCCGGGAAAATTATATGATCATATTCCACAAAAGATTCCATAAATAAATATGATGGATGCTGTAAACCATATTAAAATATACACCGATGGATCTTCCCGCGGCAATCCGGGCAGGGGGGGGTACGGAGCTGTTTTGTTATGGGGAACGCATAAAAAAGAATTGTCCAAAGGCTACCGGCTTACCACTAACAATCGCATGGAACTAATGGCTGTAATTGCAGCATTAGAGGCGCTGAAAAAAGATAAGCTTATCCTCGTTATATATTCTGACAGCAGCTATGTTGTAAAGGCAGTCATGGAAGGATGGCTGAACAAATGGATCAGAACCAATTTCAAGGGAAATATAAAAAACCGGGACTTATGGGAACGCTATAATGAACTCTCAAAAAAGTTCAATATTCAATTTAAATGGGTAAAAGGCCATGCCGAAAATGTATACAACAACCGTTGTGATATACTGGCCACGGAAGCAGCCGATGGAAATCATCTTTCGATTGATGAAGGATATGATGGGCCAAAATAGAATAAAACTGAACTACTTTTTCTGTCAAAACAGGTGAGACCCATCAAGCCGGATTTAACCTTTATATTTCAAAGAGCGTGTTATATCTCATAACAAAATCATATGGATGTACAGCAGGAATTTTTGAGTCGAAATAATCATGTATATCTTTTGTAACAATCACACCCGCCTTTGCGTGAAATGCGCATTGGTACTGAAGTCCATCTTCCAGGTCGGTAAACTTAGTTTTAAAAATGGCGCTTATAAAGGAAGGTTGCAAGGGTGTTATTTCCATCGCTGAAAAAACAATTTGCATCTGTTGTTTATGCCATTTTTTATTTTTAATAAACTTACCGAGCAAAAAATTGGTGATGATAAATGTTACAGGTGATACTAAAGGCTTTCCAAAATGTTTTCGGATAATGCGAAAGCAATTAACCGCTATCGCATGATCTTTGGATGAAGCATCTAAATAATCAATAACGACATTGGCATCAAGAAAAATTTTTTTCATTTGCCTATTCCTTTAAATAACTCATTGAGAATATCTTTTTTTCCGGTCGCATAGGAGCCGGCGGTTTTATCAACCCACTCATCGGAAGCGTTTGCCTGCTTTGCTTCTCTTTTTATTGATGACAACAAGTCATCGATAAAACGTGAAACGCTTTTGTTTTGCCTGCGGGCATGTCCCTTAATAAATTTTTTATGCTCTGCTGAAATTAATATCGTTAACTTTTCCTGCATACAATTGTGTTTCGTACAAATTTAAAATTTTATACGAAATAAAAATAATGAAATGTAAGGCAACAGGTTAACTAATATGCTGTTTTCCTGTAAGCTAAGAAGGCTTCGCTATAAAATAATGAAAGCAATGACTTCCAAATAAAAATGAAGAGAATATTCGGTAACTGTTGTGATTCCCGTACAAATGATACGCTGTACACTTGGGCTAATAGAAGTTCTTCAAAAATATTCGGCCATTCCACAAATGCTAAGGGAGCAAGTGAAATTTATTTTTTTACCATATCATGTACTGGCTGCAATGAGTTTTTTGCGATAAGAAAATAACTTCCAAACAATATTGCGGAAAACACAAAGGTAGCCGCCACGCTCCAGGGATAAAAGGGTAAACCATCGCCAAGGCACAACAGTAGACCATTGAAGGTTTTAGGTCTTTGCAATCCGGCAAAAGGAGAACTGCTCGCCCAAATCAAAAAATTGGAGAGGAAAAAATAAACAGTGGGTGCTGCTATTGAAGCGATGGCAATGCGGCCAACGTTAAAATTTTTAATAAAAAAACCAAAAAAGGTCATCAGGCCAAAAAGTAAATAATTGGTAACCTGTCCATCATAAAATCCCCGCAGGTTACCCACACCATTTCTATATAAAATCTCGAAAAATGCATCTGAAATGAACATCGATAAAAGAGGGAGAAGGAAAGCAAATTTTTTATCTTTTATAATAGCTCCTCCAAAAATGGCCATAGCGATCTGGGGTGCGAAACCATAAGGCCTTCCCGGCATAATCCTATACAGTGATGCGATTACTATTAATAAGATAAACCCTGTTACTATTTGCTTTATTTTCATATCTGCTCTTTCACGCAAAAGTAAGTAATAATACTTTTCAACAGGGATGCTTTTTCAAATTGATTACCTGTTCAGAAAGAATATTTGTAGCAGGCTGGTTTTTATTTTACTAAATTGTAATTCATGGCACATCACAATACAACCGGCGTACTGGGCGAAAAGATGGCTGAACAATATCTTATTGAAAAAGGATTTGTAATCCTGCATCAAAACTGGCGGCACAGCCATTGGGAAGTAGATGTAATTGCTTCTCTGGATGACACCTTACATTTTATAGAAGTAAAGACAAGAAGAACCAAAAAATTTGGCTTTCCTGAAGAAGATGTGACTAAAAAAAAGATCACCAATCTCATCAATGCTTCTGAAGAATTTTTGTATGCATATCCCGGATGGAAGCGTATCCAGTTTGATATCCTTTCCATCAACTTACTTCGCAATGAACCCGTGGAATTTTTCTTTATTGAAGATGTACATGTATGAGCCTCCCAACTTCGTTCAGCAAGAGTGCGCACTATCCTGTTACCTCACGAAGGTTTTCATTTTTTTTACTAAATTTTATTTAAATTATTAGTTGTTGATCCTAAGAAAGCATGCAGCCTTTTTTAAAATCTACAGTCGCCCCCCGGAGTTCGGGGAGGTTACCATTAGAAAATCTGCAATAACCATTGCAGTAACTGCTTCAAGAACTACCGGAACCCTTAACGCGATGCAAAGATCATGGCGCCCTTTCACAGAAAAGGGTTCTACTTTTCCGTTTTCAATATTTAAGGTTTGTTGTTCTTTGGGCGTGGAAGAAGTTGGCTTTACTACAATACGAAATATCAAATCGTTACCATTGGTTATACCGCCTACTACGCCGCCTGCGTTATTAGTAGCCGTAGTTCCGTCTGCATGTATAATGGCATCGTTATGTTGGCTTCCAAACATTTTAGCTGCGGAAAAGCCTGCTCCGAATTCAATCCCTTTTACCGCAGGGATAGAAAAAACGGCATGGCTAAGCAAAGATTCTGCAGAATCAAAAAAAGGCTCGCCAAGGCCTATAGGCAAATTAGAAACAACACACTCCACAATACCGCCTATAGAATCCTTTTCATCGATAGCTTTTTGCAATCCTTTTTCAATATCCTGCTCCCCTCCTATTTCAAGAATATTGGCATGGATACCAATTTTATTTGGCGAAAGAGAGGCAATTATTTTCTTAGCTACTACTCCTGCCGCAACCAGGGCCACGGTAAGCCTTCCGCTGAAATGGCCGCCACCACGGTAATCCTCGAAGCCTCCAAATTTTTTATGCGCAACAAAGTCAGCATGGCCGGGCCGCGGAACCGCCCTTTGTTTTTCATAGTCCCCACTCCGCGTATTGCTGTTTTTAAATAAAATAGTTAGCGGCACACCGGTGGTGGTATTATTAAAAACACCGCTTATAAATTGCGGGATATCATCTTCCTTACGGGGCGTTGTGCCCTTTGCACCCGGCTTGCGCCTCTCAATATCTTCACTAAAATCTTCGGCGGGCATGCTTACACCGGCAGGACAACCATCAACCGTAATCCCCACAAAATCCCCATGTGATTCGCCAAAAATATGTACCCTGAATAGTCTTCCAAATGAATTCATGTTTCTCTGTCGCCTTCCTACCCTCCAGGGGAGAGCTCAAAGGCAGTTTTTAATTATCAATTTATTTTCAATCAAAGTACGGGCATTTTATTAAATCCGTACTTCTGTCATCACACATCGTAGATTTTTAATATCCGTATTCGCGCAATTGAATTTCGTTGTCTCTCCATTTCGGCCGCACTTTTACAAATAGCTCCAAAAAAACTTTCCGGCCTATAAACTCTTCTATATCTTTTCTCGCCAGGGTACCCAATTGCTTTATCATTTTTCCACCCTCCCCTAATACAATTCCTTTTTGCGTTTCCCTTTGCAATATAATATCTGCCGAGATTTTTGTTAACGTGGTCTTCTCTTTAAATTCCTGTACCAGCACCGTGGCATGATAAGGAATCTCATCCTGGTATAAATAAAAAATCTTTTCCCTTATCATTTCACTTACAAAAAATTTCATAGGAAGATCACTCAGGTTATCGTCCCCGTAAAACGGCTCGCCCTCCGGCAATAAAGCAAGTATGGCTTCCAGTAATTCTTTAAGCCCGTCCTTTTTTAGCGCTGAAACAATAATGACCTGCCTGCTATAGCTTTTATTTATAAAAAAATTCCTGGCTTTTTCTATGATCGTTTCATCTGCCACATCCGCTTTATTGAGCACCACTATTGAAGGCACTTTCAATTTAAGAGAAGCAAATATTTCATCCGCTTCAGTAAGATCATCTTTTATATCGGCTATCAATAGGGCAACATCGGCATCTTCGAGGCTGCCTTTCACAGCCTGCATCATTTTTTCATGAAGCTTATATTTTGGTTCAATTATGCCGGGCGTGTCAGAAAAAATTATTTGGTAGGTATCATCCGTTAAAATTCCTTTAATGCGATGCCGGGTTGTCTGCACTTTTGGAGAAACTATCGCCAGCTTCTCTCCCATCAATGCATTGAGCAAAGTGCTTTTACCCGCATTAGGCTTTCCGAAAATATTTACAAAACCAGATTTCATAATTGGCGCAAAATTAATCTATTGAAAAGAGTATAAAGCGCAAAAGTTACCAGGAAAAAAATTGCTGATTTCTTTGGATACTTTTTTTCTATTTCTATACCAAACTAAAAAACCCCAATTAAGGGGCTTTGTTGCGAAGGGAGGGTTCGAACCTCCGACCTTCGGGTTATGAGCCCGACGAGCTACCGCTGCTCTACTTCGCGATTTTGGATGGCAAAGGTAGGTGGATATAAATTTGAAACCAAATTTTAATGGTCGTCAAATGCAAATGATATAATAATGTTTTGGAACCAGGCAGAAAGTTCATGTAGGAAAGTGCTTATTATTAAAGGGGTCTGTTCACTAAACTGTGTCAGTGATTTTAGGAGGGGTCCCCTACCTTTTTGTTTCTCTGAGATACCTTTTTGTTTCTCTGAGATACCTTTTTGTTTCTC
>JBDTOV010000297.1:0-5150 GCA_039933035.1 Ginsengibacter sp. | reverse complement strand
CTACCGAATAGTGTTTTCCAAAACAATAACAGAAGGCCCCGTAGTTAACCATTTTTTACCCAGGCCGGTGGTATCGCCCTGCGGTAAAAAATACACAAAAGAACCCAGGACAAGATCAATATCACCATCATCGTCCATGTCGCCCGCGTCCATTACTATCCATCTTCCCTTCGTAGCTTCAGGAAATGAATAATCGTCGAATTTTAAATTCCCCTTATTTTCTAAATAGATAAAGCTTTCTTCGGGATAGCGAAGGTAATCCGGGAAGAAAGAAATAGCAGCTATATCCAGGTCGCCATCCAGGTCGAAATCCCGTACCACTGCTTTATAAGCGCCATTCATTTGGTAGAAATACGATTGCTTAAAGTTGCCTTTTCCGTCATTCAAAAAAATATAAATACCATGATAATTCTTTAATACCGGGGTTTTGTCGGCATTGTCTCCGCAAACGTATACGATATCATCAAATCCGTCCTTGTTAAAATCTGCCAGTTCAATATATTGAGATCCATTAAGGGGCAGGAAGGATAACAGCCGTTTTTCTTTAAATTTACCCGAGCCCTGGTTTTCATACAAGAAAACACCCTCATCGCCCTGCGCCATCAGTACATAAATATCAGGCAACCCATCGTTATTGGCATCCTTAATAATAGCCGTGATCGCACCGGGTTTGTCACGCAGGACTCTTTTATTATAACTGCCATTCCCATTATTTTCGTACCAGGCCAATTGCCCCGTTTGGTTGCCAAATTCACAGGCGACAATATCTTCAAGCCCATCCATATTCAAATCACCATATGCTATACAGACCGGCCGTTGTAAATTTGGAATAACTGTATTTACGGGTTTGTATCCTGGCTGTGATTCATTTTTTACCCATCGTTGTATAGAACCCATGGAAGCATCCGTTGGGAAAATTCCTTTCCCGGCAAATGTGAGGTACAGCCCGTCTGATTTTTCATCAAACTGAACAGGTGTTGATTGCAGCGGTATGCTATAATTCTCTTTAAGATCGGGGGTTAGAAATGTTAAAACATAGGGCCTCCTTTTTCCGTCACTAAATACGATACCCCGGTTATCCGGAAGAATTTTGACCATAGTGGTAAGGGCCGGGCGATTGGCGAAGGAAGCCTCTTTATATTTAAAATGCGGTAACCCCATTCGGATGGGGCTTTTGCGAATTGGAACTGCAAGGGTATCCGGCGCATGCTCTATAAAATATTGCTCTATTTTATGCCAATCTTCTTTAGCCAGCACCTGGCTCTCGGGATAGATACCGGCGTTACGCACTATATCGCCGCTTACGCCCGCATCAAACAAACTGTCTGGCCTAACCCCGCCATTGTATATGCCCATCCGGTTTCCCATGGCAGGCAGCACATTTTGTTTCCAAATGATTTTTGTTAATAATTTAGGGCTCACAAAATTATGACACCGGCTACAATGCGCTACCGCCAGCTCTTTCCCGGAAAGTTTTGAAACGGGTGGTTCTTTAATTTTTTTTGTATCATTTTGCGTATTAGTTGTACATGAGACAACCAGGTATAATAAAATGCAAATTGGGACTAGTGGCCGCATCATTAGTGCTGGATTATAAATCAAACATAGTCAATTTTCCCTCGGTTTTTGAAGGTATAAAAAAAGTTTCCTGGCGCCAGTGTGCAGTAGGGCCTTCGCCTGGCATACTTCCTACATAAATGGGGTTTCCTTTGTTTATTCGGGCAAAGTTTATGAAGATTCATGTGGTTGGTATATTAATTACCAGGGCATGCCAATGCACTCAACGCTTAAACATGCTGTTAGCAAATAAACGGGAAGATTAACGGAACGGAGGAATGAAATAGTTCGCCCTTCTTTGGAAAACCAATCCGTCTGCTCTTGAGTGCCGCCTCCTGGTAGACCAACGGCAAAACCATCCTTAAGTACCTGTCTTCTTACCCTTGTTAGTATCTTCTAATTAATACTTTTATACTTTTAAGTCGTGACACACTCAAGTAAGCAAGGCGATATTTTATGCAGTATAACACAGGAGTGAAGCGAAGGTTTTGTATATAGCTTCCCTTGCTTTACAAAATTCGAAGAGGTGCCTTATTAAAAATTGATCAGTGCTTAACGGCACAGGAAAGCCCGCTCGGTTATTGGATCAAGCATATTCTTATAGTTAAGCCTCCATGGGTGTTTCCTCCTTCTTTCGAGAGCCCGCCCCATCCATCCGTGAGAGCCGCCGTCTGGTCTTTGACCAACGGCGAAACCATGATAAATCCATCCTTTCCTTTACATGATATCTTCCAATTAATTTTATTGATTAGTAAAAGGAAGGAGAAATATTTATATCGCTCCGCAAATTATTTTACAGCAACAATTCATGAATTGAAGCCAGGATTCGATCGTGATGGAACAAAGGATTTTGGAATGTTGAAACATTTTTCAGGATGATAAATGGGGGCTTATACCCGTTGGCCAGACCATAAGGGGGCGTTACAGGCTTTAAGATTTACAAAATGCAAAAGCAGGACAACCTCCGCTGGCGGAAGCAGCATGAAGTGGTTTATATACTCCTCCCGCAAGGTGTATATGAAGGGCCTTTCCTCATCTCTTATCAGGCATTGAAAAGAACTTTTGTACTTTTAAGTCGTAACACACTCAAGTAAATAAGGGGATATTTTACGCAGGATAGCACAGGAGTGAAGCGAAGGTTTTGTGCATAGCTTCCCGTGCTTTACAAAATTCGATGAGGGACCTTATTAAAAATAGATCAGTGCTTAACGGCACAGGAAAGCCCGGTCGTTTATTGGATGAAGCATTTACTTATAATTATATCATTGAGCTGATTGGTAAACCATAAAATTTAAAAGGATGTTTAATTGTTATATGCACCAACGAGGAATTGGATTTTTATTTCTTTTGATATTTTTATTTGGCTGTCATGGTGCAAATAAAATAGCACTATCCACAACAACCAAAGAAAATAATGAACCTTATAAACTGGTGTGGTCTGATGAATTTAATAACGACGGTCGGCCTGATTCATCTAACTGGCGTTATGAAAAAGGTTTTGTGCGTAATGAAGAAGATCAGTGGTATCAACCCGAAAATGCGTTTTGCAAAAATGGTTATTTAGTCATCGAAGCAAGAAGGGAACAAAAGCCAGATCCTGGCTATGTGAAAGGCAGCAGCGATTGGAGGAAAAACCGGGAAGACATTCACTATACTTCAGCATGCTTAATTACGCGAAACAAACACACGTGGCAGTATGGACGATTTGTAATGCGTGCAAAAATTGATATCAGCGGTGGCATGTGGCCTGCGTGGTGGATGTTGGGAGTTAAAAAACAATGGCCGGCAAATGGAGAGATAGATATAATGGAATATTATCGTGGCAAATTGCTCGCCAATATCGCCTGCGCCGATAGCAATCATAAAGCGAAGTGGTTCAGTGAAAGAACACCTGTTGATGCAGACTGGGCATCAAAGTTCCATATATGGCGCATGGATTGGGATGAACATGCGATCGCTTTGTTTGTTGATGATTCACTCATGAATAAAGTGACATTGGATTCATTGGTAAATAAAGATGGAAGCGGTTTCAATCCTTTCAGGCAACCGGAATACATGTTATTGAATTTTGCAATTGGAGGGCAGAACGGAGGTGATCCGGCAGGAACTGAATTTCCAAAAAAGTTTGAAGTGGATTATGTAAGGGTTTATCAAAATCAGTGAGCGTGGCTTAAAATTATAACTTAAAAAAATTCAATCAAATTTTAGTTCAGTTATGTAAGCGGCCAGTTTTTATTTAAGTAATTACTATGGCGTGTCGCCAGGCAGCGACACAGATAAATCTTATTACGGATATCCCTAACCGTAAGATGACCACCTTGAAAAGCAAGCGGCATATATTGTAGACCACTACGAAACCGGCTTTTATGATTCAGTGCATGTTGAAATGATACCTTTCGATCATAGTTCAGGCACGAGCACCCGGGGAAGAAAGCAAGTAAGCCATATAGCTAACAAGGAATATAAATTGAAAAAACAAGGCAATTAAAAATAGCCTTTGAAATGAAGCATAAGACCTTATCTTTTGAAGGCTACCAGCCATTGTACAACAAACTTTATTCTTCTTTCGTCCGGAAGGTTTAAAGAAGCATTTGATTTATTAAATTCCAGCAACTTGGTAACCTAAATAAACAGCTTTTTGCGAAGTAACCAGCTTTTCAAATAAAACTTTATTATTCAATATCTTCGCAAAAATCAACATTTCATAAATTATTGTTGCCCGCTTAAAATTGTTACAACATGATGAAACGCCTACTGCTACATTATTTCAAGCTCTGTTGGAGAGGGGGCGGGAGGGTGAGGCTAAAAAAATTGCTTGCGCTAACTGTTTGTTCGTTTTTTGCTATTGCGGGTATATCGCAAACATCCGGTTCATCCACGACCGGCAATACCAAACCTGCTAAGGTAGAAATCAAAAAAGAAGACAATCGTTTTCAGTTGTTAAGAGGAGGTAAAATATATTTTGTAAAAGGGGCAGGAGGCAGTAGTTATCCTGGCAGGATAGCCGCTTATGGTGGCAACTCAATACGTACCTGGAGCAGCAATAATGGACAACAAGTATTAGACTCCGCACAAAAATATGGGTTAACCGTTTTAATGGGGCTTGATGTAGCGAGTGAGCGCCATGGTTTTGATTATAATGATACGACGGCCGTAAAGAAGCAATTAGAAAAGTTGCGTATTGAAGTCATAAAATTGAGAAACCATCCGGCTTTGCTGGCATGGGGTATTGGCAATGAGCTTAACCTGCAGTATAAAAATCCTAAGGTCTGGAATGCCGTTAACGACATATCCAGGATGATTCATGATGTAGACCATAATCACCCCACCTGTACGGTATTGGCCGGAGTAAATAAAGAATTGGTTAATTACATCAGGGAAAGATGCGCTGATATTGATTTTCTTTCTATTAATACCTACGGCGGTTTAACAAGCCTGCCGAAAACGATTGCAAATGCCGGATGGGAAGGTGCTTATATGGTAACCGAATGGGGACCGACAGGCCATTGGGAAGGGCTTTCTACTGAATGGAAATCCCCCATTGAAGAAACCAGCAGCGAAAAAGCGGCTGTGTATAAAAGCCGTTATGAGGC
>JBDTOV010000296.1:0-5252 GCA_039933035.1 Ginsengibacter sp. | reverse complement strand
CCCAGGCCATATTTCAGATTTACATAGTGCTTGATTAAATTAAGCCTTTGCATAAAAAACCAGATGTTTACATTAACAGATTTAACTGTTTTTAATTTAAGGTCATTATCACTTAAATCAGGGGAGTTAGGGTGGTTTACCAGGTAGCCATTTGTGGTTGCAGATGCATAATTAGTTTTATCTGTCCAGTTGGCAAAGCCCAAATCGACAATAAAAGAGGCGGTACTAATGTTGGAATGATTTTGTTTGTACCTGTTACCAACAGTAACGGTTACACGCTTTTTATCATTAGGATCACCTTTTTTTAAAATAATCATTCCCCCGATCCGGATGGTATCACTTTTTCTCTGAACTTCTATTGAATCCGTTTGTGCGAGGGAGGTAATGGCCAATAGAATCCCTATAAAACCTAAAGCTGTCTTTTTCATTTTTTAAATTTATGATCTGATTAATTTTTAATTTGTCAGTTAGATACCACCTGTCCTTCGTCTCCTGTGAGCAAGCGGCTGATTGGGTTGTTTCTTACGATAACGCGTTTTACTTTTTTTAAGAAACCGCCTACTTTGGTCTTCCTGAATTCCTCGGTGGTTATATCGTAAAACACATAATTTTGATTGTTGTCATTTGCATTCGGGACGTACGAAGCATTTTGAGCATAGATTACCGGCCCTGTTTCTTTCTTATTATCTTGAATAATATGTTGCGCCAACTCCTTTGACGGTTCAATTTTATCATTGGATGTAATTTGCCCTTCGGGTATATTTTTAATTTTATCATTTACAATAGCAGCGGCATTATTTATTTTTTCCGGAACCTGTTCTATTATTTTTTCCGGAACGCTTTTTTTTGTTTTGGCAAATGTTTTTATGGTTGCAACGCTATTGTTATCCTCCAGCAATCCCTTTTGTGTTTTTTCTTTTTCTTTTTTGATTTTTGTATCCGAAGATTGCAAATTACGCCGTGGTGATGCAACAACGACGTCAACTGGTTTTTCTGTGGGAGGTCTATTTTCTTTAGTTATAGTGGCAGCAGCTTTTGCCGGAGCTGTTTTCGCCGTTACCGCTACCGGCTTTTCAAAATATAATTGCGCTAACCACAAGCCAAACCCAATAAAAACCGCTGCTGCAAGGCTTCTCCAAAAAAGTATTGGAACAACTTTGCCGGTTTTCCTCTTCTTATATAAAATACTTTTATCTGCAAAAACAACGGTATGTTCAGGCGCAAGTCTTGCCAGGCCAATTAATTCAAATTCGTTCTTTAATGCGGCATTCTGCAGTAAAAAATTTTCCGTGTCCTTTTTTTGGCTTACCGTTAATTCATTATCGTAATATAAAACGAAAACTTCTTCATAGTTTTTTTTATTAATAAATGAAGCCGCATGGTTCCTAAATAAAAAAGATTTATCGGGAAGTTCTACATTTGCCTCCGGTTTATAAATTGTATGCAGGATCATCCTGAATTCTCCATCGAGATCCTTATTTTCTTTAAGAAACATTAATACTTCCGCTTTTTCAAAATCGGTTAATTCATTGTCAGCATACAGTAAGAAATATTCTTCGTAATTATATCTGTTGATGTCCATTTTTAAATTACATTTTCAGGGTTTACCAACCAGGTTTTAAGTTGTATTCTTGCCCGGTGCAGGTATACCTTTACCTGGCTTATGCTCAGCGATGTGATGGTTGCTATTTCATCATAGCTATATCCTTCATAATCTTTTAACAATACCAGGCTACGCTGTGTTTCGTTTAGCCGGTTTAGTGCTTCATTGAGTATTTTTTTTACGTTATGTTGCGGTTGATTTGTTGTTTGTGTTGAAAACGAAAAATCTTCCTGCAATTGTGTTCTTTTGTTTTTTCTTATGTGGTCAATCATTTGGTGATAGGCTACGGTAAATAAATATGATTTACTTCGTTCATTTTCTACGATTTCCCGGTTGATCCACAATTTCTCAAACGCTGTCTGCACTACATCTTTTGCATTTTCTTCATGTCGCATATTTTTTACGATAAAGCGGTACACGTTATCAGCATAAAGATCAACACACGCATTATACTCTTTATCAGTCATAAACTCAATTGGCAATTTATATTTACTCCCGTAGTTGTTTTGATTAGTTATACGAAAGAGGAAAACAAAAAGTTACAATTTATTATTTCGTACCATATCTAACCTGAAATTTAATGATTTCATGTAGGTTTGCTGAATGCAAAATTAAAAGCTATGAATGAAAGTTTTATAAGCAGGATTGGAAACGAATTAGAAGAAATAAAAACAGCAGGATTGTATAAAACGGAAAGAATCATCAGCAGCGACCAGGGGGCCGAGATAAAAGCTGGCGGTAAAACGGTTTTAAATTTTTGTGCCAATAACTACCTGGGCCTTTCCGCTCATCCCAAAGTAAAAGAAGCTGCAAAAAAATATATTGATGCACGCGGCTATGGATTAAGCAGTGTGCGCTTCATTTGCGGTACCCAGGATATTCACAAAGAGCTGGAAAAAAAAATAGCCGATTTCCTGGGAACAGAGGATAGCATTTTATATGCCGCCTGTTTCGATGCAAATGGTGGCATATTTGAACCTTTATTCGGTGAAAAAGATGCCATTATTTCTGATGCTTTAAATCATGCAAGTATCATAGACGGCGTGCGCTTGTGTAAGGCGCAGCGTTACCGGTATGAGCACAATGATATGGATGATCTTGAAAATAAGCTAAAAGAGAGTCAGCATTTGCGCAGCAGGATCATCGTGACTGATGGCTCCTTCAGCATGGATGGCACCATTGCGCAACTTGATAAAATCTGTGATCTTGCTGATAAATATGATGGCATTGTAATGGTTGATGAAAGCCATTCCACGGGATTTATAGGTAAAACAGGAAGGGGCACGCATGAATACCGGGAGGTAATGGGAAGGATTGATCTCATCACCGGGACGTTGGGTAAAGCATTGGGTGGAGCGAGCGGGGGATTTACTACAGGGAGAAAAGAAATCATAGAAATGTTACGGCAGCGCAGCAGGCCTTATTTGTTCAGCAATACTGTGGCTCCCGCTATTGTGGGCGCATCCATTGCTGTTTTTGAAATGCTTAGTAAAACTACAGATCTTCGGGATAAACTGGAAAATAATACAAAATACTTCAGAACAAAGATGACCGCGGCCGGTTTTGATATTAAACCGGGTGAACATCCCATAGTACCTATAATGCTCTATGATGCGGTACTGGCGCAAAAATTTGCAACCCGTTTACTTGAAGAAGGAATTTATGTTATTGGGTTTTTCTTTCCCGTTGTTGCGAAAGGACAGGCCCGTATAAGGGTACAGATAAGTGCAGCGCATGAGGAAAAGCATCTGGATAAAGCAATTGAGGCCTTTATAAAAGTCGGGAAGGAATTAGAGGTGTTGAAAAATAAATGATTAAATTTGGCTAAGATAAATTTTGAATATGCGTACGTTAAATATATCAATTTCAGAGTTGGAATTCAACAAGTTTGGTTTAAAAGAAGACAATTTATTTTTTTCTGAATTTCTTGATATCGTTTCAAGAGAGATGGCAAGACAGAATCTAAGAGAATCAGTAAAACTTGGTGAAAAATATGGCCTCTCAAAAATAACTATGGAAGAAATAGATAAAGAGATCAAAGCCATAAGAAAAGATGATAAAATTGATAATTGATATAAATGTTTTAGTATCTGCTCTTATACAGCGTAACTATTTTTTCTTAGTTGTTGATTTTGTACTGATGAAAAGACAAGTAGAACTTTGTCTTTCTAAAGATTTATTAAAAGAATACATTGAAGTTTTAAATAGAATCAAATTTTTCAAATATCCTGGTTACGAAATCAGGTCAAATATACTGATATCCGATATTGAAAAAGTTGGCGCTATATATTTTCCATCGGCCGTGATAAATATTCTTAATGACAGCCCGGACAACAGGCTTCTTGAGCTTGCTGAAACATGCAAAGCTAATTATTTAATAACAGGAAATACGAGGCATTTCTCAATGTCCGAATATAAACAGACAAGAATAGTTTCGCCGCGAGAATTTTGGGAAATAGAAATAACTAATACAAATGACTGAGAACGCTTCTACATTTACAGCTAAGAGCACCATTAAAAGTGCAGACCTGGATCATAGACAAAAGATAAACTTCAATATTGGCCGCTACAACGCAGTGGTACCGCAGGGTAAACAACAGTTTGCCGATAATAACCTGGTAAAAGAAAGAGCGAAAAACATTAAATGGCGTGCGTTAGAAACGCTTGATCAGCAACTGGAAGAGTTTGAAATGAATTTTACCCGGCGGAGTGGAAAGGTGATTTGGGCGCAAGACTCCCAGGAAGCCCTGGATGAGATTCTTGTTATATGCAAAGAAAAAAACTGCAGGACCGTTGTTAAAAGTAAGAGTATGGTTACAGAAGAAATCCACCTGAACCATTTTTTGGAAAAGAATAATATTGAAAGCGTAGAAACTGATTTGGGCGAATACATTCAGCAATTGGATGGCGAGCCGCCTTATCATATTGTAACACCGGCCATGCACAAAAGCAAAGAAGACGTGGCCAGGCTTTTTGCCAATAAATTAGGAACTTCTCCAAAACTTTCCCCTGAAGAATTAACCCTTGTTGCCAGGAATAATTTAAGAGAAAAATATGTGCAGGCTGAAATAGGCATTACGGGAGCTAATTTTATCATCAGTGATATTGGCGGTATTGCCCTAACGGAAAATGAAGGTAACGGAAGACTTAGCTGCGCATGGCCTAAAACACATATCGTAATAGTTGGGATTGAAAAGATGATCCCTTCTGTTACCGACCTGGCCTTGTTGTGGCCATTGCTTGCCACTTATGGAACCGGGCAAAAAGTTACCGTTTACAACAGTATCGTTTCGGGGCCAAAGCAACCTGGTGAAGTTGATGGGCCGGAAGAGATGTACGTTATTTTGCTCGATAATAACCGCAGTACTGTTTTAGCAAACCCGCGGCAACGTGAAAGCCTTTATTGCATCAGGTGCGGTGCCTGTTTAAATGTTTGCCCGATCTATAAAAATATCGGCGGCCACAGTTATGGCAGTACTTACAGCGGGCCTATAGGAAGTGTTATTACCCCCAACCTGCAAAGCCTTAAAGAATACAAACACCTGAGTTATGCATCTTCGTTGTGCGGCGCGTGTACCGAAGTGTGCCCGGTAAAAATAAACCTGCATGAATTATTATTGGCAAACCGGAATAAAAGTGTTGAAGAAGG
>JBDTOV010000295.1:0-5276 GCA_039933035.1 Ginsengibacter sp. | reverse complement strand
GCGCCTTCGCTATATCTTTCGCCTACATCCGGGTGCCTGGAAACGATATCCTGAATTGTATTCAAATCATCCTGGCTTAAATTGATATCAACTGCTTTGGCATTTTCTTCCAAATATTTTTTACGCTTTGTGCCGGGAATAGGAATGATATCATCGCCTTGCGCCAATACCCAGGCTAATGCCATTTGCGCAGGTGAGGCATTTTTTGATTTTGCGAAACCGGCGAAATCATCAACAAGCTCTTTGTTATTTTGCCAATGCTCATCATCAAAGCGAGGTAGTGTTCTGCGAAAATCATCCTCTGCAAGTCTTTCTTTATCCTGTACCGTTGCCGTAACAAGGCCACGCGCCAGTGGCGAATAAGGCACGAAGGTGATACCCAGTTCGCGAACCGTATCTAAGATGTCACCTTCCACGTCTCTGGTGAGTAAAGAATATTCACTTTGTAAAGCCGCGATGGGATGCACTTTGTGAGCGCGCCTGATGGAGGTAGCAGAGGCTTCGGATAGACCAAGATAGCGAACTTTGCCATCTTTCACCAGGTCTGCCATAGCACCTACCATATCTTCAACAGGGATGTTTGGATCAATGCGATGAGCGTAATACAAATCAATAGTATCAATTTTTAGTCGCCTCAAACTGTTCTCCACCGCTTGTTTTACATAAGCCGGCGAACCATCGAAATAGGTTCCCGGCCTGCCGGCAAATCCATCACTTCCTTCTTTTACCCGGAAGCCAAACTTAGTTGCGATAAAAATTTTATCCCTGTTTGGCACAAGCACTTTTGAAATTAATTCTTCATTATGTCCCTGCCCGTACATATCGGCTGTGTCCCAAAAATTAATGCCTAAGTCCAACGCTGTTTCCAAAACAGTAATACTCTCCTTGTCATTGCGGGGACCGTAAGCAAAACTCATACCCATACAACCCAAACCAATAGCTGATAATTTTTCACCTGTATTATTTAATTGCCTGTATTTCATAAAAAATTATTTTTATGTAAAACTATGCAAGGGCTGTGCCATATCGGTTAGGTGTTCCAAACTAAATCTTATAAATTCAAACAATTTTTTAAATCAGAAATAGGGGAGAAACAATTTATTAACCAAAAACAAACCTGGCATACCGCGACCATAAGAGCCATGAGGGAGGGAAGATTGGAAGTATAGCAGCGCCAGGGATTTCTGCCGGGGGAAGGATTGGTTGCATTAAGGTGTAGTTAGTATTTCGGAGTCACAAGTACGCCCGGCAAAAGGGCCGGCCCGCTTACTTTGTGCCAGGGCAGCGTTTGGAAGACCTGTAGGCACTTTAACACGCAAATCCAATTACAAATAACGTTGATACATCCGGGGAAAAACACTAACAAATTATAAAAACAAAATATTTTTTATCATTGGCTTACTTTTTTTAAATGCGGTTTTATGTAAAAATGGAGTCACTGGTAAAAAAACCATACCGTAGACAGCACATTTAAAAAGATAATAAAAGGTAATGAAAAATTGACCCAAAGGACGGTCGTCTATCGTGGAAATGGGAAATAAAAGAAATATATAAATATGATCGAAATGGAAAACGATCGGGTGAACAATTGTGGTTTGATTTTAATGAAGTTTTAGAAAAAAATTTCTTTTATAAATGGCAATGCTGAAGGTAATTCGCGGAACAAAGAAGTAAGTCTTTCTCCAGGTTACAAATATTTCCTTATTAAAATCAGGCGCTCAATATTGATCTTTTTATTTTCATCATCGTTAAAATGGATGGTGATTGAATTTCTGAAATCATCTAAAGTAATATCACCGAGATAAGTTCGTTTTTTAGTTTCCTGGGAAGAATAAAAAGATAAAGGCCCGCTGACGCGTGTTTGCCTTTGCCAGAGACTTATGGTGGCGCCATCCTCACTGGTTTCACCGTCTGCATACAACTTATAGTCGCCGTGTGGTATTTCCGACAGCTCAATTTTTAAGTGTCCCCCCTTCCTTGCGATAAACGAATTTCCATCCATCGTAAAAGTTCCGTCCAAACTGAATTCCATAAGCTGGCGATACACCATCATGGTATCGGGGATATATACTGTGGTAAGTTCATTGGTTGGTTTTTGCGACTGATGTATGGACGCCGATGCATAATATAATGCCACTGAAGTATAATCAACAGGAATGTTATTATGCTCAGGTCCATGCTCAATTGTGTGCTCTATACTTTTCTCAAAAGACATTTTATCCGATAGAAATAAGCGGTATCCCCCGGTGCGTGCAAAAGGCAAAGAGTAATCCAGGGAGCCATGCAATGGTAGGCTCATTCTTCTATCCCAACGATCCAGCAGCGCATACCATCCACCATTAAAATAATCTTCCGAACCCGTGCCATGCATGGTCATTTTTCCATCAATGCAGGTTACATCATCACCTTCAAAAAATGTAGTCATTCCCGGATTAAGTCCCTGTGCCTGCAGAATAGTTCCTACATAATGCCCTTTTCCTTTACCGTTCAAAAATAAAAATGGCTCACTTATAGGGGCATTGATTGCCCTGTTCCAAAAAGCATACAATTTGCCCTCAGTTTTTTTATTTCTCCTCTGGGCAGAAAAATAAACATCAGCGATTATGTGCAGGGGCTCCATGGTTTTTTGATTTGATAAAGGGCGATATATCAATTCTATTTTTGCTGTGCTGTCAAATGGCATGGGGAAATAACAATAGCTGGTATTATCTGCAGACCCCAATAACAGGCTTTGCATGGATACTTTACCAAAGGCATAGCCAAAGAAATCGGCAACAGGTGCATAAATCGCAGGGTACTTTTCATTATCCCAGGAAATGCGAATATCTACCTGTTTTTCGAGGCCGGTAAATATTGCTGCGGGCTTCAATTTTATTCCCATAATTCTGCCACCATCATTGATCGCCGCGATGGTAATTGTTTTGCCAGGCGCCAATATTTTGTCTGTATGAATAGTCTTGATGTTACTATCTTTTTCCAGCGAAGGATCGTAAGATTTGTTCCATGTACTGATAAGTTTTGTATAAGAAGATTTCTCTTCGCTATTTAAGATGGGACCAAAGTTTTTTACCTGGTACCCGTTCGGGTAATTTCTATATTGAATTTGATAAAACTGCATTTGCTTTCCCCTGGAAACCACTATACAACCATCTTTATAGGGAATGGGAAAATAGCAATAGTAGCCACCCAGTTGGTTGCCGCACAAGGGTAAAATAAAAGGATAGGATTTACCGGAAAACAGGTCTGAGAATTTAATTGAAAAAGAGGGATTATTGCTTTTCCCGAAATAGAAATCAAGGGTATCTTCATTCGGGGTGGGGGTCCAGATTCTATTGATTACCCCATTTCCTTTAGCTTCAAAAAGAACCAGCGAACCATCGGGGTTTTTACGGATATAAGAATATTTTCCACTGAAGCCATCATCATTATTGCCGGTAGTATCATAAGATGAAAATTGGCGGACTACCGAGTTCTCATCATATTTGGGGAGATCATGTATTGACATAAGCCTGTCGAGTTCAGTCGAAATGTCAATGGTTTGTTTTTGCGCTATTGAAGAAAAGGTGCAACAGCAAAATACGATATACAAAAAAACTTTAGCCATAAAAAATTAGTTATCAAATTATATCTCGAATGCTTACTGTATGCCGTTATCATTCGTGATCTTTCCTTGCATGGAACAAACCGGCTGGGAACCCGGTTTAATAGCAATTTTTAGTAAAAATTTTATTCGCTAACGTTCCAGGGAAGCCATGAAATTACAACAAGAATACTTTATTTTACTCATGCCCGTGAAGTAGCATCCTCTACCGTTGTCCCATTAATTTTTTGTAAGTGAAAAGGGCTTGTCATCCTCTGCCAACCCCCGATTTAGCGCAGGCTCATAACCCATAGTAAAGTTCAGTGTACCACCATTTACAATATCGCTATAGCGTATCCAGTTATGGTGATACGTTTTGCCATTGAGGGTTGCTGATTGAATATAAACGTTATTTTTATTGTTGTTTTTAGCTTCTATTACAAACTTTTTCCCGTCTTCTAATGTTATAGTCGCCTTTCGAAATACCGGGCTGCCAATTACATACTGGTCCGTGCCGGGACAGACGCTGTAAAAACCTAAAGCGCTCAACACGTACCACGATGATGTTTGCCCCTGGTCTTCGTCACCCGGATAGCCGTCCTCGGTTGAGCTATATAATTTGCTCATTACTTCTCTTACACGTTGTTGTGCTTTCCAGGGCTCACCGCCATAATTGTAAAGGTAAATCATGTGCTGTATGGGCTGGTTGCCATGTGCATATTGTCCCATATTAGCCATAACCATTTCGGTCATCTCGTGAATCATACTTCCATAACTACCTACTTTCACTGTATTGGGAACGGTAAATACGGAGTCAAGTTTGGCATTAAAATTTTTATTGCCGCCCATTAAATCGATGAGGCCCCGGATATCATGAAAAACAGACCACTCCCAATGCCAGGCGTTTCCTTCTGTGAAAGGGCCACCCCATTCTACCGGATCAAAACCAGGAGCCCATTCACCGGTTATTTTTCTACCCCGCATAAATCCTACAGCAGCGTCATACACATTTTTATAATTGTACATCTGCCGTTCAAAAATATTTTTGTAGAAAGTGTTGCCTGTTAGGTTTGCCAGTTGATAGCCACAAAAATCATCGTACGCATATTCCAGGGTTTTAGCGGTAGCTTCCCTGTATTGGGGATAGGGCACAAAACCTAATTGGTAATATTCCTTCCAGCCATCCCTGCCATTGGAAGGTCCCCATGGTCCTTTGTTGGTTGCTTCATGGAGGTAAGCCTGCAATGCTTTCTCCGGATCAAAGGTTCTGATTCCTTTGATCCATGCGTCGGAAAGTAAGGATATTGCATGGTTTCCTATCATACTTCCGGCTTCGCCCGGGAAAGACCAGGAGGGTAGCCAGCCGCACTGTTCCTGTGCATCGAGCAATGCCTGCATATACCGGCCGTGCATGGTAGGATACATAAGGACATTAAGTGGAAATTGCGCCCTGAAAGTATCCCAGAAACCTGTATCCGTAAACATATAGCCCGTATGCACTTTTCCATCATAAGGGCTGAAATAATAAGGATTCCCGTTTTTGTCAAACTCATAAAATTGCCTGGAAAAAAGACTTGCTCTAAAAAAACATGAATAGAAAGTTGCCTTTTCTTCTTCTGTGCCGCCGTCAACTAATATTCTTCCAAGATGCTCATTCCATATTTTTGCTGCTGCTGCTTTTGTGTTCTCAAGTGTT
>JBDTOV010000294.1:0-5300 GCA_039933035.1 Ginsengibacter sp. | reverse complement strand
TACATTATTGAAAAACATTTGGGCAGAGAAATATCAATCCTTGCATCAAAAATGTTTGAAATTGATATTGAGAGAAAAAGTCAAAATCCGTTCGTGATATTCGTCGGACAGAAAAGGCATGGCGATGAAATTGTTCTCAAAGCACAGGAGCATATAGAAAACAATCCCACCTCCGCTTTTACAGTTGATGAAATTTGCAATGAGTTTAACGTTGGGCGAAGAACGTTTGAAAGGCGATTTAAAAAATGCACCGGTAATTCAATCGCCGGGTATATGCAAAGAGTAAAAGTGGAGTTTGCAAAAAAGCAGCTAGAGACAGGGAGAAAAAATGTAAACGAGATTATCTACGAGACAGGCTACAATGATGTTGGTGCGTTTAGAAAGGTGTTTAAAAAATTTACTGATTTGTCACCTATTGACTATCTCAAAAAATTTACACTATAGCGTTTTACTGGCACATCTTCGGGGCGCACAGTATGCCAGCCGATAACATGGGTTGGGTCATCGTCGCTTGCCGGGAGAACAATCGGTTGTAACTTGTCCGTCGTTGATCTTTTTATTCGCTACCGTGTCTCTACTCCTTTCTTGATACCTGTGAAGATCTTAAAATTGAGTAATTTAAAATTAATAATTCTTTTCAAAGGCATAAAAGCCAGGCTGCTGGCTATGCTTCATTCTCCTATCACTTATCCGTTAACAGGAGAAGTATTCAAACTGTCATCCATCTTTTCTTTATCTTTTTTGAATTCGAGCCTGCCAAATTTCCAGGTGAAATTTATTCCTATAGAACGGAATGGGATGGTGCGCAATTGATTAATGGTAAAGCCGGATCCAAAAACTTTTGTTTTCTGATCAAGATTTTTTTGAAATGGATTGGATGCTGTAAGAGCAAGGCTCGCTTTTTTATTCCAGAATTGTTTGCGGACCGCAAGGCTATAATTCGTGAAAGAAGGATAGGTACCTTGTGCCTCATGCCTTGCTGATCTGAAATCACCAAAAAATTCTGCTAACACAGTTTTGGAAAATTGGTAATCTGCATTAAGGTTAACGTGGTAATTGAAGCTGTTGTAATCATATCCTTTATCTATCGTATTGATAGTATGCCTTTCATAAAAAAACACGTTGGTTCTTAAATCCAGCTTTGAAAAAAGCTTTGTTGAAGCGAATAAATTTAGTCCATAATTATTTTCCCTTCCGATGTTTTGATTGGTACTTAAAGCCACATCTGTGTACGTGGTGTCGCCCACCTGGTAAGAAGGGTAATACACGATGTAAGGCTGAATATCATGGTCATTAACGCGATAAAATAAATTGACCATAAAAGATCCGACTTTATCAATATCCACGTTATAGCCTAATTCATATCTTTTGCCAATTTCGGGCGTCAGGTTTGGATTTCCTGTTGACAGATTTTTGGGATCGCTTGTATTAATAAAAGGATTTAAATCCCAATATTGGGGTCTTTCGATTCTTTTGGTATAGCTCAGTTTTAGCTGCGAATTTTCAGTTAGTTTTTTAGAAAAAAAGATAGAAGGTACAAAAGTATTATAGCCCGGAATTTTGGCCTGCTGTTGTGCATTTGAAAAATAGGAATTGATTTCTGTGCGTTCGTACCGTTCCCCTATTTTGGCATTAAACCAATTAAATACCGGGAAGGTCATTTCTGCATACAGCGCATACACTTTTTGATGGTAATCCAGGGAGTTGGACAAATAATTATCCTTTAGGTAACTATCAAGACCATTTAGTTTCGATACATCAGCATTACCGGCAATATCATAGAAACTGAGTTTGCTGCCCACTCCTAACAGGAAATTCTTTTTAAGCGGTTGCGTATAATCTAATCGTATTTGTGTTTCTTTTTCGGTACCTGGATTTTTACCCTTCGTGCTGTAAAAGAGTGAATCCTGTGGCATGGCATACTGGTAAGTGTTATCAACCACACGGCGGTTGCCGGAACTGGTATTAACAGATAAATCCAATTCCTGGTCCTCTTTGGTAAATGTTTTTTTATAATCAAGGCTTGCATCCACATTGCGAAAATGGAAAGTATGGTCTGAATTAACCGAGGTTTCAATATCGGAAAGAATATTCCCATAAATGTCTTTTGTATTTTGTCCCTGGTTATTTAAACCTGAACTTTTATGGCCGAAATTTCTATAGGAAAGTGAACCGGAAATACTATTGTGATTATTTATATCATAATCAAAACCAAGACCCGTTTGATAGCCGCTTCTTTGATCATTACCGGAACTTGCCTGGTGTAATAAAACAGTGGTGTTTGCCGACGTGTCGTTTGTAAGCCTGTCGGAAGAAGAAAGAGATTGTGCTTTCAATCGTGCATTACCACTAACATAGGCATTCATCCCAAATTTTCCTTTCCTGGCATTGAAGTTAAACGAGCCATTTTCTGTTCGGGTACCCCCGGTAAGCGATAAATTTCCATTTACCCCCTGTGAATTATTATTCTTTAAAATAATATTGATGATTCCTCCCAGCCCTTGTGCCTCATATTTCGCCCCGGGGGTTGTAATCACCTCTACACTTTTTATCTGGCTGGCCGGAATGGCTTGTAAAACCTCCGCAATGTCGCTTCCAAAGGCGGCAGATGGCTTCCCATTAATTAAAAAACGTATACTTGAACTGCCCGCCAATTGTACATTTCCATCAACATCTACAGAAACCTGTGGTATTTTTTTTAAAATATCGGTAGCGACACCCACCTGCGAGGTAACATCTCTTTCTGCATTAAAAACCAGTTTGTCAATTTTGTTTTCCATAATTTTTGGCTGTCCCGAAATAGTGATGGCCTGCATGGTAGTTGCGTTCGACTGGAGATAAATATCTTTTATATCGATGAGCGGATGTTCTTTATTAATGGTGATACTGTATAAAGTGTGGGGTTTATAACCAATAAATTCTGCCACTAATTTATATGTTCCCGCAGTTATGTTATTAATAACGAAGTTGCCGTCGATATCACAAACAGCACCAGTTACTGGCTTCTTTGCGCCTTCAGGAAAAATAGAGATGGTAGCATATTCCAGGGGATGTTTGCTCACTGAATCTTTTAATCTCCCGGTTATTGTATATCCGGCACCTTCTTTTTTGGTTGTTTGACCAAAAACTGAAAAACTTAGAAAACATAACAGGGCGGGTAAAAATTTCTTCATTGCATTGTTGGATTTATTTGCCGCGCGAAGGTATCTGACAATTCTAAAGCAATCCTGAAGAAACGTAAAAATAACAGATTTTTATTATCAAAGGTTTTAATATATAGATGAGGGGTTACAACATTGAATGATTAATATTGATGAACTTTTATATGCAGTATGTATGACCAGGTGTCTTATTCCGGGTAGCGGTAGTTCAAAGGCTACCGGCTATTCTGTTTTTGAGACTCGCTAAAGCCATTATAGCCACCAGCCACTTATTAAACAATTTGAAAAAAGTGTGATTTTTTAAGCGCTTCTGCGTTTAATACTATAAAGGATATAAAAGAGAGATACCCATGCAGGAAGAAAAAGATGATTTTCTACGATTGATTTCTGAAAACAAGGGCATTATCATTAAAATTTGTAATGCTTATTGTAGTAATGCGGTTGACAGGGAAGATCTTGCCCAGGAGATAATTTACACTCTTTGGAAAGGCTGCAAAACATTTATCCCGGATTTTAAATTTTCCACATGGATGTACCGGGTGGCACTAAATGTTGCCATTTCATTTTACCGGGCAGCCAACAAGCTAAACAACAATATTTCATTTACCGATGCGGATTTAGAGATCGAAGACAAGGTGGCGGGAGACACATCAGCCGGGGGAAATTTATATTTATTGCAACAACAGGTTGCCGCCTTAAAAGAACTCGACAGGGCCTTGATGATACTTTATTTTGAAGAAAAAAGTTATAAGGAAATAGCTGAAATAATGGGTATCACAGAAACTAATGTTGCTACTAAGGTGAGCAGGATAAAACAAAAACTAAAACAAAATATTGCGAACGTTAAAAAATAATTTTATGGACGATATGGAATTAAAAAACATTTGGAAAGAATATGACCAAAAAATGAATGAAGCGAAGGTTTTAAATCTTCAATCCTGGGTAGTTAACCTGAAAACATTTGAATATTTGCAAACCCACAAGGCCCAGTCAAAACTAAGATCTTTATCATCATTTAAAAAATGGGCAATTGCTTTGGGTATCCTGTGGGTATTATTTTTAGGCATCCTGGCATATGGCAACCATTTTCAAAATATATTTTTTACGGTTTCTGTAATCATCATCATCTTTTTTTCGATTGTTGCCATTGCCGTTTACATAAAACATATTGTACTTATTAATAAAATAAATTACAGTGAAAGTGTAATTGATGCTCAAAAGAAGTTAACAGCGTTGCAAGCTTCAACCATTAATGTAAATCGCGTATTATGGTTACAGATGCCCTTTTATACTATTTTTTTTTGGAGCGTTAAATGGATTACCAGCGATTACAAATTTTGGTTAATTTCATTTCCACTTACTTTATTTTTCACTTTCCTCGCTATTTGGTTATACAGAAATATCTCAATTAAAAATGCAGATAAAAAATGGTTCAGGCTTTTGCTTGGCAACATAGAATGGACTTCTATTATAAATGCTAAAAGATACCTGGATGAAATCGAAGAATTTAAAAAGGAGAAATAAGACTGTAGTAAAAAAAGTTTAGCCGTGAAACTGATGAAAAACAGGATCTGTCTTAACAGCAGGTTTATAAGAAGGCCTTTTTAATTCCCGTTGTGGTGTTGTCCTGTATTCCCGCCTATTTTTTTGAGTTTATATTGATGACTACTCAGCTTTGGTTTGTAAAAATTTTATTAACCACAAGTCAGCGATTAATAAGGAAATACGACTTCCGATTGATGTATAAGTTCTGATTGCCTTATAATAATTCCAGGTTGCTAATATTTTTAACCAATCAGCAGGCGGCGAAGTCGGATTTCGAGTTATAATTATCATTTTTTCGGAACGCTTCCGAGCCGCAAATACTCCCGATACTTTGTTTAGTTAGTAAGGAAAGAAATACCGGCAAGACAACTTTCCTGAATTTTCTCAAAGCGGTTTTCGTAGACAATATGACGATCAACAGCAATGAGGACTTCAGGAGCAATTTTAATGCAGAGTGGGCAAACAAACTGATTATAGGAGTTGATGAAACTTTTCTCGACAGAAAGGAAGATAGTGAACGGATAAAATCCCTATCCACCTACGTTATTGGATAAGACGGCTTCCTTCTTTACAAAATGATGATCGCAACCTGCT
>JBDTOV010000293.1:0-5373 GCA_039933035.1 Ginsengibacter sp. | reverse complement strand
CTTGCAAATAGATATCAGGAATCAAACCATCATATCCGTAATTCAAAGTAACCTGCAATTTATATAAAGTATCACCAGCCTCGTGATTCGATTTCTTTGTTTGCCAATATCCGCGTGTTACATTTTTTAATGTATATGGAGGCGTATCTGAAACACCTAAATAATAAATAAGTTCTTTCCCGATTTTGATCATATTCAGGTTGGTACTATGGCCTTCCCATGAAGCTACTTCGTTTAAAAATGTAGGGTCGTTAACTACAATATTCGTATCTGTTTCATTGATACTCTTTGTAAGAATCCTCTTTTGCTGGTAGCATAAACTATCACCTGGCACAGGACTGGCATCCTTTGTTCCCGGCGCCAGTGCCGTAGTTATGGTATGCCTTCCCATTAAAATGCCAGGAGGATTTGAAATGTCTGTAAACTCCTTGTGTGATTTATTCCCGCTGGAAAAATGGAACAGTTTTGTTTCGAAATTTTTTCCATCAATATATCCTTCGTTCCCCCGGTCCACTTTAAAGTAAGGCAGGTCATTGGCTTCGATTGCTTTAAATCCCATTTGCGAAACGTAACTAATGGTGCTATCAAATAAACTTCCTTCCGTAGTTACATCGGGAATATATCTTGCCGGATCCTTCACCCATTTACCATTGATGGCAAGATGCGGCAAACCTTCTGACAAAACAATATTTTGAATCACATCTAAAAGCGCAGTACTATCGGAACTCCCCCATAATGCAATAGAAGAACCGATATAATCCACACCGGGTAACGCCTGCACTTCCTGGTGATTGGGTTCATCACTTTTTAAGAATGGAATCAGGGAAAATAAAATATCCCTTTTTTGACTTCTGTCCCTTGCATGATAAGTGACAGCAATTCTTCCCTTGTTATCTACGGTGGCAGTATTTCCATATAGAATTCTATAGTACTCTTCGGGATGAGAATAGAAGGCAACATCACTGATTCCATCGCCGCCTATTGGGAATAGCTTTCCTTCGTGCAGATGAGCTGGAAGTGGGAAGCGCTTGGCATCAGGAGTATGAATCACATATTGAAAAGATGCTGCATCGCCTTCGGTAGTTGAATTTCCCCCGATCGTTATATCATTCAGCGCCAATGCTCCAATGGCATAATTAACTGCTTCTGTTGTGTCTCTTGCCACACCAATAACTTCCCCAAACAAATTGGTAATGTTGGTATTAAATGAGCCCCATTGAATATCGTCTATGCCTTCCCGTTGGGTAAGAGACTGTAATGTAAATTTGAAATATTTTTTGCGAACACTCACCGCCACTTTAGCTACGGAACCGTTAGAATACCTCAGTGCAATAATTGAATTATTATTTTCAAACGTTGCCTCCTCTGGTTTGTAATACTGTTTTTTACTGCTATTGTAAAGGCACATTAATGGCGAAGGTTTATTAATGCTAAATTCACGGAAAGGTTTTACAGTAATGTTTTTCATGCTTGTGATGAAACCTTTCTTATTAATTTGGATTTTAAAATAATCGGTTGACAAATTTAATTGTGCATAGCAGGTACTAATCGTTATGTACATAATGCAAAAAAGCAGGGTAATAACTTTTTTTGATTGGATCATGTTCTTATTTTATTATTTAAAATTTAAGAGTTAAACTTCAACTCGGTAATTCTGTGCTACAAACCGGTAAAACAATTCTAATTATTGCTGTTCTATTTGGCCGTTATTCAAAACGGTTACAATTACAGTTGTGCCTGCCTTTACATTCGCCTTTGGCCATTTGGCAAAATCCACATAGCCTAAAGGTTTCTTTGCCTGTTTAGAAGTTTCCGCAAAAATTGAAACTTTTGCATCGTAGGGTGTTTTATTACTTATCGAAAGCTTCACCCTGCCTGGGTTCCTGTTCAACACCTTTGCCTCCACCTGGTCAAATACGTACAATTCTTTTTTATCGGTTTGCAGATAAATGCCTGGAATTTCCATTGCCATGAGCATTCCATTTGTTTCAGTCCATGAATTTCGTGTATGAATAAAGTTGCCGATGCTACCCTTTCCCTCGGCATCAGATGGTTGAATTCGTTCCATTGAAGTACCAAAACCATAATTGGTAGTACGGTGGCCTGGCATGTCAACAGCCTCTGTGTGCGCATGTTGAATGTCATTAATCAAATCGGCATACAGCCGGTTGCCTGTCGCCCGATATAGTTTAAATAAGTAATCGCCCGATGAGGTACAACTACCGGGTGCTGCATGTTTGTTTTGGATGCTGGCAAATACTGCCCCTGCCATGTGCGACTTCAGCTTTCCAATTTGACTCTCAGGAGGAAATATTTCATCATACGAGAGCGTCCAGGTAGCACATAGCGCAGCTTCTACTTTAGCTTTTTCAAGCCATTGTTTATCGTGAGTGCAATAGTACAAAGCCATCAGGGATTTTAAAAATGCAAACGCTGATTCTGAATCGGCATCCTGCGAAATATCACCGCAATAGCCGCCTGTTAATCCCTGTTTCACAACATCCCTGTTATAGTAATAATTGGCTGCATCTATGGCCACATTCAAAAATTCTTTTTCATGAAAGTAATCAGCAGCCATTGATAAACCAGCGGGTGCTCCAACGCCCGCAGATGAATTAAATACGGCAATTTCACCCGACCCGGGATCAATATATTGTCCGAAATGTCCGTCTTTCTTCCATGTTTTCACGAATGCCTCTGCTAATTTTTTAGCAGATTCTTCCCATTTTCTATTAATCTGGTTAGCATGCCCTTGTACTTTAAACAATAAGAAATGTTTTATCATCCAATATAAAACATCGCAATTTTTCCGAACCATGGCATGAATCTCCGGAAATTCCGGATTCATTTTTTCCGGCCTTATTTCTCCATCGGCCGTGATGCCTCCGTAAAAGTAACCGCTCTTTCCCTGCAATTTATCCACCACAAAATCCAGTTCCTTTACAACTCGCGTTCTCTCCTTTTCATCATTCAGATACAACATCGGGAAGGTATTCATCATCCCGCTAACCCATCCCAACTGAAAATCTTTGCTGTTCTCGGGGGCATAGTAACTACCGGCAGGAACGGTGATCCAATTGTTACTGCAAATACCGGTACCCAATTCAAAAATTTCACTTGCAGGCACCAGGTTTCGTGGATGGTTAGGCCCAGTTAATGACTTGCGTACCTGCATAAACTTTTTCAGCAGATCAGGAATTGAACCCGCTTCAAAGGAATATAAACGAAAACGAAGCAATACCTCATCACCTTTTCTCCATTCAGCCGCCAGGTCGCCACTGGGATGAAAATCACCAAAACCTGTAGCCAATTTTCTTACTGATGGAGCTGTAATTTCAATAGTAGCTTTTGTGCGTTCCGGATTTTCCACAATGGTTATTCCTGAATTTCCCAAACGCGTTTCCTGTTCTGTCAAAAGAATAAATCCTTTTTTGAGTGAAGGTGAATAAAAACAGGCTGCCGGTGTAGATGCATTGGTTGTCTGAAGTTCAATAATTGATGGAACGCCCGGTTTGAGCGCCAATCGCGGATTGTTGGAAATAGTAAGCGGCACATCAGGATTGTAGTACATGTCTTTCGGGTAGTCGGGGTTGTATCCATTTCCTATAGCCCGGTAACGATTGCCGTTGTAAACGATAGCCGGGACCAAAACATAGTTTTCGGTACTCCAATTACTGAAATCAAAAGCTACAGAAACAGCGGCAGTGGAAACATTCCCTTTCCTCAGTCTGAACAGGGCCATTACATCCATAGCATCTTTTTCTGTATCTGGACTTGCGTTCACAGTACACGACCATTCGGAAGTTTTGTTGTTCAATTTTCCCTGATCCAGTACATGGACTGAGTCTAGCTTTGTACCTGTGTACCAGGATACCTTTGGATGCATACTTCCCCCGATCCCTTTTAAAAAATTATTGGCCCGATTAACCGGAACCTGGCCGGACAATTGTAAAATCCCTAAAGATATTACGGCTAAAACTATCGCTATAAATTTTTTATTCTTCATTTTTAATCATTAAAAATTACCAATCATTTATTTTTTATTTGCCTATAAGAACTATTAATAGAAATAAAACCAATCGATATTCAACAGCTCAACAAATAAAAATCTACTCTCGCGATTAAGTGATTTTAATAAACAAGAAGGAATGATGCCGGAGCATATTTTCGTAAATAAAAAGAAAATGTGCCTTTGTTCACCAATATTTTTTTACCCATTGTATTGCCACGCAAATCAATTGGTATAACGGCCTTCACGCTGTTTCCTAAACCCAATTTCACGGTACAGTTTCCAGGTATGCCTGCTTGTTCCCACAAGCGTAAAATGGTACCATTGCCATCAGGGTTATTACCAAATGCTGTTATTAAAACGCCGGCTCTTGAAACAGAGATGCCAGTTTTAGTAACAGGTAAATTTCCTGGATATCCTTCTGTTACCCCTGTCAACAATTGCAATCGTGTCTCCCACCCGTATTGAGCTAAATTGGAAACTGCATTTGAGCCTTTACCCACCGGCCAGATCCGCACTTTTTCCGTCCAGGAACCGTCCTGCCATAAAGGGTAATTGGTATTCCACATATTATTGTACAGATTTACAAATACAGATGGAATGGTTGGCACATGATCCATTGAAAATTTCCACAAACCCGGCTCGCCAAGGCTAAGTAATGGAGCATCTTCAGAGGTAAGCGCCATACCCGATTTGTTAGGTTCAGTAATGGCTACACCTGTGGTTACTGCCATCAAATACCTGTTAGTTCCTGGTATAATATCCTTTGCCGGGTCGATAGGACCTCCCAATCGGCCTATGGTAAATGTTGGTTTCTCTACATTAAAAGGAAAACAAAGCCATCCTCCCTCAGGAATTTTTTCGGGAGTTTTTGACGCAACAGCCCATTTAACATCCACGTAAGCAGCATCACGGGGGAAGGTAAATGTTAACGTATATCCCTTTGCAAAGCCATCTGTAGAATCCGATGTTAATGTAGCAACATCTGCAACTGCATCATGCGTAACGTTCATATTCCAGTCGGCTGGTGTAAAAGCCAGGTAAGGAGATTCCGTTGCATTGGGCATTCCGGGTTTGCCGAGGTCATTCAATCCCCATCCATCTTTTATACGGCTATAGGCATTAAACCATGTATCTATCTCGTTGCTGCTAAAACGCTCATGCAAAAATTGTCCAATCACATATTTCGATGATTGATCAACTAATTCGCGGCCGGTTGACTTTTCAATTAATGATGTGATACCTCCTTTCTTCAAATCAAAAACAACTTTGAAATAAGGTGTACTAAAAGCCGATAATTTATCCTTAGTAATTTTTCCTTCGGTTAATTCGTTAGCAGAGAAAGTTCTGTAACCAGAAGCAGG
>JBDTOV010000292.1:0-5389 GCA_039933035.1 Ginsengibacter sp. | reverse complement strand
GATCCATCCAGATGCCTAATTTCTTTTCGTTTGTCATTTTCGTTTGATTTTATTTATGCTTAAAAATTTATTTTTTTTAATCGGTTACCTTCCATTTCCAATTAAGGATTTCCGGCAAGTCTTTTCCATGCTCGTGTACGTAATGTTTGTGTTCTATCAACTTGTCTTTTAATTGCTGTTTCAGGTAATCACCTTTGCTGCCCAAATGCGGCAAACGATCAATTACATCAATCACTAAATGAAAGCGGTCAATATCATTTTGCACTCTTAAATCAAACGGCGTTGTAATGGTTCCTTCTTCTTTATAACCCCTTACATGCATATGGCGGTTTGTGCGGCGATAAGTAAGACGATGCACCAGCCATGGATACCCATGAAAGTTGAATATGATGTGTTTGTCTTTGGTGAAAATGGAGTCATAATCATGCTCACTTAATCCATGCGGATGTTCGGTACAGGGTTGTAGTTTCATCAGGTCAACTACATTTACCACTCTCACTTTGACTTCGGGCAGGTGTTCCCGTAATATTGAAACGGCTGCCAGTAATTCAAGTGTTGGTGTATCCCCACAGCATGCCATTACTACATCCGGTTCGGAGCCCTGGTCATTGCTGGCCCATTGCCAGATGCCGATTCCTTCAGTGCAATGAACAACTGCCTGATCCATGGTAAGCCATTGCGGAAGCGGGTGCTTGCCGGCAACTACCACATTTACATAATGCCTGCTACGAAGACAATGATCAAAAACTGATAAGAGGCAGTTGGCATCCGGTGGCAAATAAACCCTTACTACGTCAGCCTTTTTATTGATGACATGATCTAAAAAACCTGGATCCTGGTGGGTAAAACCGTTGTGATCCTGTTGCCATACATGAGAAGCCAGTAAATAATTAAGCGAAGCGATCTTTCGTCTCCAGGGTAGTTCCAAAGTTACTTTTAACCATTTGGCATGCTGACTGAACATGGAATCAACAATTCGGATGAATGCTTCGTAACTGTTAAACATGCCGTGGCGACCAGTAAGCAAATATCCTTCGAGCCAGCCCTGGCATTGATGTTCACTTAGCATAGAATCGAGCACCCTGCCCCGGGGCGCCAGAAATTCATCATTGGTTTCTTCCCGTGCTTCCCATTGCCTGTCAGTTGCTTCGAAGACAGATCCCAGCAAATTTGAAACTGTTTCATCAGGTCCAAAAACCCGAAAATTATGTTGCAGTTGATTTAGCGTAACAACATCCCGAAGAAATTTGCCGAGCACCATGGTATCCTGCCCCATCACCGCACCGGGAGCGGTAACGTTAAGCGCATGATCACGGAAGTCGGGCATAACCAGGTCATGTAAAAGCATTCCCCCATTTGTATGCGGGTTGGCGCCCATCCTGCGGTTACCCGTAGGTGCTAATTCAGCCAACTCCGGAATCAACCGTCCATTTTCATCAAAAAGTTCTTCTGCTTGATAGCTTTTCATCCAACGCTCGAGTTGTTCAACATGGGCCGGATGCTCTGCGTCTACCAGTATGGGAACCTGGTGTGAATGGAAGGTTCCTTCATTCGGCACACCGTCTACTTCTTTTGGCCCGGTCCATCCTTTAGGCGACCTCAGGATGATCATGGGCCAGCGTGGCCTGGTATCATCATTTGCATCTCTGGCCCTGCCCTGGATTCGGTGTATTTCCTCAACGGCCTTTTCCATGGCACTTGCCATAAGCTGATGCATAGTAGCAGGATCATCACCTTCTACAAAATAAGGTATCCATCCGCATCCCCTGTAGAATTGCTCCAACTCCTCGTGTTCTATTCGGGCCAACAATGTCGGGTTACTTATTTTATAACCATTCAAATGAAGGATGGGGAGTACTGCACCATCTGAGATTGGATTGAGAAATTTATTGGAATGCCAGGCGGTTGCCAATGGACCGGTTTCTGCCTCACCATCTCCAACAACGCAGGCTACAATCAAACCAGGATTATCGAAGGCCGCTCCAAATGCATGACTTAATGAATATCCTAACTCTCCACCCTCATGAATGGAGCCTGGCGTTGACGGAGCAACATGGCTTGAAATACCGCCGGGAAAGGAAAATTGTTTGAATAATTTTTTTAAACCTTCTTCGTCCTGTGTTACGTTTGGATAAATTTCACTCCATGTTCCTTCGAGGTAAACGTTGCCAACTATTGCAGGGCCGCCATGGCCCGGGCCGGAGATGTAAAACATATCAAGGTCATACTTTTTGATGACGCGATTTAAATGCACATAGATGAAGTTTTGTCCCGGGGTAGTGCCCCAATGGCCTACTACGAGCGGCTTTACGTGTTCCAGTTTCAGCGGCTCTTTTAGGAGTGGGTTATCATAGAGATATATTTGCCCGACGGAAAGATAGTTGGCAGCCCGCCAGTAAGCATTTATTTTTTGAAGTAATTCGGGTGATAAAGTTCCAATTTCATTATCGGTAATTTTTGCTTCCATAATACATATATTTTAATTAGTTAATTTAAAACTGGTGAGATACTAATTCTGTCATTACTTGTTCGATGTTTCAATAATGTTTCAATTTTCCGGCAATAGTATCCAGGGAAGCTTTCAACTTTTCAATTGCGCCACTTACTGCAAGCTCGTAATCGCCAGCCCTGTCAGTAACTGCAATTGGCTGTCTTCCTTCTATGCGTGCCTCAATCATACATCTTTTATCTTTAAGCCCTTGCTTGCTTCCGTTCTCGTCTGAAAGATGGAGCTCCAGCCTGGTGATGCGTTCGCTGAACCTGCTTAATTCATCAGAAAGTAAACTGCCTAACTGAGCTTCGAATGCTTTATGCACACTTAAACTTTTATCGGTGTTAATTTGTATAGTCATAATGCTAATTTTTAAATTTTTATTTTATTATAATGAACTCCCTTGTTTTTTATAAGGTAAGCTTTTTAATTAAGAGGCCTGTTACACGATTAACGAATTTGGTTATATGGTTCACCCTTTTGGATCAAAAAAGGTTGTTGCCAGCATGAATCGTGAAGCTTTTTTTTGTCCGGTAAAGGAATTAATATAACTACTTTTCGTTTTTCCAAATCCAATGTTTTCTATCTCTTCATAAAACGATGGCCCAGGAGGTTCTGTAATTTTGTATATTGAAAATTTAATGCTCCTGGTACTTCCATAAATGGTTAATATGCATTCCTTTTTATCCATAAATTTTGTTTTGTTCCAACTGCAAACCCAATGTTGATAATGAATTCGAAGTTGATAAATAGTTTGTGTGGCAGATACTTTTGATACCTATGCCAGTGGCGATATCCACGAACATTTGTACATCATCAATATATATTACCTGGTCAGTCGATACGTTTGCGGTGTCAAGCGCCATCCGGAAAATATTGGCATCTGGTTTTCTTAGATGAACGTAGCAGGAGGAGATAAAAAAATCGATGAATTTGTTTAATTTAAATGCTTGTATCCGGTATGCATTTAGTTCTCTTGCTTCGTTGCTAACCGCAACTATTTTTAAACCATATTGTGCTTTTAATTTCTTTATAAAGCTTATCATTTCCAAATCAGCAGTTGTTAATGAAAACATGAAATCCCGGAATTCTGCGCTGGAGAAATCACGATCCTGGTAGAACACCACCCGGTCAAGATATTCATCCAGGGTTATTTTTCCTTCTTCATAAGTAACAAACATAATGCTGTGCCGCTCTTCCATCTCTGCTTCATCCAGGTGAAATTTTTCGACCGCGTATTGCCTGAATTCGCGGCCCCATCCATTCGAAAGTAACACGCCGCCAATGTCCAGGAATAAGGTGGTAATATTACTTTTGTTTTGCATTGTATATTTTTATTAATGAAATAATTAACCGTTTTGCCAAAGGATAAGGTTGTCTTCCAAAGGCACAGATATGTTTTCGTAATTGGGAACGATGCAGGCTGTGTAATCACTTACAGGCCTTGACCCGTCTACCTGTGCATGATATTCTTTTACGCCATTTTCTACAGTATCAGCAGCAGGCTTCATTTTTATTTTAACCGGCGCAGCGCCATTAATTCCATCTGCATATAGTTTAACCAACACATTTTCAGTGTTCAATCCGTTCAGCTTTACCTGTACACGAAAAAGATGCCCGTTGTCTGCGTCTTCACTATGTATTGCTCCGAATTGTATATGGCTCCATTGCTGTTGAAGATGATGATGAACCTGCTCTATCTTTATTCCACCAGCGCCTTTTTCTGCTGCTCTTTTTTTGAAGGTATCTGCGGCAGGCAGGTAGTAGTTTTCGGTGTATTCTCTCACGGCACGATTGGCTGAAAAACGCGGTGTTAGTATCGCCATGCTTTTGCGCATCTTTGCTATCCATTGTTCAGGAATTCCTTTTTCATTGCGGTTATAAAATTCCGGAATAACCTGCTTTTCCAATATGTCGTACAACGCATCGGCTTGTTTTGCATCCCAGGCGGGATCATCACCGTGTTCCAGTCCATCGCCTAACGCCCAGCCCACTTCAGGCGTGTACGCTTCTGCCCACCATCCGTCCAGTTCAGACACATTAATTCCTCCATTCACCAGCACCTTCATACCACTGGTACCGGAAGCTTCCCATGGACGCCGCGGCGTATTTATCCAAACATCTGCACCCTGCACCAGTTGCCTGGTCAACAGCAAATCATAATCGCTTAAGAATACAACATGGTTGTAAACATTATGTTGCTGGATAAATTGTATCCATTGCCGTATTAATGCCTTTCCTGGTTCATCAAACGGGGGCGCCTTACCTGCAATTACTAACTGTACGGGCTGTTCCGGATTCGTGAGTATTCGTACAAATCTTTCCGGATTGTGCAGTAAAAGATCCGGCCTCTTATAAGGAACAAAACGCCGGGCAAAACCCAGGGTTAATGTATAGGGATTAAATATATGTTTTGCCGAATCAACGAATTCGGATGACTGGCCTGCCACACCTGATTGCTTTTCAAATCTTTCCCTGGTAAAATTTACAAGTTCATTACGGCAATCATTTCGCAATTGCCAGAGTGTTTCGTCCTTTATTTTACTAATGCCTTCTTCCAGGCTTTCCAACTCACCTTTCCACCGGTTTTTTCCGCAAGCTTCGGTCCATACTTTATCAGCAAATGCACTATCCCAGCTTGGCATATGCACACCGTTGGTCACATGCCCGATAGGGATTTCGTTTATAGGTTGCCGTGGGAAAAGCACACGAAAGAGATGCCTGCTTACATCACCATGCAAACGGCTTACCCCATTCACGGCACCGCTTCCGCGTATAGCCAGGTAAGCCATATTGAAACTCTCGGAGGTGTCAAAAGGATTGACACGGCCGAGAGCCATCATGTTATTGAACTCAATCCCCAATTCATTTTTGGCATAGACTCCGAAAAATTGCCAC
>JBDTOV010000291.1:0-5396 GCA_039933035.1 Ginsengibacter sp. | reverse complement strand
GCGAAAGCTATCAGAATTGAATAGTTACCCTCAAAACGTATTCTAAATTTATTAGCCGATTCTCAACAGTTCCACATGGCTTTAGCTTATTAAGACAAAAATAAGGAAAGCACTAATTCGGGCAAGTAAGGAGTTTTAAGATTTTTTTATTATTGGCTACTTTTGACTTTTCCTTCGGGTAAATAGTCCCAAATATTTATAGTGTTTTGTCACCTAAAACATAATATGGGCTATTTAATTTCCTTGACTTCCGGATGGGAGTGTAATCAAATTTGTAATCGATATATTTATTGGAACAAATATTGCTCCTTCTCCGCGCCAGGATTTTAATTATCCAATTTAATATTTTGTTTCAAAGAATACCATTTTTTATAGTCTATAATATTCACGAAACCTACTATTAGACCGTATTTTAAATATAGATTCGTTCATTTTCAAAAGGTGGCATCATTTTGGAAGCTTGGTTTTACATATTTTTACCAGGAATTCATAATAATTTTTCATATTAATTTTCTGTAAATTTGCTTTTTTAAACGTTTTATTGATATGATTAGAAATTGTGTTAATGAAACAAACCCCTGTTATGATGATAGGCAATATTCCTAATACCCTGATTAACTACTTTTACACTGTTATTAAAAACAGGCCTACTGTTCCGCGATGGATCATATTTATATTGGATTTGTTCATTTGTATATTTGCACTCCTGTACGCCTACATACTTAGGTTCAACATGGATTTTACCAGTATTAACCAATATGGATTACTAGTTGCTATAATTGTTGTGACCGGTTTAAATATAATTTTTTTCAGAATATTTCGTACTTACGAAGGTATCATACGCTTATCGAGCTCTGACGAAGGTGCCCGGTGCGTTGCGGCCGTCTTTTCTACGTCATTGGTTATATTAATTTCTATCGTATCAAGTGCAATGGTCAACTTGCCTTACCTGGTTCCTGCTTCTGTTTTAATTATTTATTTTTTTACCGCCTCCTTTCTGATTTTTGCTTACCGGATTTGGATAAAAGAATTATATCATAAGAGTTTAAAGGCAAAGTTTACCGCGGAGAATGTAGTAGTATTTGGAGACACAAAAAATGGGGCTCTCCTGAAAAAAGCCATAGAATCCATTGCGGGACACCAATACAAGGTGGTAGCTTTTGTTGATATTGACGAAAAATTTTGGGGGAAATCAATCGATACTATTAAAATTTATTCCTGGGAGCAGGTTGCACCGGTAGTAATTAAATTAAACGTGAAAATTTTGTTCCTGGCCTCTGCCGATTTGAGTATAGATTTCAAAAATGTGATTGTCGATTATTGCCTGGACAATAACATCAATATAAAAGTAATACCTGCTATTCAAAAGTGGATGGACGGACAACTACAAACAAAACAAATAAAGAGTTTAAAGATAGAAGATTTATTAAATCGCCCCAGTATTAAACTAGCACCCGGGCATATACAGCAATACCTAACCGGTAAAAGAGTAATGATTACGGGTGCTGCTGGCTCTATTGGCAGTGAAATTGTAAAACAGTTGGCGGCCATTCCCGTGGAATTACTTATTTTATGCGATAACAGGGAAACAGGATTGTATGATCTCAACTATCAGTTACAACAAACAGCAGGTTACAATAAAAATTTTATTGTACGCATTAGTGATGTGAGAAATAAAGAGGTAATGGAAGACCTTTTTATAACCTACAAGCCACAGGTCGTTTTTCATGCAGCCGCATACAAGCATGTGCCCTTAATGGAGATGCATCCTTGTGAAGCTGTTTTGAATAATGTAATGGGCACTAAAATTGTTGCCAACCTGTCTGTCGTTTACGGTGTGGAGAGATTTGTATTTATCTCTACTGATAAGGCGATCAATCCCACTAATATCATGGGCGCTTCCAAAAGAATTGCTGAAATGCATGTGAGCGAATTGCAACACAAGCAACATAGTATGCAGAGAGATGCCCTCGGAAGTTTTAATCCGGGTGATGAAAAGGATATTTTTTACAGAAAAGGAAATACTAAATTTATTACGACCCGTTTTGGCACCGTATTGGGTTCTAATGGGTCAGTAATTCCACGCTTCCAGGAACAAATAGATAACGGAGGACCTGTTACGGTGACCCACGCTGAAATTACCAGGTATTTTATGACTATTCCAGAGGCATGCTCACTGGTGTTGGAAGCGGGAACTATGGGCAATGGGGGCGAAATATTTGTTTTTGACATGGGAGAACCTGTGAAAATAGCGGATCTCGCAAATAAAATGATAAAACTGGCAGGGTTGGTTCCCGGTAAAGATATCCATGTTAAATTTACCGGTTTAAGAACGGGTGAGAAGTTATACGAAGAGTTATTAAGCAAAAGTGAAGAGGTAATTCCTACGCATCATAAAAAGATAATGATTTCAAGGGTGAACAGGGCTGAAATACTGACTATGACACCTCATGTTGATCATTTAATAGAACTCGCGTTGCAGAATAAAAATATACCGGTGGTAACGCAGATGAAATTAATGGTAAGGGAATTCAAAAGTCAAAATTCTGTGTATGAAAAGCTGGATACCGGATCAAAAATTGATCATGTTGGTGTTTCAATTTTTAGCTAAGTATAGCAGTAAAAAAATGTTTTATAATATTAAAAAATGAAAATGTGACTTGATTTCTTACTTTTGCAGCATCAAACAATTTTAAATCCTAATAAATACACTAATCTTTAAATACTAAAAACGAATACAATGGTTATTAATTCTATTAAAAAAACAATCTTAACCGGCACGATACTATTTTGTTCTATAGTAATGTTTGCCCAGGCTCCTTTTACCGGCACCAGCCAGTTCAGGAAATTTTCCCTTGGAATCAATGTTGGCGCCTTACGCCCATCGATTATTACAGGAGGCTCTAACGATTTTACCAAACCCCAATACGATTTGGGATATGGAGCCAATTTAAAATATCAATTGACACATCGCTTCGGGTTACAATTAGATTATGTTGGTGGTAAACTTAAGGGAAACAATGATAAGAATTATTGGAATGGGACACCCGCAACTAATCGTCCAATTTCTTCTTTTGAAACGAAGATGTCTTATTCCATTGCTTTAAGCGGGGTGTACACATTTGGAAGTATTAACTGGCTTAGATCTACAACCAAAGTAGTTCCCTATATTACCGGGGGTGGTGGTGTAGTGGGGTATAAGCCTACGACTACCAGCAGGGCAACCGGCACTGCAACGGCATTCAATAATGGTAAGTCTCTCAATAACTTTTTTGTTCCGGTAGGTGTTGGCTTAAAATTCAACCTGTCAGAAATGATAAACCTTGATCTTGGCTATAGAGCCAGCATAGTCGATAATGATAATTTTGATGGTACGTATTTTCACGCAGATGTACACCGCGATAAATTTTCCTATGGATTTCTCGGGATAGAATTTGCTTTTGGTAAAAAAGGACAAAAGCAGTTAATGTTCGATAATCCTGCATCGAAAATGAATGATATTTTGCAGAACCAGATAACACATATCCAAACAGAAGTTGATTCTTTAAAGCTTGGTATAGTTGATTCTGATGGGGATGGTGTTGCCGATATTTTTGATAAAGAACCCAATACGCCGCAAGGTTGCCCTGTAGACGCTCACGGTGTTTCCAAGGATACTGACGGAGATGGCGTTCCTGATTGTAAAGACAAGCAGTTAATTACACCTACAGAGTGTCAGCCGGTAGATGCTGATGGCGTTGGAAAATGCCCTGATCCGGAATGTTGCAAAAATATTGCGCCTGTAAGTACTTGTAACCTTGGTGATCTACCTAGTATCTCTTTTAAAGGAAAATCTCAGGGTATAAGCAGCGATGCTAAAGCAATGTTGGCAACGGTGGCTT
Organism: Ginsengibacter sp.; assembly: GCA_039933035.1. Classification (GTDB taxonomy): domain Bacteria; phylum Bacteroidota; class Bacteroidia; order Chitinophagales; family Chitinophagaceae; genus Ginsengibacter. The sequence goes on along the minus strand of JBDTOV010000291.1, from coordinate 1,515 downwards.
CAAAATTGAAGGATAACGCAGGTTGCTCCATAACAGTATCAGGTTATCCTGCCGCATCTAAAGCTTCACAGGCTCTTTGCAACAAAAGAGTAGATGCGATCAAAGCATACCTTACTGAAAAAGAAGGCATCAGTGCAGACAGAATTACTACCAATTGCGAACCCGGTGGTGGAGATACCAACGTGGTAGATATTAAGAGCAATCCTATGTAATTATTCACAACTATTGTTATATTAGCTTAGCGCTGTCGGGATATAGCAATCGAAATAAACGCATAACTAACAAGACCCTTCCTTACGAAGGGTCTTGTTAGTTTATAGTATTAGAGTTCATGCCTTTTTCTTTTTGCCGTGAATACTTTTTTTTATTCCACAGGCATTTATTAAATTTCAAAAGGACAAGTAAATAAACTTCCATATTTTTATTGCTCCGATGCTATCGAACCGTATCTTATATTTGCAAAATGTTATCAGTAAGCCATCGTGGCGAAATAATGCCTGCATCGCCTATTCGGAAATTGGTGCCTTATGCGGAAATTGCCAGGAGTAAAGGGTTAAAAATTTATCATCTCAATATCGGCCAGCCGGATATTGAAACACCTAAAGAAATCCTGGATGCTGTCAGGAATTTCGATTTTAAAGTACTGGAATATAGCCACAGTGCGGGGAATGAAAGTTATCGCAGGAAACTGGTGGCATATTACCGTTCTGTAAATATCGACCTGGATTATCACAACATTATAATAACCATGGGAGGAAGCGAGGCAATTTTATTTGGTTTTATGAGTTGCCTTGATGCGGGAGATGAAGTAATTATTCCGGAACCTTTTTATGCAAATTATAACGGGTTTGCCGTAGAAGCGGATGTTGTGGTAAGGCCGGTAACTTCATCAATTGAAACCGGGTTTGCATTACCAGGCATGGAGGAATTTGAAAATGTTATTACTCAAAAAACAAAGGCTATTTTAATATGTAATCCCAATAATCCTACGGGTTATTTATACACGAGGGAGGAAATGGAAGTTTTAAAAACCATTGTTAAAAAGCATAACCTGTATTTGTTCTCTGATGAAGCATACCGTGAATTTTGTTACGAAGGTGAACATGTCAGCGCTATGCATCTTACCGGGGTGGAGGAAAACGTGGTAATGCTGGATACCATTAGTAAGCGATACAGTGCCTGCGGGGCAAGAATAGGCGCTTTGGTGACTAAGAACAGGAATATAACAGATGCTGTTGTAAAATTTGCCCAGGCAAGATTAAGCCCACCTACATTTGGTCAAATTGCAGGCGAGGCCGCGTTGGGATTACCATCGGGTTATTTTGAGAGAACTAAAGCCGAATACAGGTTACGCAGAGATCTGATTGTAAAAAGACTTAATGATATTCCCGGGGTATTTTGTCCACAACCGAAGGGCGCATTTTATGCAATCGCTTCTTTACCGATTGATGATGCCGATATATTTTCTAAATGGTTGCTGGAGTCGTTTAGTTATAAAGGTGCTACGGTAATGCT
>JBDTOV010000290.1:0-5452 GCA_039933035.1 Ginsengibacter sp. | reverse complement strand
AATCCATTCATATAAAAATTAATAAAAGACATTTAAATCATGACATCAGCCGCTGTAGTTAATTATGCTCCTGAAACGGGCTCTGTTGAAATCAGGGAAATTGATAAACCATCAATTGGCGAAGAAGATGTACTTCTCGAGGTTGCCAATGTGGGTGTATGCGGTAGTGACCTGCACCAATGGACGGCTGATCATAGCTGGCCCGTAAATTATCCCGTTGTACTGGGACACGAATTCGGAGGTCATATTCTTGAAACTGGCACAAGAGTAACGGGGTGGAAAGAAGGAGACAGGGTCGTAAGCGAAACTGCTGCTGTTATTGATGTCAATAGTCCTATGTCACGGATTGGGTTGTATAATCTTGATCCTACGCGTAAAGGCTTTGGATATGGTGTAAATGGTGCTATGACCCGTTTTGTGCGGGTTCCTGCCCGGTGTTTACATAAGGTACCTGATGAAATACCATTCGAACATGCTTGTCTCACGGAGCCCTGCTGCGTAGCTTACAGTGCTGTTGTCGAAAACACAGGTCTAAAACCGGGCGATCGCGTTGTTGTACTTGGACCTGGTACCATAGGAATTTTATGTGCCGCAATGGCAAGGCTCAGTGGAGCCCAGGTAGCTATTGTGGGCTTGGAGGCAGACAAACACCGGTTAGATATTGCAAAACAATATGGTTGCGAAGCCATAATCGGGGATGCCACAGAATGGGCAAATAAACGTGACGGCCTTGGAGCTGATTGTGTTATAGACGCAGCAGGTGCCAGCATCACGTTGAAGATTGCCATGCAATTGGTAAGACCTAATGGAAAGATTACGAAAGTTGGATGGGGACCTCAGCCATTAGGATTCTCACTTGATCCACTGGTCCAGAAAAATATAAGACTTCAAGGTAGCTTTAGTCATAACTGGCCCATGTGGGAACGTGTTCTTGCATTAATGGCAAGCGGTCAGTTGGATGTAAAACCTATTATTGGTGGCGTTTGGCCTATTACAGAATGGAACACGGCATTTGAGAAAATGCATAAAGGAGAAGTTGTAAAAAGTGTACTTAAACCGGTTTAAAAAGTAAATATGCGATTAAAAGATAAAGTTATTATTATAACAGGTAGTACTACAGGCATAGGTAAAGCCATCGCGATCCGATGCGTAAAAGAAGGCGCCTGTGTTGTTATACATGGCCTGGAAGAAAATTGGGGAAGGCAAGTGGTTGCCGAATTGGGAGAAGATAAGGCGATATTGCACGTTGAAGACATTAGCCAGGAAGGCGCTCCTGAACGGCTTGTTGGCCTTGCGATAAAATCTTTTGGGAAACTGGATGCTGTTGTAAATAATGCAGCGATGGTTGTTTCATCCAACATTCATACTACTGATAAGGCATTTATTCAAAAAGTTTTAGAGGTGAATACTATTGCACCATTCCTGCTCATAAAAGCCGCTTTAAGCCATTTAACAGAGCAGCACGGATGCGTGTTAAATATAGGATCGGTAAATGCCTGGAGTGGCGAACCAAATCTTTTTGCTTATAGTGTTTCCAAAGGTGCATTAATGACGATGACCAGGAACCTCGGTGATACATTACATCGCGAAAATGGGGTTCGTGTAAATCAAATTAATCCGGGCTGGGTACTAACTGAAACAGAAAAACAACGGAAAAAAGATCACGGCTTGTCAGACGATTGGTATAAGGATCTTCCGCCGGTATATGCACCCGCCGGTCGTATTTTGTGGCCCGAGGAAATTGCGATTGCGGCTGTTTATTGGCTTGCTGATGAAAGTGGGCCTATAAGCGGCCAGGTGGTGGACCTGGAACAACATCCCTTTATCGGGCGCAATCCTCCAAAAGACACATCAACTATTAAATAATGGCGTCTTTACATACTTACATTTCCTCTACTTTTCGGAAGGAGTCAAAGGTGAAGGGTAAAAAAAGAAAAAGTATGTAGCGTTGTCTTAAAATAAAATTTTTATGCCCAGGTTAGCCGTATTCCCAAAAGCCTATATGCAAGCTCTGTGTAAGGATGGTAGTATGCAGGTATCTGAATGGATAGAGTTGGCAGCTAAACTGGATGTTGAAGGATTGGAATGGTACGCAGGTTTCCTGGAGATGAAAGATGAAAGCAATTGGTTGAAATTCCGGAAACAGGTTGAAGATCATGGCAAGTCTATTCCCATGATGTGTTGCTCCCCGGATTTTACGCATCCTGATGTGGCGTTCCGGAAAAAAGAAATCGAAAAGCAGAAAAGATGGATTGATATGACTTTTGCATTGGGTGGATCCTATTGCCGGGTACTCTCGGGCCAGAAACGCCCTGAACTCTCAATAGATGAAGGAGTAAAATTAGCAGCCGATAGTATTTCAGCCTGCCTGCCTTATGCAGCCGATAGAAAAATAACCCTCATACTTGAAAATCATTATAAAGATGATTTCTGGGAATATCCTGAATTTGCGCAAAAAATGGATATTTTTTGTAAACTCGTAAATAGTTTGAATCATCCTTATTTTGGCGTCAATTATGATCCGAGCAATACATATCTCGCAGGCGAAGATCCCATAGAACTTTTACAACGGGTTGCGAACCGGGTAGTTACTATGCATGCCAGCGACCGGTATCTTAAAGAGGGAACCCTTGAAGATCTTCGAAAAGAAGAGGGTGGAGCACAAGGGTATGCGAAGCGATTAAGTCATGGGGAAATTGGAAAAGGATTAAACGATTACGATGCCATTTTTTCTATTCTGAAAGGAGCAGGCTTTGATGGCTGGATCAGCATTGAAGATGGCGTGGATGGGATGGACCAATTAGAAAGAAGTGTAACTTTTTTAAGAAAAAAATTAGAAAAATATTGGCCGGTTAAAACAACAATTACAAAACCATGATAGCGGAGATACTCTATCCATCGCAATGCATTCTTGGCGAAAGTCCTTTGTGGCATGCGGAGAGAAAATGCTGCTTTTGGGTAGATATCGAAAATGGAATTTTATACGAATATAGTTGGCTAAGCCAAATTACACGATCCTGGAAATTTAATTACAGGCTAACCCTGGTTTTACAGGGAAAGGGCGATCAATTGATATTAGCGCTTGATACGAAAATAGCAAGATTTAATTTGGAATCAGAACAATTGGAGTGGCTGCTTGATGTTGAGATATCGCGCTCTGAAAATCGTTGCAATGATGGCGCATGTGATAGCGCTGGCAGGTTGTGGCTGGGTACCATGCATCTTGAACATACCAATAATGCCGGCGCATTATATTGTATTGATACCAATTTGGATGTTCACAAAAAAATAAATGGAACTACCATTTCTAATGGCATCGCATGGTCTCTGGATAATAAACGTTTATACTATATAGATAGTCCAACCAACGTTGTCCAGTCTTTTATTTTCGACGAAAAATCGGGTGAAATTATTTTTGAAAAGAACATAGTTCAAATACCCAATGGAATGGGATCGCCTGATGGGATGACTATAGACGAAGAAGGATTGCTTTGGATTGCTCACTGGGGCGGGTTTGGCGTCTACAGGTGGAATCCACATAACGGTCAGTTAATTGACAAGATTGAAGTGCCCGTACCCCAGGTTTCTTCCTGCACTTTTGCCGGTGAAAATTTAGATTACCTGGTAATTACTACTGCCCGGGAAAATTTAAAAGACGAAGAATTAAGAAAATACCCTGGAAGTGGAGATTTTTTTTTCAGAAAAGTTAACGTGAAAGGAATGGTGTCTAATAAATGTTTAATTTAAAAAGCGGGCAATAAGCGAATTCATTTTATTCTTTATTAGTCGTGGAAAACTGGTGCAATTATTCTATGAAACTTTGTTTGATTATTTCTTAAGCCGTATACACCCATAACACAAACCGGAAACAATTTTTGCTGCTGACAAGGTAAAACCAGGCGCTATTAACGATTAATTTTTGTCTTATTTCAGTGAGTCATCAGAAAACAAAATATATGAGCATTGACAATCCAGAAATAAATAGAGAGAGCATCCGGGATGGAATTAACATCCTGAATAAAGAGGATTTCGAAACAACAATCGATGGTAAGCAAACAGGACTTTACGTTTTAAAAAACCCGAAAGGCATGCAAGCTGCGATCACCAATTATGGTGGAAGGATAGTGAGTTTATTGGTCCCTGCCAAAAATGATAAATTAGTCGATGTAGTGGTAGGTTTTAATACCATACACGAATATCAAACCGCTACTGAACCTTATTATGGCGCCATCATTGGCCGCTATGGAAACCGTATTGCTAATGGGAAATTTATATTAGATGGTAAAGAATATTCCTTGCACAAAAATAACGGGCCTAACTCGTTACATGGCGGTATTAGAGGATTTCAGTATGTAGTTTGGGATGCAAAGCAAATTGGCGATAGTATTGTGGAACTGACTTATTTGTCGGGAGATATGGAAGAAGGATTTCCGGGTAACCTGGGCGTAAAAGTTATTTATAGTATAACTGATCACAACGAATTGAAAATTGACTACCACGCAACCACTGATAAAAAAACAGTACTGAATCTTTCTAACCATGCCTTCTTTAACTTAAATAGTATAGGGAGCCCCATAGATGACCACCTGTTGATGATAAATGCCGATTATTATACGCCCGTAGATTCCACATTAATTCCTATTGGCAAAATAGAACCCGTTTTGAATACGCCTTTTGATTTTCACAAACCAACGGTTATTGGCAATGGTATAGACGCAGATGATCTTCAAATTAAAAATGGCAAAGGATATGACCACAATTTTGTTTTAAATGGAAAAGGTCTCAAAAAAGCAGCCATAGCAACCGGTAATAAAACGGGGATCGTGCTGGAAGTGTTGACGGAAGAACCAGCCGTTCAATTTTATAGCGGTAATTTTATGCAATCGAAAAACATCGTTAGAGGTGGAACCAGGGATGATTTCAGAACTGCCTTTTGTTTGGAAACCCAGCATTTTCCTGATTCACCCAACCAGCCTTCATTTCCAACCACCGTTTTAGAGCCTGGGGACATTTATGAAACGAGTACGATGTATCGTTTTTCTACTATAAAATAAACTTAATGTGTCACCCACCCAATGGTACTTAAAAACCACTCCTATGTAAGAATGTCTGGACGTGAAAATTATTATCATATTTATTTTAAATAAGTCGTGTTCTTTATCGAAGGAGTTGGTTTATTAAGAGAATATAAAATTCTCAATGAACAGCTGTTGATGATCAATTTGAATACAATTATACACCGGCAACATATCGGTATAGCGGTTGAAATTTTTGGTTAAAAAAAAGGGTGGTCGTTAATATTAAATACTGAATAAGTAAAGGGTGATCGATTTTTCTTTCATTAATCATTTTTAAAAATTGCTGAAAAAATAAAAGTATATGGGACCAACAATTCACAAGAACAAATTATTTGTAGCAAGCTGCCTTGGATTATTAGTTACTTCTTTATCAT
>JBDTOV010000289.1:0-5494 GCA_039933035.1 Ginsengibacter sp. | reverse complement strand
AAAAACGGTAAAATTTTTAACGTTTGTCCGATATTTACCTGCAATGTGGGTTAAGTTGGGGCTCTGGCTCCGCAGCGATTTTTACTTCAAAAGTCCTTCAACATAATCGGCCAGTTCTGTATTTCCTGCAGATCGCTGCGCAGCGCTTATTTTACCAAATACCTGTTTAAACCCGGGATCAATAAAACTCCTGTATTTTTCGGGAATTTGGTTCCGGAATTTTATTATTTCATTTACGCCTTTTTTCACATGGGTATTTTCTTTCATCCCCACCAGGTATTTGCCAAATACAATCGTTTCCTGTACTTTATCCTGTGATGGAGGAGAAGCCTTATAATTGTCATAAACGATATTAAAATCATCTTCAGTGGCATTGGCCATAACGGCTTTATTCACTACCGCACCTAACTTTCCTTTTGCATCCGAACTGTATTTTTTTGCAAGCGTATATGCATTGGCGGGGTTAAGGGTTATTAGTCCATCAAGCGCAGAACCTGCAACAGAATAGGAAGAATCATTTACGAATTTTGCAAAAAGTGGTTCATATTTTTTATCATTCACTTTAACTAACATTTCAAGCGCTTTTGCCTGCACTAATTTGTCGGGATCCTTTTCCGCCATTTGCTCTATCGCATTTAAAACGGTAGGTACGGAATATCCTTTAGTCTCGTCCAGTTTCTCCAAAGTAAATAGCCTGAGCCCATGGTAGGTATCGCTCAGGCCGGTTACCAGGGTGCTTAATTTATTATCGGCAAAATATTTGAGGGCTTCTTTGCGGTCCATATAATTACCTGCATATTTATATTGCTGTTCAAATTCTTCGGCGGTTTTGTTATCGGTTTTCCTGCAAAGCAAAACTTTATCAGCATCTACATTTACCAGGGATGGTTTGTTTTCGCTTGGAAAATAGAAGGTGTCCACTTTGTCGTTTACCCATACTTTGTATCTCTTCTTATTATGGCCATTGCTGTAAACGTCTATAGCCAGGGGAAATTTAAAAACGCCACTATTCGTTTGGGTCTGTTCTATAATTACTCTTTCAGTTTTATCATGGTAATCATAATTAATGTTTATATCAGGATGACCGTTGCCGTAATACCATTCATTAAAAAACCAATTTAAATCTTCCCCGGTAACGGCTTCAAAAGCTAACCTCAATTCGTGCGCTTCAGCACTCTTAAATTTATATGTATTCAAATACAGGTTTAATGAGGTAAAGAAAGCGCTGTCACCTACATAATTGTGCAACATGTGCAGGATGGCGCCTCCTTTAGGATAGCTGACCTGGTCAAATACATCTTCTTTGTCTTTATAATAAAAACGAACAAGATTTTTAGATGCATCTGCGGGATTCTGAAGATAGGTTTCCCTGTTTTCTTCTATATGTTCATCCCCGGCATCTTTGCCATGCCGATACGTATACCAAAGCGTTTCACTATAGTCTGCAAATGATTCATTCAGGGTGATATTGCTCCAGCTTTCCGTTGTTACCAAATCCCCAAACCACTGGTGGAATAGTTCATGGGCAATAACATCTTCCCATTTATTGCCATCTGTCAATTGCCTTGCATTTTGATAAGCGCTTTCCTGGTGTAGGGTTGCTGTCGTATTTTCCATTGCGCCGCTAACGTAATCTCTTCCAACAATCTGGTCGTATTTTGGCCATGCAAAAGGAACCCCGGTTATTTTTTCAAAGAAGCCAATCATAGCAGGCGTTTCACCAAATATTTTTTTAGCAACAGGTGCATATTCCTTTTCTACGTAATAATCAACCGGTAATTTTTTGTAGTGGTCTTTTACAATAACATAATCACCAACTCCCATGAAAAATAAATAAGGTGCATGAGGCAAATCCATCTTCCAGTCATCAGTTCTGGTACCATCATTATTTTTCTTTTGGCTTGTCAGAACGCCATTACTCAGCGTTACATATTTGGAAGGTACGGTCATTATAATTTCTTCCGTAGTCTTTTGGTTGGGCTTATCTATAGTAGGGAACCACGCACTGTTAGCTTCCGTTTCACCTTGTGTCCATATCTGGGTAGGCTTGTCGGGGTCTTCCCCTGTCGGATTAATAAAATACAAACCTTTCGCATCAGTAATGGCTTCACTCCCGTGTACTTTTAATTCATTAGGTTTTGAAATGTAATTTATATAAATGGTATAATTTTCTCCTCTTTTGTACATCTTATCCAGGGTGATTCTTATCTGCATGCTGTCGTAAGCATATTGCAAAGGAACCTTCGAAATGCCTTTCACCAGGGCAATTTCTTTTATTTCCATGCCTTTAGTATCTAATGTAAGGGAGTCAGTTGTATAGAAATGTGGATGAAGGGTAACCCATTCTTTTCCATACATCCACGCTTTATCATAGTCAAAACTTACCTCAACTTTAGTGTGTACCAGGTCATTAATGCGGGTTGCCGTTGCCCTGTATTCATGTTTCCATGTAGTATCGCTATTTTCAGGCTGGCTATCATCCTGGGCATTGGCCATTCCGAAAAAGCCAGTTAACACTATTATAAGCAAAAATTTCTTCATAAATATTTTTTAATGTTCGCAAAACTAACGGCCTTAATGTAAAAAGAAACCAAATTTTAGATGGATGGCAAAACTTTAATGTTTTATTAAATAGATTTGCTGAATATGTTCGTTTCAGCAATAAGACGTTTGGTGACTGTTATTTTTGTGTGTGCTATTGCCCTTAGTGCCAATGCGCAACAAATTCACTTTATTTATTTGCAAACTGAAAACAGTCAGCCTTTTTATGTTAAGATTAATAATAAAGTTACCAGTTCTTCCTCCACAGGTTATTTAATTCTTCCCAAATTAACTGATGGAGTTTACAAGCTAAATGTGGGATTTCCGAAAAAAGAATTTCCCGAACAAAATTTCCAGGTATTGGTTGAGGATAAAAATCAAGGGTTTCTTTTGAAAAATTTTGGTGAGAAAGGATGGGGGCTATTTAACATGCAATCCTTTGCGATAGTACTGGGGGAAAGTACCCATAATGCAGAGACGGTTACTACAAATGCGCAAAGTGATCCGTTCTCAAAGATGCTTGCGAGTGTCGTGAAAGATTCCAGTATCCTGCAAAAAAGCGAGCCGTTAAAGGAAATACCGGCAGTAGCGAAGGCAGATTCCACGGTTGCTGATAAAGAAGTGCCTGTTTCTGATAAAATTGATTCCAACGGCAATGTAGCGGGGGAACGACACGTATTATTAATTTCACCTCCTACAAAATTTTTGAGCAAAGGAAATAATGATGGACTGGAAATGATATATATTGATTCAAATGAAACTGGAAATGATACCATTCGAATTTTTATACCAACGCAAAAAGCTATCGTAAAAACGATCGCCGATACTACTAACGCTGTTAAAAGTGACAAGCCTTCTGAATCTGTAATTAAAGATACTGCTTCAATGCAAGTGTTAGAGCAAACTGTCACGGTAAAATCTGATACCACAGCCTCTGTATCACAGTCTATCCCGGTAATAAGCGATACTGCAGCCTCTTTACCACAGGCTGTCCCTGCAGAAGCCGATACCACAGCATCTGTACTGCAGTCTATTGCGGCAAAAGCAGATACCACAGCATCTGTACCGCAGTCTATTACGGCAAAAGCAGACAGCACGGTATCTTTAACGCATCCTGTTTTTTTGGAAAATATACAATCCATTAAAAATGAGGACAGTATTGGTGTAAAGAAGACAGATGCCATAAATGAGCCTGGGGTTGATAACCATGATTCGACAGGAAAAGCAGGAGACCAGGATGACAATATGCAACAAAACAAGATCGTTGTATTGCCAAAAGTCCTGGAATCTTCCGCCACTAATTCCGATTGTAAAGGTTTTGCGGATAATGAAGATTTTTTGAAACTTCGCAAGAAGATGGCTTCAGAAAGTTCTGATGATTACATGATTAAGATGGCAACAAAAGCTTTTCATTCAAGATGCTTCAGTACAGAACAGATAAAAAATCTTTCGCTTTTATTCCTGACGAACGAAGGAAAATACAGGTTCTTCGATTTGTCTTATGCTTTCGTTTCCAATTCCGATCAATTTTACACGCTACAATCTCAATTAACTGATAATTATTATATCAACCGGTTTAAAGCGATGATTGATAAATAATTTTACAGATTTTCCATGTCAAGATATTTTATTGAAGTCTCATACAAAGGCACCGCATACTCTGGTTTCCAGGTACAACAAAATGCTGTTACCATCCAGTCTGAAATAGAAAAGGCTTTACAAACGCGCTACAGGCAGGTTTTAAAGCTTACCGGCGCATCCCGTACAGACGCGGGGGTGCATGCATTACAAAATTATTTTCATTTTGATGCGGAAGCTGATTTGTTCAGTTCCTATGATTCTCTCGATAACAAAAAGTCTTTCCAAAAGGCGTTATATTCCCTGAATTCAATCCTACCGGGTGACATCGTGATAAAAAGAATTAGTAAGGTGGCTGATACAGCTCATTGCCGGTTTGATGCCATTAGCAGGCAGTATACCTATTATATATATAGTGAGAAAAATCCGTTTTTGAAGGACACTGCTTATTATTATCCGTATACAATGGATTTCAAAAAATTACAGCAAGCCGCATTTGTTATAATCAATACAGTGGACTTTACTTCATTTTCCAAAAGAAATACACAAGTGAATAACTTCCTTTGTTCAATCTATAAAAGTGAATGGGAAAAAGAGAAAAATCTTATTGTTTATAATGTTATTGCAAATCGTTTTTTAAGAGGAATGGTACGTGGTCTTGTTGGAACAATGCTCAAAGTTGCCACGGGAAAAATCACGCTGAATGACTTTAAAGAAGTAATAAAACGAGCTGATTGTGCAGGGACGGATTTTTCCGTTCCGCCCGGCGGTCTTTTTCTGGTTGAAGTTAAGTATCCATACAGCACCGAATGTTGATTTAATCGCCGGTTGGCAGTATAACGAGAAAGCCGCTTGAAAAATACTTATGCTCTATAACCATTGCTGCATCAGCTTTTTATAATATGTTAACAATATTTATTCAAAATAATTTTGTTGCAAAGGATATCCCATTTATCTTTGCGATCCGCTTTTGAAAAAAGGCATAAGTTCTTCAAAAAAAAATACCATCATTACCTACAAATTTTTAAAATAATAAAGAAAGATTTGGTGGGGTAAATAAAGGCGCTTACTTTTGCAATCCCAAATAAAAATGGGTGGTCAAATAAAGGCCAAAAGATCTTTGAAAGTTTGGAAGTAACAGCACAGTCCCGATTTAATTTTTATCGGGACTACAAGGTAAAGTTTAGCGTAACAAATTAGAATTTTTGACGTTAATTTTTCGATGAGAAAATTTAAGTCAGATCAAACAACATTTACAATGGAGAGTTTGATCCTGGCTCAGGATGAACGCTAGCGGCAGGCTTAATACATGCAAGTCGAGGGGCAGCAGGGGTAGCAATACCCGCTGGCGACCGGCAAACGGGTGCGGAACACG
>JBDTOV010000288.1:0-5499 GCA_039933035.1 Ginsengibacter sp. | reverse complement strand
TCTAATAGAAGGAACGATGGGTCTAATAGAAGGAACGATGGGTCTAATAGAAGGATCATTGGGTCTAAAAGAAGGAACGTTTACTATATAGCATGGGAAATGGCAGCGCCTGAATTGAATGAAAAAATAAAACGGAAGTGCTATTGCTTATAGAAATTCAATTGCCATACTATGCATTTGTGTACTATTTTTGAAACTTTCGGATGTATTCCGCGGGATCATTTTTTTAAATATATATGGAAAACTTAATTGAAGAACTAAAGTGGCGTGGGTTAATCCAGGATATAATGCCTGGCACTGAGGAGCAACTTTGTAAGGAACCAACCACGGGTTATGTAGGATTCGATCCAACTGCTGATAGCCTTCATATTGGTAGTCTTATACCGATAATGGTCCTCATGCATTTGCAAAAATTCGGACATAAACCTATAGCATTGGTGGGAGGGGCTACCGGGATGGTTGGTGATCCATCCGGGAAAAGTGAAGAGCGCAATTTGTTGGGTAGGGATATTTTGAATCATAATGTAGCCGCCGTAAAAAAACAATTAGAAAAATTCCTGGATTTTGATGCTAAAAAAAAGAATGCAGCGGAAATGGTGAATAATTATGACTGGTTCAGGGACATTTCTTTTCTTGATTTTATAAGGGATGTCGGAAAGCATATTTCTGTAAATTATATGATGGCCAAAGACAGTGTTCGGAAACGTTTCGAAGGCGAAAACGGTATGAGTTTTACAGAGTTCACTTACCAGTTGGTACAGGGGTATGATTTTTATTGGTTATATAAAAATAAAAATTGCCAATTCCAGTTTGGAGGTAGTGATCAATGGGGTAACATCGTAACCGGAACTGAATTGATAAGGCGTAAAAGTGGTGGGGAGGCATTCGCTTTTACCTGCCCTTTGCTTACCAAATCTGATGGAAGTAAATTTGGCAAAAGTGAAAAAGGAAATGTGTGGCTTAGTGCTGATAAAACCTCGCCTTATAGCTTTTACCAGTTTTGGCTCAATACTGCCGACCAGGATGCAGAAAGGTTTCTTAAGGTGTTTACTTTTCTTTCGCAGCAGGAGATTCATAACCTGGTACAGCAGCATCATGGATATGAGCACCTCCGTATTCTTCAGAAGAAACTGGCTGAAGAAATTACCTGCCTTGTGCATTCCCGCGCAGCGTATGAATTTGCCGTAAAAGCTTCATCCATTTTGTTTAATAACGATACCGCGCAAACGCTGAAAGAATTAAATGAAGAGCAGCTATTACAGGTACTGGAAGGAGTTCCCTTTATTGACATTGAAAGAAAAATTTTGAATGAGGGAATGGATATTATTACTTTATTAATCGACACCAAAATTTTTAACAGTAAAGGAGATGCCCGCAAAATGCTGGCAGGCGGAGGCGTTTTTGTAAATAAAGAAAAGGTAACCTCTGTGGATGCCGCGGTAAACGACGGCATGCTTTTAAATGAAAAATATGTGCTGATTCAAAAAGGGAAAAAGAATTATTATTTATTGAAAGCCACCTGAAGTCATCCGCGTTGCTATCATCTTACATGGCTTTTTTAAGTGTAACTGCTGCCTGGCCGGCTTGCTTATGATATTCTTTAATATCGGGAATGAATTTTCTTTCTTTCAATAAAAAGCCATTGCCCTTTTCACAAAAATGTACCTTAATATTCTCAACACTTATGGGGTTGCCATCAGGAATATCTGCGATGTTGCTGTGTATAATATCATGGCCGTCAATAATCATTACCAGCCCGCTTCCAATGGCTTCCATGATGTTACCTTCTTTTATAAGCATACCGGTATCTTCTCCAAGCCCTATACCAACTGCCGAAGGATTCGTGGCAATTGCCTGGGCAAGGCGGCCAAACCTGCCCCTCTTTTCAAAGTGACTATCGAAAATTACATCATCCATAAAACCAAGGCCAGTGGTTATTTTTACCTCGCCTTTTAAATGAGCGGTGGTAGCGTTGCCTTCATAAATCATGGTATTGCTCATGGCCATGGCTCCCGCGGAGGTGCCGGCCACCACAAAATTCTTTTCTTCATTATACCGGTCAAGAGCGATTTCCAGGAATTCTGTTCCGCCAAAAGTCGCCGATAACCTTAGCTGGTTGCCACCACTAAACATGATAGCATCACATGTTTTTATGCGTTCGATATACTCTTTTTCCATTGCATCCGCACGGTTGCGTATAGGCATCAGGCCTATATTCGTGCAGCCAATTTTTCCAAAAGCATCCAGGTAATTTTCACCTACTTCATTCGGTATCATGGAAGCGGTAGTAATTACTTCCATCCTTATGCCGGGGCCACCTGCCTCTTCAAAAATCTGGCGAAGAATACCCAGTTCAAAAAAATTAAGGTTGTTTCGAATCATTTCTCCCTTCTCCAGGTCAACGCCTTTATCCTCTGCGCCACCTATGGCAAAAAGTTTTCCCTGCGGATTTTGCATGCATTCAATTTTGATATAAACAGCGACGATTCATTTCTTGATGTCATTATGGTAATGTGGGTTAGTATTTTATACGCCTCCGCTGTCAAAATAAATACTATTTGCAAAAGTAACGGAATTGGGATAAAGAGATTGTGCAAAGTCTTTGTATTTTTATTTGAAAATCGAATTATTACTATCTTACGAACTAACGTTTGCGTGAGAAAGAAACAGCAGACTATTAATTTAAAATTATCCATCCGTTTATGAAGATTATAGAAATCAAAATACTTCGTGGTCCTAACTATTGGAGTGTGCGCCGGCCCAAACTTATCCAAATGAAACTCGATCTTGAAGAGATGGAACATTTACCCACCAACAAAATAGAAGGTTTTAAAGAGAAACTGGAGGAATTGTTACCTACCCTTTACGAACATCGCTGCAGCCCGGGAGTGCCGGGCGGATTTTTATCACGTGTAGCTGAAGGCACCTGGATGGGGCATGTAATTGAACACATAGCTCTCGAATTGCAGACGCTTGCGGGCATGGACATGGGTTTTGGCAGAACAAGAACTACCGGTAAACACGGGGAATATTATGTAGTATTTGATTATATGGAAGAGGACGCTGGGGTGTTCGCTGCAAGATCAGCATTTAGATTGGTACAGTTTCTACTTGATAATTCACCCTACGATCTTGAAGGGGATCTACAGCAGATGCGGGTTATAAGGGAGAACACCCGGCTCGGACCCTCTACAGGCAGTATTGTGGAAGAAGCTGTAAAACGCGGCATCCCCTATATCCGCCTAAACCAGCAAAGCCTTGTACAACTGGGATACGGCATTCACCAAAAAAGAATTCGTGCGACAGTGGCCAGTACCACATCCTCTATCGCGGTTGATATTGCAGGCGATAAAGAAGAAACGAAAAACCTTTTGAGCGCTGCGGAAGTCCCTGTGCCAAAAGGTATCATTCTCTACAGCGACGAGACTGTGCAGATCGCGGTGGATGCAGTAGGATATCCTTTTGTAATTAAGCCTGTTGACGGTAACCATGGTAAGGGCGCTACAACCAATATTACCACAATTGACCAGGCAGAAAGAGCATTGGAGGCGGCGAGAGTATACGGTCGAAGTGTTATCTGTGAAAAATATATTACAGGATTCGACTTCAGGATTTTGGTAGTCAATTTTAAGTTCGTATGTGCGGCATTGCGTACACCCGCATCCGTTACAGGCGATGGAGAACATTCTATTCAATGGCTGATAGAGGAAACCAATAAAGATCCAAGACGTGGTTACGGCCATGAAAAAGTATTGACGCAAATAAAAATAGACCGGTTTACACAGAAAATACTTGATGAGAAAGGCTATAGCCTGGAAACGATTCCCGCAAAGGATGAAATCGTATTGGTGAAACCAACCGCAAATCTATCTACAGGAGGTACCTCAACAGATGTAACGGATGAAGTACACCCGGTGAATATTTTCCTTGCCGAGCGTATTTCAAAAATTATCGGATTGGATATTTGCGGAATTGATATTATGGCCATGGATTTAAAAACGCCCATAACTGAAAATGGTGGTGCGGTGCTGGAAGTTAATGCGGCTCCGGGTTTTCGCATGCATGTGGAACCGTCTGAAGGGATAGCCAGGAACGCTGCAGAACCTGTTGTGGAAATGCTGTATCCAAAAGGAACAGATGGCAGAATTCCCATCATTGCGATTACGGGTACTAACGGTAAAACTACTACCAGCAGGCTAACAGCGCATATTTGCAAAGCGGCAGGATATAAGGTGGGTTTCACCACGTCTGATGGCGTGTACATACAAAACCAGATGATGATGAAGGGAGATTGCACAGGCCCGAAAAGCGCTGAATTTGTTTTAAAAGATCCGACAGTTGACTTTGCAGTGCTCGAATGCGCGAGAGGGGGTATTTTAAAGAACGGCCTTGCGTTTACCAATTGTAATATCGCGGTTGTAACCAATGTTACTGCCGACCACATCGGGTTGGGAGGTATTGAAACGCTTGAACAAATGGCTAAAGTAAAACAGGTATTACCGGAGACTGTTTTTCCAAATGGCTTTGCGATTTTAAATGCCGATGATGACCTTGTATATGCGATGCAAAAAGATCTCAATTGCAACATCGCATTGTTTAGCATGGATGAAAATAATGAACGCATAAAACAACACTGTAAAAAAGGCGGCCTGGCCTCGGTGTATGAAAATGGCTACGTAACCATTATGAAGGGAAACTGGAAAATACGCGTAGAAAAAGTAACCGAGATTCCTATAACTTTCGGTGGTAAGGCGACGCATAATATTATGAATACTTTACCGTCTATCCTTGCCTGTTATCTTTTTAGAAATATTAAAGTGGAGGATATTCGCCAGGCGTTGCATACATTTATTCCATCTGTTTCCCAGACTCCCGGCAGGCTCAATCTATTTCAATTTAAAAATTTTAAATTCCTTGCAGACTTTGCTCATAATCCCGCCGGGTTAGAACTGTTATGCGATTTTGTAAATAAGCTGGATGCGACCTATAAAGTTGGCATCATCAGTGGCACGGGAGACAGAAGAGATGATGATATTCGGGAAATTGGCAGAATATCTGCAAAAAATTTCGATGAAATAATAATTCGCCAGGATAAGCATTTACGCGGCCGTACCGCTGATGAAATAATTAATCTATTGGTGGAGGGAATTAATGAGGCTAAAACGCACAAAATACCGCTTACTATTTTGCACAATGAAAGTGAAGCGATTCAATATGCTTACGACCATGTAAAGCCAGGGGCCATTATTACAATTATGTGCGACGTAATTCCTGATGCCTTAGATCAAATAAAAAAATTAAAAGAAGAGGAAGATGCTGCATAAGATCAATCCGTAGTGGTATTAAGAGGTTTTGTTTTAATTATACCATAATGGACTTATTAGGAAATATTTCTAAAATTTCTGTTTGCAAAAACAATCCATAACCTTACTTTTGCACTCCTTTTTGTCCCATAGTATAAAGGTAGTACAACAGATTTTGATTCTGTCTGTCGAGGTT
>JBDTOV010000287.1:0-5509 GCA_039933035.1 Ginsengibacter sp. | reverse complement strand
AACTTTTATTATTGGTGTTCTGGTTGGTAAAAAATCCGGGAGCACTTATCAGCCGGTAATCAAATCCAAAACTCCAGTTCGGGCGTGGGTTTTGGGTGTGCAGTATTTTAATCATCTGCTCCTTACCCGATGCCAGTTGGTAACTCAATTGCGAAAAAGGCCTGTTGGTTTTGTAAATCTTAGTTCCCTCCAATGTGTACCGGTACGCATCATAGGCATGAAAACCTGCATCCCAACCCGGTTTGGCATTGGGTTGGTAAACTATGGGATAGGCAGCGGCGCCGTTATTACCCAGGTATATATAAGACGATGGTATTGAAAAATATTTATCAAAATCGTTGATAGTAGAATCGAAAGGAATACTGCGGATAGAATCGAGGTATTTATAGTATATGCCGATGGAATCTTTTTTATCATTGCGATGCTCAAACCCAATCGTATCTCTGCCGCCCGATCCGGAACTTCCTATACCTTTTACCCTGCTGCCAATCTGGTTAAAAATATCCGGTTGCTGCGCCTGCGCAAACTCAAAACAAAAAACCAAAAGGGTAAGGGCAAAAATGGGCTTCATCAATTGGTGCTTAAAGTTGTGCAATCAGTTCGCATATTAAAGCTTTAAAATTGGGTTCTGCGGCTTTAGCTGCCTGCAAAACTTCCTCGTGGGTTATCACATTCTCTTCTTCACGTATGCCAACATCGGTTATCACACTCATGGCAAATACCGGCAGTCCCATGTGTACGGCCGTAATTACTTCCTGTACGGTACTCATGCCTACTGCATCGCCGCCAAGGGTAAGTATCATTTTATATTCTGCACGGGTTTCAAAAGTAGGGCCTGTTACCGCAACGTAAACACCTTCCCGCACTTTAATATTTTTTTCTGCAGCAATATCCTTTACTTTTTTTATAAGGTGTTTTTTATAAGGCTCGCTCATATCCGGAAACCTTGGCCCCAGTTCTTTATAATTTTTACCAACCAGCGGGTTGGGTGCCAGTTGGCTTATATGGTCTGTTATAATCATGAGGTCGCCCACTTCCAAAGAAGGATTAACGCCACCCGCCGCATTGCTTACCAGCAACGTATCAATGCCTAAAAATTTCAAAACCCTTATCGGAAAAACGGTCTGCTCCGATGAATAACCTTCATACAAATGAAAACGGCCCGCCATGGCAACAATTTTTTTACCACCCAGCTCACCAAAAATAAGTTTGCCGCTATGCCCTTCCACGGTGCTTACCGGAAAATGCGGAATATCAGCATAAGGAATTTCTTTTTCAATATTTATTTCGTTGGTAAAACTACCCAGGCCACTGCCCAAAACAATACCCACAACCGGTCTTTCGCTGTATAAGCCCTTAATAAAATCAACCGATTCCTTAATTTTCTCCATCATACAAACAATAATTTTAGCTGCCAAAGGTAAGGTAAGATATTGTTAAAGGAATTATAGGGTTTTATATAGGCATTTTTTGGGGACCGGCTTTGGGAATGCTATTGGGCTTTATTGGCGTCGCACTCTTGTACGGTATAACTTTATTGGGCTTTTATTGTAAGCAGTTCGGATTATGATATTTTCTTTAAGTCATCTATCAAGGTATCACTTTCAATAATACCTTTAACTTCATTAAAATCATATCTACATTTGGATTTTTTGAAATACCCATTTAGTGAAAATGTTTTTTCCTTTTCTTCTATTTCCTTTTTATTTTTTGCAACACATTTATCTATCGTAGCTAATGTGTCTTCATATGCACTTTTCAATCTTGTTTCATCTGCATAATCTTGCAGATCGGTTCCTATAAACTTGTAAATCCCATAAGCAATCATTTCATCTGCATAAGCAACTAATTCATATTCAGACAAATATTTTGTTTTATTAGCTTGAATATATTTATAAATTTCAAATGCAGTTATAAATTGTCTATATATGGGCGAGTCAGGGTTTCCATTAAATAAAAATTCTAATGGATGTTTTTCAAGTGTTGACGCATCATAAATTTCTTGCAACACCCCTGCAATACTATTTTTCGCAGTTTCTGGCTTTTCATATAACGTTGCAAACCAAAATTTAATAATTGTTTCGCTTTCTACCTGTTTTGAATAAGGTATAGAAGTTGTCCCAAATCCTTCACCTCTCTTAGTAATATAATCTATCCCATTATTTGCAAATACTGCCTTTGCCAGTTCATTAAAATCTTTATTACTTATTTTGTCTTTATTAGTGATTGGAGTTTGAGTGTTCGTCGCATCAGTAATCTTTTCAATCAAGCCATTTTCTTTGCTTTCATAAACCCTTACATTAACGAAAACCCCTTTTAAGTTTTCTCTTTTCTTTTCATCTTTATAAATTTCAAAAAGTACTCTACTTGTCTGTAAACCATTAACTATTTGCGGATTTATTACAGGAAGAACATATTCGCCATTCTGGGCATTCCTTGGAACAGTCATTTGCTCACTAACAATTGTAATTCCGTTATTAAGGAAAGGAAATAAAACTGCATCTTCGCTATTAAGAGTTTCATTCATTTTTCTATTTGCTCTAAATTTAGAAGCACCTAAATACTGCCTTATATTTTCTTCAAAAAGTAAATCAAAAGTGCCATTAACGCTAATTTCCTTTTCAATAAGTTCACATATTTCAGTAGCATAAACTCTAAAATTGGCAGCCCTAGTATTTCCTATTGAATAAGTATATAATGCTTGGTTATCTTGTATTGCAAAATTGGAATTTTCAGGATGAAAAACAAATTCAACCTTGTTTCTATAATTCTTCGAAAAGGAAGCTAACTTTCCATAAATCCAATTTGAGTCATAAATCCAAAAATAGCTATCCGGATTATTATATATTCCATAAGCGCTTTCGTTATTTGTATATTGTGAATCAACTATGTTACCATTGAAAATAAAATAGAGTTTAATCTCTATTATTTTACCACTCTGTGATATACTTACATAATCGTTAATGTATGGTTCAAGATCATCAATTTTCTCCTTCCCCACTTTATTTCCATCAACAAAAATATCTTTTACATCATTTCTGAATTTGTTTATTTCATTATCTTTTAAGCTATAAGAATTTTTGCATTGGAAAACTTTCATCTCAAAATAGTCTCCTAGATCGTTAAACCAAATCCCATCGATTCCTCCATCTAAATTCCCTGATTTCTTTCCAGTTTTATCTTTTATTAAGATATTATCAAAAACTTCTTGAAAAGGTTTGTCTAATGCTGCGGCTATTGCAAATATTTCAAACGCTAAGTCTATATTATTTTTCGGATTAGTGGATTGTGGGTATTGGTTAGCAATTCGTTCAAGAAATCCATTAATAAACAGTTCTTTATTATTCATATTAATAATTTCAGTTTTAATGTATTAAAATTAGGATTTTTCTAGCGATAAACAGACATTCTCAATGGTATGCTTACAAAACCACCATTGACGCAGTAATCCCTACTTCAATTTGTTAAAAAGGTACTATTATCAGCAACCTGGTATTATATATTTTGTGCTGTTTTGTTTATTGCTTCAATGCAATTTAATAAAAATAATAATTTGTTTACGGATTAAAATTTCTAGGCAAATTCTCCAGCTACCTTCTTCCCTCAAAAACTTACCACTTTGAGGTATTGCATATTTCCAAAATATTTTAAATCTTACCTCCTCAATTTATTCCTAACCAATAAAACTTTTAAAAATGAGCAATCCACGTATTTACAAAGGAAAAGATGTAGAAATGCTTATGACCGTAAGCACCCTTATTGAAACCGCCATTACCAACCAGGATTTTTTAATACCAAAGCAAAGCTGCACTGCTTCGTAATCCACGGGAATCTGATTTTTTGCAAAAAGCTCACCAATAATTTTAACAAAAGATAAATGAATTTACCCCGTTGCGAGTATTTGACAGAACGGAAAGCTGAGCTATTTAAATTTACCAGCATTGGACCCAATGGCGAAGTAAAAAAATTAGTTGTTTATTCTGAAATGCTTGAAAATGATATTTATAATTTAGCTTTTGGCGACTACAATGAAGACACCAATTCTATTGATGATAAAATAATTACAAATAACAGTGACAGTCAAAAAATTCTGGCTACAGTTGCTTCAACATTGTATGTGTTTACAAATAAACATCCAAATGTCTGGGTGTATGCTTCGGGAAGCAACAAAGCAAGAACAAGACTTTATAGAATGGAGATTACAACAAATCTTGAAGCCATTCTACCTGATTTCCAGATATTTGGACTTCAAAATGATATTTGGAATGAATTTGAAAGAGGACAGGAATATGAAGCATTTTTGGTGAAACAAAAAATGTCCTAAATTTACAATCATGACAACAATAGAAAAGTTGAATCAAAGCAAAATGCCAATTGTAAAAATTGACAAATCGCTGGAAAAATTAAGGGGTAAAAATTTGTTTCCACAAAAACTTGCTGAAGCAAATGAAGTGATTGCCAGAGTTGGCCTCCCCAAACTTGCAAAATAGAAAAACGAAAAAAATCCACCCAAAAAACTCACCACAGTTTTCCTATCTTCGCCAAAACTCTTTGTTTATGAATCTTCACGAATATCAGGCTAAAGAAATTTTAAAAAAATACAATGTCCCCGTTCAGGAAGGCATACCATGCAGCACTCCCGGCCAGGCTGAAGAGGCATACAGGCAAATTCATACCCAGTATGCCAGTAAGTTTGCGGTTATTAAAGCGCAGATACATGCGGGTGGCCGTGGTAAGGGGAAAATTGTAGGTACCGAGCAACGTGGCGTGGCAGTTGCCAAATCGGCCGAAGAAGTTTTGCAGATAGCAAAAAATATCCTGGGCGGCACATTGGTAACCATACAAACCGGTGAGGCAGGCAAATTAGTAAGCAAGATTCTGGTTGCACAAGATGTTTATTATGATGGGCCAAACCCCGTGAAGGAATTTTACCTGTCTATTTTATTAGACAGAACCAAGGGACAAAATGTAATTATGTACAGTACCGAGGGCGGAGTGAATATTGAAGACGTAGCACATGATACCCCCGAAAAAATATTTAAAGAATGGGTTTATCCGGGCGGTAACCTGGAGCCCTTCCAGGCAAGAAAGATCGCTTTTAATTTAGGCCTGAGCGGTGTTGCTTTTAAGAACTGTGTAAAATTTGTAACGGATTTATACAAAGCCTATGTAGGTTCTGATTGCGGTATGCTGGAAATAAACCCCCTGTTTAAAACCAGCGATGATAAAATTATTGCGGTTGATTGTAAGATGAATATTGATGACAATGCATTGATGCGTCACCCCGATATTGCGGTGTTAAGAGACCTGAGCGAAGAAGACCCTACAGAGGTGGAAGCCGGACAGTTTAATTTAAACTTTGTAAAATTAGATGGTAACGTGGGTTGCATGGTAAACGGCGCAGGCCTTGCCATGGCTACCATGGATATGATTAAATTAAGTGGTGGCGAGCCCGCCAACTTCCTGGATGTAGGCGGTACAGCCAATGCACAAACAGTGGAAGCCGGTT
>JBDTOV010000286.1:0-5540 GCA_039933035.1 Ginsengibacter sp. | reverse complement strand
CTGTCATGGGGGTAGAAAAATTCAAATTCGGAAATATTGATTGTGCCTGGATGGACTGCACACAATACACGGCCTCAATAGCACCTGCTGCAGCCAAAGTGTGCCCGGTAAATCCTTTGGTGGAACTGAACGGCGGAATATTATTATTGAACACACGCTGTATAGCTATTGATTCTGATAAGTCATTATTTCCGGTTCCGGTACCGTGTGCATTGATATAGCTTATTTTTTCCGGGGTTATGTTCGCTTTGGTCAATGCATTTGTCATGACCAGGCCGGCGCCCTTGCCATCTGCTGAACTTGCTGTTTGATGAAAAGCATCCGTAGCGTTATTCCACCCGGACAATATACAGAGTGGGGTGTTGCCGGTGATAGCAGTACTTTGCTCACTTTCAAGAACGAGGAATCCGGCGCCTTCCCCCAGGTTTAAACCCTTCCTTGATTCATCAAATGGCTTACATATATCCTGGTCATAAATATTCAGGGAGCTGAAACCTTTTATATCGTACAGTGCAAGCGGATCGCAGCCGCCAACTATTACCCTGTCCAGTTTATTTCCTTCAATGAAGCGGGCCCCTTGCATAATTGCATTGGCACCCGATGAACAGGCGGTTGAGATGGTGCCAATGTAACCTGATATACCTAATTCAAAAGCAACCCTTTCTGTAATTCTCCCATTGTCATGTGTCATGAGTTTATAGCCGTTTGATGACTCATTCTTTTGATATTCGAAATAATATTTCTCCATCCTGTCTAAACCCCCTACAGATGTTGAGGATATTAGTCCTGTACGAATATTGTCCTGGATGCAGTTGTTTCCCCAAGCTTCCTTCGCTGCAATAAGGGAGAGAAGTGTTGTGCGTGAAAAATCTTCACCAGGCAGACCAAGCATTTGAATAATTTGCTCATTAGTTAACCTTACCTCGCCAAGCATGAGATTATAAATATATGATTTGGTAATACCGGTTATCCCTGCTTGTAAGGAACTGAGATTTTCTTTAGCATCTATACCGATAGCACTTATAACACCAATACCTGTAACAAATATTTTCACGTGTTTTTGGAGTTTTCTTGCTGTATATATTCAGCCATTGAGTTAACGGAAGCAAGAACTTTTTTACCAATTGTTTCATCAAGAATTTTTACACCATGATATTTTTCCATTAACACTACTAATTCTAATGCGTCAATTGAATCCAGCCCCAGACCATCTCCAAACAATGGGGCATCATCCTTAATATCTTCCGGCTTAATCTCCTGGAGATTTAATTCTTCAATGATCTGTTTTTTAAGTATGTCCTTTAGTTCCTGCGTTGTCAACATATAATTTTTTTAAAAAAATAATTCCATACGTAACCTTACACGCCAACCAGCTTTATTTCACATTCGAGGAGCATCTTGCCGTTTACAAAGTTTTCACCTTTCAATAAATACATATTTTCCAGTTGAACTATTAAGGTAACAATGGTATATATAATGTCGTTAACCCGGGGTAAATCATACAATTTTAATTTTGAGATGCCACCAATAATCCCCTCAACAGGTTTTTTTTTCGCAGGCATTTTTGTTAGAGCCAAACCTACGGAACTGCTTTGTGCAATATTTTCAATAAGGGCATATTCCCTTAGTAGTCCATTTTCAACGAAGATATTATCCGGCAAAACCCAAAAGTTTGTTTTAAATGTTTCAGTAGTGGCTTCCAGGAGATTATCGATCATAATGAAAGGTGCACGCTGGGGAATATAGAATTCTATTTTTTCTTTGCTGATCATTATTAAGAATAAAGTCCACCGTTGACATTAATAACTTCTCCTGTAATGTATGCAGATTTTTCTGAAGCCAGGAAACTTACCAGGTGAGCAACCTCTTCAGGTTCTCCAACTCTCCCGGCGGGAATTGCTTTGATGTATTTTTCAACATCAGTGTTGTCAATCATCGATGTATTAATAAATCCGGGAGCGACTGCATTTACGGTGATATTCATTTTCGCAACTTCCTGCGCCAATGCTTTAGTTGCCCCGATAATACCCGCTTTGGCAGTTGAATAATTAGTTTGCCCGGGCACGCCTCTCAGCCCGGAGACAGATGATATATTAATGATCCGGCCTGTCTTATTCTTCATCATTTGCCTGATAACATGTTGTGTAACGTTAAACATGCCTTTTAAAGAAACGGCGATAACCTCATCCCAATTATTTTCGGGCATCCACATAAATAAACCGTCTTTTGTAATACCTGCATTATTAACGAGGACTTTAATGAATTTTTCTGGGTTGTTTTGCTGCCACCCGGAAATTGCTGCATCAACTCCCTTTTTGTCCTGAACTTTGAATTTCAGAAGTTCTCCGCTGCCTCCCTCAACGCAAATTTTATCCAGTGTATCCTTTGCTGCATTGGTGTCTGAAGAATAATTAATTAAAATGTGCAGGTGGTGATCTTTGGCGAGCTGTAAGGCGATAGCCCGTCCAATTCCTTTGGACGCACCGGTAATTAGTGCGCAATTCACGGCTCTGTTTTATTTTTTCTTCTGAGCATTCTGCCCGTTGCTATTATTCCCCAGACAGATCCTGCGGTAATAACAGCCCCTAGAAGAATAGAGCCGACTCCAGCATCGCCGAATGCACCTAACATAAGACAAAGCCCGGCACACGTAGAGCCAACCAGAAGTATAATTAAGAATACCCCCAGAATGGCTGTTCCAGCCTCTACAGCCAACCTGTGTTTTATAAGGAGATTCATCATTCTTTTCTTTCTCTTCTCTAATCGATATGCCTTCTTTTCCGCCTTTAGTGTTTCCCTTGCTTCTTTTTTAGAGAGGGAAGACGAGGTGATCGTTTCCTTATCGGGGATTGTATACACGGCAAAAACTGCGAAATTACCCGGTGATCCATCAGCCAAAGCCTGTTCGTAATTTCTTTCATCTTCCGGTTTCAAAGCTTCATCATCAGGATTTGCAGGCGTGTTGTTATCGGGAAAAATTGCGGTATCGATTGCTTTAACGGCATGAGTTATGGAAGAATTTGGATAATCGTTTGCAATTCTGTTTCCAAATACCACCATCATTACAAAGGACGAGAGTGCTATACCTATGTACGCTGATCTGTGCCTGTTCACCACCCTGGGAATAGCTATTGCACGCCGTTTGGGCAGGAATGGTACCGATAAAAAACCGATGATCGCTATGGTGCCAAATATATAGGCTGTAGTGTCTGAAAATTCAAACCCTAATTCCTTGAGATTATTACCTGCAAAAATTCCCAACACCGCTAAAGCTAATTGCAACATAGTAATAAGTACCTGTGCTTTTTTGGGATTGGCTTTTGCCCACCTGGTCATTTTCATGACTCCTGACCTGTTGCTATTGACGGTACCAATGATGGTAAGCGCCATCAGTGCCGCTACCAGGTAGGCAAGACCGTCTTTTAGCAATATTGCACAGGCTATGCCCGTAAGAACCATCATAGCAGAAAGTATTGTACTCTTTTTCATAATTGAAAAATTTATTTTGACGCTGTTAATGGGTGGGATTGTGGTTAGATTTAATCGTGTGGTTTTATCCTGGCAAACTCTATCGATAGTTAAGTTAGAAATTTTAAATGATAATTTCTAATTCTCATTCAAATTGTTTTTTAAGCGATTCATCATTTAAAACATCTTTCAAAGGCTTCCCGCAAATAATATTGCATGCTAAATTAATATGTTCAGAAACACTATTTGATGCATTGCGGCTTATTGCAGCTAAGGCAATTCCAGTGCAAAGATCATCCTTACATTCGTCCGAAAAGTGTAGCAGTCGTTCCAGATCGGCTTTCCCGCTACCTCCAACATAACCACATGCTATTCCCACGCCCCGCCATAAATCTGGATGTCTTGGTAGCTGAAAAGGTTGAATTAGCTGAACGAGTTCGTTTACTTCGCCTTTACTTATATACCATAAACGCCTGCCGAGCCCCTGGTCAAATCCCTTCAATTCCTGTTGCACTATACCTTCCGGTACCCATTGGTTTTTAACTGTTCTTCTCCCTTTGAAAAGACCATAGTAATAACCCATTCCGTCAAAAACCATAAGGCGCATCAACGGTTGCATGGACAGCAGGTAAGGCGATTGGACAGTTTCAGTTTTGGCAAATGCCCAGCCCAACCCAATGTGCATATGAAATGTATGCACTTTTGCAGAACGTTGGTAAAATTTCTTCCAGTTATCTAATGCCGTACCGCTAAGCAATTCCGGCAGCGCCATCTCCATGGAGGCGCTTTCGTAAGCAACAGAACGAAAACCCGGAGGTTCAGCATCAAGAAAAGTAATCAACTCCTCCATGTCGTGATTTTCCTGCATGTAGACCTGTACACCCAGGAATACTTTTTGAATGTATTCCATGTTACCCGAAACATTATTATGCAAATTCATTTTCCGGATTTTTTATGTTTTGCAACCACATCGTGGCAATATCAATCCTGATGGATTGAACAACAGGTAAAGCATGTTGAGTCGCTGATTTTTTGAGAAGTTCATCTTTCCCATCATCAATTTTCATGTCATAAGGATTCACTTTCATATCGGCTGGCGTATCATGCACCCGGGCACTCACCAGGCGGAATATCTCTGCCGAAATTTGTACTAATATGCTCAAATTAGATTCAACCTTTGCAATCATCTCGCCGGGTTTATATTGCAGGCCCAACTCAGTATGGAATTTACGAAGACAGTTTAAATCAAATACATTCTGCTGATGATCGGCGCATGGCGTAACATCATATTTTGCCCATGTGCGAAACATCTCTTGCATTCGTTCGTTTAGTTTTGAAAACCTGGGACCAATACCGGCATCAGGAGATGCGAACTGTTTTAAAAAATCAATATCAGTGTAGCCATTATTTATAAAAATCACATTGGGTATGGCCCAGTAAGATGCCCAATCCCAAATTATTTTCATTAACATGATTTGAGTTTTGCCGAAAACGCCGTACATATTTTTATACAGATTAATCCATCCTTTGAGCAGGTCCTTATGGGCCAGGTCATAGATCATCGTCCGCAATGCCGTGTTTTCCCCGCTAACATCCCGTACAATTAGCTCAGCGATCCAGCTATTGCCGATCGCAATAAAATCTATTCCCGGAGAATAGAACGGATCCATAAAGGCACCTGCTTCTCCTGTCAACGCCCATTTGTCCGTTGAGTAAAACTGTTTGGTATCGTAAGCAAAATGTTTCATGACTTTGAAATCCATCACCTTTTCTGTATGCTCATCCAACATTTTTGCCGCAAGTGGCTCATGCTTTTCCAACCAATTCATGGCTTTATCAAAAGTATTGAACTCATCAAACGAATGATATTCCGGATCAGCCACAATTCCTATGCTCGTTCTTCCATCAACCAGTGGAATGATCCAAACCCAGTAGCCCTCACCCATAAGATGATTGGTGGCCAGCCGGCGACGGCCAGGATCTGAGAAATTGCGCCACGCAAGGTTATTCGACCAGTCATCAATATCTATTATCGAATTAGGCCATGAAAGCTGTAACTTTATTTTATTTAG
>JBDTOV010000285.1:0-5646 GCA_039933035.1 Ginsengibacter sp. | reverse complement strand
CCTCCGCCAGCTTCTTTACCCCAGCGCAGGAGCGACCAATACCGGTCGTTCTCATAAAACAGCTCTACCCGGCGCTCAATTTTGTACCACTTCCATGCATCAACTGAAGATAGGCCCGTTGGCAGGGCAGGTAAATTACCATGAGCAGTACGGGTTTTATTGACATACTCAATAGCTGTTGCCGGATTATTTAAACGAAGCATTACTTCAGCATAATTTAAATACGCCCTTCCCAAACGGGTAATTGACTGATGATAATTTGTATTTATAACTGCTATATAACCCTGAATGTTTTCATAAATGCCTTTGCGAATAAAGAAGCCGGTAGGTGTAGACGCCGAAGTACCTTTGGTACTTTGCAAATAATGCATGTTCCCACCAATGCGGGTAGTAACCAGGTTTGTAAACAGCTTGCTGGAGTCATAAACGATCGACGCAAAGAATCTTGAATCGCGACGGCGATTAAACACCGCGTTTGAAACAAAACCGCCTTTACTTAAAAAATCCTGGTAATAGGTGGTTTCATCCCATCTTTTGGCTACACCATCAATATCTGTAACTAAATAGTCATCGATTAAATTGGTGGATGGATAATTCTTTGTGAAACCCAGGAATGACTCATTCAATTTGGGTGTTCCGTTGGTTTTGGCAATTTCCATATTAGGCACCATTCCTTGCATTAAGGTTAAAACCCCAAACGTTGCATCTATATGCTTATACAAACCCAAAATAATCTCGGTTGAGTTAATCGCCCGGTTATAATCGTTGAACAGGGCAGCATAATTGTTATCGAGCGAATAGTTACTCAAAGCAAATAAATCTTCGCTTGCCTTTTTGGCTATTTGATAATAATCCTGTTTGCCTGTTTCTATGTAAGCGGCGCCTTGCAAAGCTATTTCAGCCAGCATAGCATAAGCTGCGCCGCGGGTTAACTGACCAGCCTTTACACTGGTGGCCAGAGGTAGATCAGGAGCTGCATCCTGCAGGTCTTTTACTATAAAATCGTAGGTTTCTTTTATGGTTTGGCTGCGTGGCAGCTTCAACGAGTCGTTGGGTGAAAGTACTTTATTAACAATAACATATTTGCCAAATATTCTTGCCTTTGTATAATAAATTAACGCACGCAGCATTTTGCCCTGGGCAATTAATCCTTTCTTAAGATTCACGTTGATACCGTTAGAAGCAGCGACTTTTTCAATGATCAGGTTGCAATTCCGTATCACTTTAAAGGAATTCTGTTCAATCGGGTTCTTTCTTCCCAGTGGAGCAAGATTGTAAAAATAATATGAATTATTTGTAGCCCATCCTGCATCGTAATTTTTATCAATTAAATCGCGGTATACATTATTTGATGCGACGGTCAAAACATTATCGGTAAAATCATCGTTACCTACCCCCCCGCTCTTAGTATCAGGATCCGCCGTATTAACCAATAACTCGGGCATGACAGATCCATAGGTATTGTAAATAAAACCCTGGGTCAGATTTACATCATTAAACACATCAGCCTCCGTATAAGCATCCAGCGGCTGCGTATCCAACAAGTCTTTTTTACAGGAAGAACCTGCAAAAACTGCTATTATAAATGATAAATATATACTTAACTTTTTCATGTCTTAATCTTTTATGAATTTAGAATCCAACATTAACGCCAAATGAATAAATGCTTTGTACAGGATAACCATAGCTTACATTTCCTGTATTACCATTTTCAATTTGTTCCGGATCGAAAAATTTCGTGACCTTGGAAATGGTAAACAGGTTGGTTCCGTTTACAAACATTCTGCAGGAACTTACCCACGGCGTTTTTGCCAATAACGTATTTTTCAGGTCATAACCAATCTGTAGATTCTTAAGCCTGAAGTATTTGGCATTTTGCAAATAAAAATCGGAGGGGTAAGTAGCAATACTGTTATTGCCACCATTCACAGCATCGGTCGAAGATACGCGTGGAAACATTGCACCAGGGTTAGCAGGTGACCAATAATCTAATTGGTAAATATAGTTCCGTCTTTTAGCATCGGCAGTCATAAAATTGTCGAAACCGAGGTACCTGTTTCCGGTGCCCTGAAAAAATCCATTCATAAACCACCCTTGATAAGTAACACTAAAATCGATACCGTAGTTACCATGAGGCAACGAGGGTAACCCGATGATTCGTTTGTCTTGAGCATCAATTTTACCATCTCCATTCATATCCATATAACGGATATCTCCTGCCTTGGTATCGGTAGAGCTTAACAGCCTGGGGGTATTTAGTATGTCAGCCCCGTTTTGATATAATCCGTTTGTTGAGTACACAGCACCTCCATTCCAATAATCGGTGCGTTGCGTTTGTCTCAGGTAAGGATTCATCAAAGTTGCAGGATCTTCCGTATCTAATTGCTCCCACAACTGGTTGAAATAGGCATAGTTTCCACCCACTTCAAAATTAACTTTACCAATATTGTTTTTGTAATGTAAAGCCATCTCAATACCTGCCCTGCGCTGGGCAGAATTAGATCGTATCTGCGGTAATGCCTGGCCAAGAGGTTGCGAGTAAATATTAGCCGGACTTGATAAATAACCAGTGGTTCTAAAGTAGAAGTATTCCACCGTACCTGTTAGCTTATTACCCAATGAAGAAAAATCTATCCCCACATTCATGGAATTACGCGTAAACCACGATAAAGCGTCGGCATTCACCAGGGGGCCTTCTGAATATCCGTTTGCGAGTGAATTGCCCACATTGTAACTTGCCGTTACCAGGTTATACACAGGGATGTAACCAAAGCGGTTTACACCGTCGGTGATTCCCGTCTGACCATAAGAACCGCGCAGTTTGAGACTATTAAGAATGTCCCTGTTCTTAAGCGATCTCATAAAATTTTCGTCGGAGACATTCCATGCAGCCGAAACAGCCGGAAAGAAGCCCCACCTTTTGTTTGGTGCAAAATTGTCGTTACCATCATACCGGCCGCTGAATTCTAGAATATATTTACTATCGTAATCATACCTTGCCCTTACCACATAACCAGCGCTGGCAGACTCGGCTTCCACTCCATCATTATCTCTTGTATCGGTTGGACCGGCAAATAATTGGTCTACGGCACTCGACAAATAAGACCGGCGCGAGGCACTCAAATTAGCAGAATAGCTGGTGATCTGATTATACACCACCGTGGCATCAATGCCATGCTTTCCAAATTTGTTGGCATACGAGGCACTTGACTCTAGATATAAACGCTTATTATAGTAGCTGCTTACATTTAAAGCTGGGGGTATTTGAATGGCCAGCGATCCATTTTGCAGGTATAGGGGAACATTGGCGGCCCATAGTTTGCCATAACCATCACCATCGCGGTAGTTGGCCATCACTCCAAGTTTTAGCCCTTTAACATCAGGCACCTGCCACTTGGCCTGTAATTGAGCATTTATAAATTTGTCCCTGGTTTTATTGTATCCGGCGTCTTTGCTGATTACAGCAAGCGGGTTAGCTCCATCCTGTCCACCGGCGAGTGTACCATCAAGGTTATAGGCCCGGTACAGTGGAATGGTGTTTTGATTGATAGCCCGCCATATTCCAAACATTCCTGTTGATGGTTCCCTGTAATTTTCAAGGCTGGCATTTACATTAACGCCCACTTCCAAACCTATTTCATCAAATTTTGAGGTTACATTACTACGAAGATTGAGCCTGTTATAAGTAACGGCATCTGATTTTAAAATGCTTCCCTGGTCAACAGTTCCCAATGATAAAAAGTAGTTTGTTTTTTGGTCGCCGCCGGAAAGCGAAAGGTTATGAACCTGCTGCGGAGCGAATTTTTTAAGTGTTAAGTCCTGCCAGTTATTATCTGGAAAAACATCCCAGTTTGTATGATTTTTTATTTCTTCCAGTTGTGCCGCAGTATATGTTGGCGGGGCTCCATCATATTTATTTGCATCATTTTGTTCTACGGCAAACTGGTAAGCGTTCATTTGAGCGGGCAAATAAGTAGGCTTACTTAACTGGTAGTTGTAAGAATAGTTTACATTGAGCTTACCTTTTTTACCGCGTTTGGTTGTTACCAGCACAATTCCATTACCCGCCCGGGAACCATACACAGCCGTGGCTGAGGCATCTTTTAAGAAACTGATGGTTTCAATATCCGCGGGGTTCAAGGCATTAAAATCCTGT
This sequence comes from Ginsengibacter sp., assembly GCA_039933035.1. GTDB lineage: Bacteria > Bacteroidota > Bacteroidia > Chitinophagales > Chitinophagaceae > Ginsengibacter. Next base: position 1,490 of record JBDTOV010000285.1, on the reverse strand, counting down.
GCACCGGTTATTACGTTATCCACTACATACAATGGTGTTCCTGCTCCACGAATAGACACGGAGGGCGAGCTGCCCGGTGCTCCACCGCCATTTTTAATAATTAAGCCCGGCACCTGCCCTTGCAGCGCCTGGCCTACATTGGTAAAAGGCGTTTGTTCTATTTTTTTGGCATCCAACGTTGTAACGGATCCGGCTAATTTCTTTTTGGTGGTTGTACCATATCCTATCACCACCACGTTATCGAGTTCGTTCGATTTAATGGCCAGTTCCAGATTAATCACCGATCGATTACCTATAGCAACTTCTTTTGTTTCGTAACCCGAGTATGAAAACACCAAAAATTTACTGTTGGCGTCAATGTTAATTTGATAAGTACCGTCTGCCAATGAGGCGACACCTGTGGTTGAGCCTTTAACCTGGATGCTGACACCAGGAAGCGGTGCCCGCAAATTGGAAGACGTAACGGTGCCCTTTATGGTGCTTTGGCCTTGCGCTGCCATGCTTGTGTAAAGCAGGACAAAACATAATGGGATGATCCATTTTTTTTGAATTTTAATTTTCATACAGTTCGTTTTAGTTTGATTAAGTTGTATGGTTTTCGTGATTTTTTGAATGCTGTTGTTGAACATGGATTTTTAAAATCCGCTATTGCAATAGCCAATAGGGATTGAAAAATGAATTGTTTAACTCGCCAAAAGAGGGAGAATAATGCGAAGATTGTAACATGCAGTCGGCAAAATATTTCTTGATTCATATAGGTAATCGTATAATAAGTTGTAAATAGTTCCGCAACGATGCTACAGTGGAATTTTTATAAAGTGTGTACCAAAAAATTCACCTTTAATAGCTATCGAAACGTTTTCTAAATTGGATTAAATGTTGTGGAACAAAATTTAAAAGTTTCTCTTTAAAATGCAGGGCAATACTTATGTTTCCAGGCATTCCATTTTGGATGCGTTAATATATACGCCGTGCATTAAGAAGATGTAGCGGGCCGGACGCCAAATAACAATTTGATCGAAGCCTGGGGAAAGATCCACGGGATAACAATGTTTTAATCATGATGACAGCTTTAGTTTGAAAGCTCAAAAGAAACAAACAACCAGCTGTAAGATGTATTTATGCGTAAACAGTTTTTATCTGTGGGTAAATTATTGTGAAGGTTTGTATTTGCCGGAATTTATTAACTGAGGACTAATGACTTACAATTGAATTGGATTAAATACTTTTAATAAAAAAGAATACGCCCACATTCATTTTTATACTATTGTCCAAACGATGGGCAAATACAACAGGATACCAAACTTGGCATGTTTATTTTTTTGCGTTGGCTAACATAAATATTTTGCCGGAAAGTATACAGCGTGATTGCCGACAGCTTCCAACTACCAACTGTTTCGCCCGGTTAACATACAGGCCCACGAAGGAGCACATTTGGTATTGGGAGTGTACGTATTGTTACAGAGAACGACCTACCTTGCCACGCGGTT
>JBDTOV010000284.1:0-5672 GCA_039933035.1 Ginsengibacter sp. | reverse complement strand
AAAAACGAAACGTACAAAAACAAAGAAAAGAAAATATACACCCAAGTCACAATTATCCAACACCCGCAAGCCAGCGGATATGACGGTAGAAGAATGGCAAATCGGTTTACGGAAACAGATTGCGGAGAAAACAGATTTTAAATTCTCCAATATTGGCGAAGGCCTTGTTTACAGCGATTACAAGGTTTATAATGCCAATACAAAAAATAATTACAAGGTAGCGTTGCGCAGCGCGGACAATAGTTTGAACTATTGCTCATGTTATGATTTTAAAACTAACCAACTTGGCACCTGCAAACATATTGAGGCTGTTTTGATCTTCATCCGTAAAAGGCCTGCTTTACGAAAAGCGCTTACCCAAGCTTCTTCCACCGCTTACAGTTCCATGTATATGGAGTACCGTGGTGATAGAAAAATCAAGTTTAGAATTGGAACTGAAAACGAACCGGAATATAAAAAGCTATTTAGGCCGTACATTGATAAAGCAAGTAACCTGGATGAAAAAGTCTTTGAAAAAATAGACGTAATACTACAAAAAGCTTTTAAGATTAATCCATCGTTTCGTTGCTATGAAGACGCGTTGTCTCACATTATTCAATTGCGTGAAAAAAAAGAACGAAAAGATTTTTTAAGCCCTTATTTTAAACAAAATAAACTCCCTGAAATAAAGAGCCTGAAAGTAAAACCATTTCCCTATCAAACCGAAGGCATATTATTTTGTGCGGCAGCGGGCAGAAGCATCCTGGCCGATGATATGGGCCTGGGTAAAACCATACAGGCCATTGGCGTAGCGCAGCTTTTACATGAACACCGGCAGGCGCAAAAAATATTAATAATATGCCCCACGTCTTTAAAATATCAATGGCAAAGTGAAATAAAAAAGTTTACAACGGCTACTACCACTGTTATTGAAGGCAATTATCTTAACAGGCAAAAGTTATATAAAAAGGAAGAGAGTTTCTACAAAATTGTCAGCTACAATATGGCAGTGAACGATCTTGAACTGATTAATGAATATCAACCCGATTTAATCATCCTTGATGAGGCCCAACGCATTAAAAACTGGCAAACCAAAGTAGCCCGGTCCATAAAAAAATTGCAAAGCAAATATGCACTCGTACTAACGGGCACGCCACTCGAAAATAAACTACAGGAATTGTATTCTTTGGTGCAATTTATTGACCCTTTGCATCTCGGTTCTTTATACAATTTTATTTCATCTTACGAACAAACCGATGAGACCGGAAAAGTAATTGGCTACAAAAACCTGCATGATATAAAAGAAAAACTAAGGCATTTATTGTTACGACGCACAAAAAAAGAAGTGCTAAAACAACTGCCGACACGAACGGATAAAAATCTTTTTGTTGACATTACCAATGAACAAAAAGTACTCCATAATGAGTATGCTGAAATTGTAATGAGGCTGGTTACCCGCTGGAAAAGGATGGGCTTTTTAAAAGAAGAAGACAGGCAACGACTAATGATTTCTCTCAATATGATGCGGATGGTATGCAACAGCACCTATATCATTGACCAGGAAACCAATTACCAGACAAAGCTTGATGAGTTGTTTAATATATTGGATGAAGTGATTACCACGGGCGAAGAAAAGATCGTCATTTTTAGCCAGTGGGAAAGATTTACCCGGTTGATAGCCGCTGAGCTAGACAATCAAAAAATTGGTTATGCCAATTTGAATGGCACAGTGCCAAGTCACAAACGAAAAGATTTATTTGACCGTTTTAATAATGATGAAAACTGCAGAATTTTTCTTTCAACAGATGCCGGAGGTGTAGGGCTCAACCTGCAGGCAGCTTCGCTGCTATTCAATATGGACTTGCCCTGGAACCCTGCCGTGCTGGAGCAACGTATTGGCCGCATATACAGGCAGGGGCAAAAACGGAATGTAAACATTATCAACTTTGTGGCTCAAAATACCATCGAACACAGCATGCTGGGCAAGCTGAAATTTAAAGCCGCTCTCGCAGAAGGTATATTAGATAATGGCGAGTCCAATATTTTTGTGGGCGACAGTAAGTTCAATGTATTTATGAAGAATATAGAAGAATTGTTTGCGGATGAAGCTGTCACTACATCACATATAGAAATTGACAGGGAAGAAGAAGCCACTGCGACAAAACCAGTGGAAGCCAAAGATGAAGAAACAGCAGACTCTTATGAAGATGATGATGTAAAGCAAACTACTGCAGCAACTGAACCTGAACATCCAGCATCACTGAATACCGAACCTGCGCAACAACTGGTAAATTCCGCCGCCGCTTTCTTTACACAATTGGGCAGCGTATTAAGTGATGCAAACGCAACCGATAACCTGGTACGATCGCTCACAAAAAAAGATGAAACTACCGGACAGGCCTACCTGCAAATACCGGTGGAAAATGAAGCCTCGGTGAAAAATATGTTCGCCGTATTATCGGGATTATTTAAGGGGTTCCAGCCAAAATAATATTGTATTACCTGGAGATTGGTTCTATTAATAATTTTATAGATGCTTCACGAATTACCGAACCGGTAGTTTTGCATAAAAACATGCCGGCCTGATGAAAGCAATGCCTATAGCAGAAAGGTGTTAAAAAAAAGGAAGAAACCGCAGATAAACGAAATTATTATTCACCCATCTTTTTCATAACCATATTGCGATAACCCAGCGGGCTAAGTTGTATTCTTCTTTTAAAAGTTTTATAAAAATTAGACACATCATTAAAACCACTTTCAAACCCGATTTCCGAAACAGGCTTATCCGTGTTAATTAATTGCTTTGTTGCAAAATCGATCCGGTAATCATTCACTGCTTCCAGGAAAGTTTTCCGGGTAACTCTTTTAAAATATTTACAGAAAGCATGTGATGTCATGTTGGCAATCGAAGCCGCTTCATTTAGTGAAATCGCACTTTGAAAATTATCCACGATATAGGCAATCACATCATTGATCCTTTGTTTATCATTTTGAGAAAGCTCAAAATAAGAACTTTGCTTATTCAGCAAAACGCAATTTTTATGTGAACTCAGTTTATGAAGTATTTCTAAAAAAATGATCAACTTTTTAAAAAAATCCCTTTCCCCGGGTAATGACAACATCATTTTTTTTACTTCTTCCGTATCGCCTTTAAACTGTAACCCATAAGTGCTTTTTTTTAATAAACGCAACACTGCGCTCATTTCAGGCCTTTGAAAAAAATCCTTTCCCAAAAAATCCATATTAAAATGAATTACAAAAGAAACCGAATTTTCACTTGGTGCTTCCGCAGTCTTCCAGCAATGCGGCAGGTTGGAGCCGAGCAATACAAGGTCGCCGGGGAAATAATCATGCATGTGTGAGCCAACATATCGCTTGCCTGATCCGTTTAAAATTAGGGTAAGTTCCAGCTCCGGATGAAAATGATAGGGTGCAGAGAAATATTTTTCTTCAAATCTTCTTACCACAAAAGAACTGCCGCCACCGGTAGTTACTGATTCAAATGCAGGTTTCATTGTTTGACAATTTTATCTCAAAGAAGTAACTATCCATCCCATTTGACAATATATGCCATAAATTGAACAAAAAGCGCATTTTTTATCATCCAAATATACTTTTAGTTTGCTAAAAACGAATTTGATATGAATACAATTCAATTACCATCCTTAGACACTACCATCCAGCTCGATCCGGAACAAATACTTGATTTCAAAAAGAACGGCCATACGCTTATTAAATCTGTTTTAGAGCCGGGGGAAGTTAGCGCCTACCGGGAAGCCATAAACGAAGCCGCCTATAAGTATAACACAGAAAAAAGAAAACTCGACGAAAGAGATACCTATGGCAAGGCTTTTCTACAGGTCATGAATCTTTGGGAAGTGGATGAAAACGTAAAAAAATTTACGCTTGCCAGGAGATTTGCAAAAATTGCCGCAGATCTTTTGGGCGTTGAAAATGTGCGCATTTATCATGACCAGGCATTGTATAAGGAACCAGGCGGGGGATTTACTCCATGGCACCAGGACCAATATTACTGGCCGTTGAGTACTACCAACACGGTTACTATGTGGATGCCCCTGATCGATATAAATGTAGATATGGGTATGCTCACTTTTGCATCAGCCTCTTATAAGGACGGCTCCGTAAAAAACATCGGCATTTCGGATGAATCGGAAAAAGAACTGGATGCCTACGTTAGCGATAAAGGGTATGACATTACCAGGGCGAAAACGATGCATGCCGGGGATGCCACCTGGCACCGTGGATGGACATTGCACAATGCGCCCGGAAATAATTCAAAAACTACAAGGGAAGTAATGACTATAATTTATTTTGCTGACGGAGCCGAAGTCACTACCCCCATTAACGAACACCAGGAAAACGACCGTAACCGGTGGCTGGATGGTTTACCACCGGGAGCGCTTGCTGCATCTAAGCTTAATCCGTTAGTGAAATAAAGTTCCTATCCTTCGCCGGGCGCACCAGGAAGGCTTTGTCAACATGGATTTTTTCACTCAGGAAATCAATCCATAAATAGCAAAGATTAAATTTTAAAACCCTGTATGACAATGAAAAGATTGGCTGCGTTATTTTTATTTATTGTCTTTACTAGCTATACAAAACCTCTAACAGCACAGGACTCAATAAGATGCTGGAGTGAGAAAAAGGCGTGGGAGTGGTACAACAAACAACCCTGGCTTTGTGGCTTTAACTACATTCCTGCTTATGCCATTAATTATACAGCCATGTGGGATAAAACCAGTTTCGATGCTAATGCAATTGATAAAGAACTCACGCTTGCAGAAACCACCGGGATGAATGTTCTGCGTGCCGTATTACAGTATGCTGTATACGGAGATGATCCGGAATATTTTCTAAAAACTTTGAATACATTCCTGGCTATTTGCGATAAACATCATATAAAATTTGTTCCGGCATTGTTTGATGATTGCGTATTCGGAATTAATTCGGATCCTCATATCGGTAAGCAACCGGAACCGTTAAAAGGATGGTATGCATGGGCATGGTCACCAAGTCCGGGGCATAGCATGGTCGTGGATACCACGACTTATCCAAAATTAGAAGTGTATGTAAAAACAGTTATTGGTCGCTTTAAAAATGATGCGCGTATTTTATTTTGGGATTTATACAATGAACCTACTAATGGCGGATTAGGCACTATAACTTTACCATTGCTCCAAAAGGTGGTAGCAGCCGCAAGGTCTGTTAATCCATCACAACCACTGAGTATTGACGTTTGGAATAATAATCAGCGATTGAACGATATCGTATTTGCCGCATCCGATATTATCAGCTTTCATAATTATGGCAATAAAGAACAACTTGAAACTGAAATCAAACAACTGAAACAACACAACAGGCCGCTTATTAATACCGAGTGGATGAACAGGCCCAATGGTTCAACGATTGCCTCAAACCTGGAGGTATTCTATAATGAAAAAGTTGGCTGCATGTTATGGGGGCTGGTAAATGGCAAGACACAGACGAATCTTCCATGGGGGCACAGGCCCGGAGATCCGCCGCCTGCCATATGGCAGCATGATTTGTTTCATAGTGATTTTATCCCTTACGATAAAAGGGAAATTGAAACGCTGAAGAAATATATCGATGACGCGCAGGCACTCAATGATCCGGCAAAAAAGTAAAAAGAAAAACAGGTATAAAATTCATTG
>JBDTOV010000283.1:0-5695 GCA_039933035.1 Ginsengibacter sp. | reverse complement strand
GCAAAATAGAAGTTCGCGTAGATGTAGGTGAAAACGATATACCTAAAGTGCATCTCGGCGACAGCGCCACGATAGAAGTAGATGCATATAATGATAAAAAATTTACAGGTATTGTTACACAAATAGCCAGCAGCAATAATGGTGCAGCTTCACAATCTTCATTGAGCGCCACCAGCACTGATGTAACAAATTATAAGGTGTATATCCGCCTTTCACCAGATTCATATAGAGATTTGATTGATCCCTCAAAGCCAAAAAGCTTTCCTTTCAGACCAGGGATGAGCGCCAGTGCCGACATACAAACGAAAACACATAAAAGCGTGTTGGCTGTGCCGATAAATGCTGTGACTACCCGCGATAAGAATGACTCAACAGGAACTAAAACGATGGCGCCACAGGCTAACGATAATAACAATAATATGGCAGTATCAAACGGTGATGCCAATAACAATAATGAACTTGAAGAGGTAGTGTTTTTGATACAGCCTGATAACACCGTGAGAAAGCAAAAAGTAAAATCATCCATCCAGGATATAAATGATATTGAAATAACTGACGGTCTCAAAGAAGGGGACGAAGTAATTACAGGACCTTATGATGTGGTATCAAAGACTCTAAAAAATAATGACAAAGTAAAAGTGGTTCCGAAAAGTGACCTGTTTGATACAAAGAAGTAGTAGGATTTTCCAATCTGTGTATTATTTAAATGAACTTCCTCCAAAAGCTTCTTTAAAATAGATCCAACTAATTGTCAAAAATTAGATCCCTCTAATAAATTCTTTTTGCTTTTATATTCCATCCTGCTATGGTTGAATTTCGACATACAGATCCTTTTTTTTAATTTTTTCTGGGCCGATTTTTAAATGAATGCCAATATATTTAGTATTTTTATGCTAAATATTTTGACACCTATGAATGCTGACCGGATCACCGAAAAACTTATCATTCTCGCAGACGCTGCAAAGTATGATGCAAGCTGCGCTAGCAGCGGAAGCAAGCGTAAGAATGAAAATAAAGGATTAGGAAATGCCAGCAATGGTATTTGCCATGCTTATACGGAAGATGGACGCTGCGTGTCTCTTTTAAAAATTCTACTTACAAATGTTTGTATTTACGACTGCGCTTATTGCGTAAGCAGGAAAAGTAACGACATCAAAAGGGCTGGATTTACGGTACAGGAGATCGTGGATCTCACCATCAATTTTTATCGTAGAAATTATATTGAAGGATTGTTTTTAAGCTCAGGCATTTTTAAGAATGAGGATTATACCATGGAGCGTTTGATCCTCGTAGCAAAAAAACTTCGTACCGAAAATAATTTTCATGGCTACATACATTTAAAAACGATTCCGGGAGCAAGTCCGGAATTAATTAATGAAGCGGGCTTATGGGCTGATCGTTTAAGCGTAAATGTGGAAATGCCTACAGAAAAAAGTTTAGCATTATTGGCACCTGACAAGAAGCAGCACAAGATGCTTCAATCTATTCAGCACTTACAAACAGCCATTACCGCTAATAAAGAAGAGAAAAAATTATTTAAGAAAGCACCTACGTTTGCGCCTGCAGGCCAGAGCACACAAATGGTTATTGGCGCTACCCCGGAAACTGATTTGGAAATATTATACCTCGCCAACGGATTTTATAAAAAATTCAATATGCGCCGTGTTTACTATTCAGGGTATGTGCCTGTAAGTAATGATAACCGTTTGCCTGCGATAGGTACTCCGGTACCAATGGTTCGAGAAAACCGGCTGTACCAGGCTGATTGGTTGTTGCGCTTTTATGGATTTAAAGTAAATGAAATAGTAAACCGCGAAAGCCCGCAATTGGATATAGATATCGATCCCAAACTTGCCTGGGCGTTGAGAAACTTAAATTTATTTCCTCTGGATGTTAACACCACTGATAAAAATTTATTAGTGCGTGTGCCCGGTATAGGTATACAGTCTGCACGCAAAATATGTGAAGCCAGGAAGTTCAGGCACATCACATGGGAGCATCTGAAAAAGATCGGAATCATTCAAAGCAGGGCAAAATACTTTATTCATAGTGATAGCGAATTCGAGAAAAGAGACTGGCAGCCATGGCAGATAAAACAATTCATATTATCAGGAGGTAACAGCAAATACAAACCAAATTTTTCACCGCAGGCAAGTTTATTTTAAATGAATATTGTAACCTACGATGGAAGCTTTGCAGGATATCTCACTGCTGTATTCGAAGTATATGAATATAAAATTGATCAGCCATCTATTTGCATTGCAGGCGCAAACAGTGGAAGTCTTTTTGGCAATATCCATAATTCAATTGCTAATGAAGAAAAAAGTAAAAGGGTTTTTGAAAAAATTAGTGATAAACTGGGGCAGAAGGGGTTATCAGAGTTGCGAAAAACTTTTTTATCGGAAATTAGAGACACTGAAAATGTATTGTTTCGCTACATCTCTTATGCTTTGAAAAGCAAAAATTATATCGCTAATGATTACAGTCACCCGGATGTATTGCTTGTGCATCAAACGAACCACAAAGTACATAGGGAGAAGCATAGAATGGAAGCCTTTGTAAGATTTCAATGCACGAAAGACCAGTTGTATTATGCCATCATCCAGCCTGACTACAATGTGCTACCCTTGATAGGCAATCATTTCGAAAAGCGCTATGCCGACCAGCGATGGCTTATTTATGATACCCGCAGAAAATATGGTTTATACTATGATCTCGAAAAAGTTGAACGGGTTTCTATCAACTTTAGAATTGATTTAAACAATAAAGAAACATTACAAACAATTTTTGACGAAAAAGAGGAATTATATCAAACACTCTGGCAACAATATTTTCAAAGCGTAAACATAAAGGCGAGAAAAAATATGAAGTTGCACATACAGCACATGCCGAAGAGGTACTGGAAGTATTTGGTGGAGAAGAAGTGAATTCTACACAGTATTATATTTATCTTTTTTGCAAAGCTCAACACGATAAAACAAACCATTCGCCTCCCAATTTGTACCAAATACTAAACAGGTATTTTATCTGCTTGCACAGCAAAAGCAAAACGTTTACTATTGCAAATAATAATCAAAAACCTCTTTCTTTTTCCTTCACTTCTTTTTGAAATACTACCGCACGAAGCAAGAGGAATTTATTTCGTTTTCAGGCATCCCGTTTCCGGGCCTTCCCAGGGGCGGTAGTTTATTAAAATTTCAAGTATTCAATCAAAATTGTTCAAGCTTTTAATGCGAAAAAATACCCCAAAGTTTTTTTCGATCTTTCACAATTAAATTAAAAAAACAATGAACTCAAGACAAGACAGGGCAAAAGCTGTGCGGTATAGCGCCGCTGAGGTTGCCTACAATCGTATTCATCCGCTTCATATCAGTTCCGGAGATGAGCAACGGTATCGAAGAAAAAAGATTCCTGGTTTACCAGGTGAAAATGTCCCATCGCTCCTCAACAGTTTTACAAAAGGACTGTCGCATGATATGGATGGATTTGTTGTGGATACTGATGATTTTGAAGCATTCATCCGTGCATCCGATTCCGGCGATATTGACGTAATTGCTGACCTGCCTCTTGCAAAAGCACCGGCAGACCAGGACATACCTACTACCTGGCAATCAAATATAGCAAACACCGCTAAAGGAGGTGCACCTGCAGTTGTTAGAGGCTGGGAAAGTATGGGCACCGGCCAGACTTTTGAACTGGAAGGCCCCGATCCCCAGGCCATGGCAATACCACCGGCTCCAAAACTTTGGAGTGATGAATTGGCTTCGGAAATGGTGGAGCTCTATTGGATGACATTGGTAAGGGATGTACCCTTTACAAAATTTGATACTAACCCAATGGTAGGAGATGCCATAAAGCATCTTAATAAACTTGACTGGATAAAAACAAGGTCAGTTTATGGGTTGAAAGATTATGAAATAAAAAGGAAAAGAGGATATTTTGTTGATAATGTAAATGATGCATTTAATGGTGATAATATTTTTAGGGGCAATATCAAAGGTGATGATGTTGGTTTTCATATTTCACAGTTTTTATATGTAGGAACCAATGCACAGGGCAAGGGCAATCCTGCGAATATTGATACTATCAATTTTGACGCTTCAGAGGGACTAATACAATACGGAAGTTGCACAGCAAACCAGCGTGTTCGAATTTGTACTCCTAAAAAAGATTACATGACTAACTGGAGCCAGTGGATAGATAATCAAAATGCTGCCGATGTGAGAGGATTGGAAAGTTATGGTGATCTACCGGGAGCTAATCACAATGCAGAGGGATATCGCTTTATCTGGACACCAAGAGATCTTGCGACTTTCGTTCATTACGATGCTTTACACCAGGCATATTTTAATGCCTGCATCATAATGCTCGATTTAAAAATCCCTTTCGATCCGGGACTTCCTTTCCGTGGCTCAGATGCTATTGATAAGCAAATAGGTTTTGCAACTTTCGGCGGGCCGCATATACTAACGTTGGTATCTGAAGTTGCCGCCAGGGCATTAAAGGCAGTAAGGTTTCAAAAATACTCAGTCCATCGCAGGGCAAGGCCGGAGCAGTTGGCAGGCTTCATTGACCGGTATAAAACCGATAGTACTATAAACGGTATTGAGTGCATGAAAGAGTTGATAGACAAAATGAATGCCAATGCAATGTTCAATAAAGTCAAAGCACATAATGCAAACCAGAATACAAGGGCAGACAGGTCAACTGATCCAACATCTGCTGATAATTCATGGCTGTTACCTATGCCTTTTGTAGAAGGCAGCCCGATGCATCCTTCTTATGGCTCAGGCCACGCAACAGTCGCAGGAGCTTGTGTCACAATTCTAAAAGCATTCTTTGACAGCGGCTACATTTTGCCATTCTCTTACAAACCGTCGAACCATGGCAGAACATTAGTGCATGATGCTGCTCATGATAACATGTATACGGTAGAAGGCGAGCTAAATAAACTTGCAGGAAATATTGCCTTTGGCCGCAATTGGGGCGGCGTTCACTGGTATAGTGACCAGTTGGAATCTTTGCGGTTAGGAGAACAAATGGCGCTGGGTATACTGGAAGAACAAAAACTTACCTATGGTGAAAACTTCAGTATGAGTATTCCTTTGTTTGATGGCACTACTATCAGGATATAAAGTTTCTTGTATCAATTTAAAGACAAAGTCTCACAACGTGAGGCTTTGTTTTTTATAATATTATCCGGCAGAAAATAGAAACTATTATTGTAAATATATATCCGGCAAAATCGAAGAATTAATTTTTTTATTTTTTCATTCTCCTAAAACTGTTGACTATATTGGACTTCAGCCGTTTCGAAAATATTTTCTAAAAATTATTTTTGAAAATAGTTGGCAATATCAAAAAAATATTTTCATCTTTGCACTCGCAAAAAAATAAACAATGCTCCGCATAACGTCATATCAAATTGATAAAAATAGCTTTGGTGAAGCAGTGCTTCATCCATGGCGGGGTATGCGATTTATTTAAGTAATTATACTAAAAATAAACAGAGCCCCGCTGATGCGGGGCTTTTTATTTGCAGTAAACAAATCAAATGTGACAATAAGCGATTTAATGCTCAAATACTTTAGAACATTGATGCAGCGACCGGGTATTCATTGATCAGAAAAAATGATTACGCAACCCGGTCATGTAAATTAATAACTGACCGGGTTTTTTGTGCCTGGCAATAAAA
>JBDTOV010000282.1:0-5949 GCA_039933035.1 Ginsengibacter sp. | reverse complement strand
CCTGCTGACATTCTTTCTATCAAAGGACCGTTTGCAGTTCAGGAATATGTGGTGAATGAAATTCAGGAAGTATACCGCCTCCAGGGTGTAAAAATTAATGATAAGCATATTGAAGTTATTGTACGCCAGATGATGCGTAAAATAACCATCGAAGATGCCGGAGATACTAAATTTCTTGAAGGAGATACGGAAGACCGGTATGACTTTAATACGGAGAATGACTGGATATATGATAAGAAAGTGGTGACGGAATCAGGAGATAGCAATAAAATGCGCCCGGGTAAGATTGTTACCTTACGTGAAGTAAGAGAAGAAAATTCTGTTCTTCGCCGTGCGGATAAAAAAACTATAGAGTATCGGGATGCAAGACCCGCTACTTCTTCTCCATTGTTGCTTGGTATTACCAAAGCATCCCTGGGCACGCAAAGCTGGATTTCTGCAGCATCCTTCCAGGAAACAACTAAAGTACTATCTTCTGCCGCTATACAAGGTAAAACAGATACCATGCTTGGATTAAAAGAAAATGTAATTACGGGTCATCCGATACCAGCAGGTACAGGACTAAGGGAGTTTGAAAATATGATCGTTGGTAGTAAGGAAGAATATGAATTACTGATGACAGCTAAAGAAGCGATGGCTTTTGACGAAGAAGAATAGTATTGCTGATTTTGAAAATCGGGGATGAACATAATTGTAGGAGTAAGAGAAATCTTGCTCCTTTTTTTGTTGTTGGAATTTGTAAAATAATTGGTAGAAATCGGTGATGCGTTTCAGCATCTATTGAGTAGCGATCTTCGCCTGTATCACCGCGAATGCTACGCTGTCAGTTCCCTTCGGAGCAAAATACTTTGTTTTAAAATTTTTAGATTCTCCGGGGTGTAGTACTTCGAACACGGTTTCTTTATCGGTTTCCAGTAAAGTACGGGTTTTACTATAGAATGATAATTTCAGGTCCACATCTTTAAATACCGCAACAGTGGCTTTATTCGTTATGGTGCCTTTTATAACAGTTTGCCCAAGAATATTTCGTTTATCATGGCCCTCTACCCATAAAAAATTTTGAGGATTTTTTTCTTCCTTCTCCTGCAGGATTTTTTTTGTTTTAGCGTAGTTTTCCTTTTCCGCAGTTACCGGATTGGAATCGTTGTTGCTACAAGACAATAATAAACCCGGAAATACAATGGATAAAAAAAGTAATCTTTTCATTAAAAGAAATTTTTTGCAATAAAGCTAATTTTTATGGGAACTACTTGTTAAAAAATCTTTACATAAATGTCATAAGAGGAATTACTCTTAGAAATCCTGGTTTGCTCGTAAAATAAAATCATTGGTTTTTGAAGATTCAGACTGTTTTACGTTTGGCAAATAAGGAACCGGTTAATGAAAGACGAGCTTAAGATCTGCGTGGGAATAAACAGCTTCCGTTAAATTAAGGTCTACACATAAATGTTTAAAAGCTTTGTTAGCTCCTTTTGATGCTTGAAAATGAATCGTGACGTTCAGTATGTTGTTTTAAAAATCGGGTTGCAGGTTTCCAGATGAAGAAAGGATGGTTTGAATGATTTGGCTTTCATCGTTTTCGTGGTAAAATTCAGCCACCATAGAAAAGAAAATAATTTCCGAACAAAAGAAAATGATGTCTTTTCAAACCTAGATGATGTCCGAACTAACCAATCTGATAGACCTTCAAACCAATTTGATCTCTGATCAGGATATTGAGATTAAACTGTTGGAAGACGAGGGAGAAAACCGGACAGCAATCAAAAGAAAAATAGGAGCAATAGAAGTAAACCTCCGGCTAGTGATATCGGTAAGTCACACCACACCAAAAGGGTTAAGAAACTATCAATTTATCGTCAACGTTGATCAATAAATCCACTGATAATAAAACCAAACTCCGCATTTTCTGACCAAACCACACCTTTCAAGTAGGGGTAAACTTATTTAAATAATTTTCTTTCATGCCCGGAAAAGTGCACCAGTATGTGGTAATAAGTTGACAGCCTTATGACTATATTCCTGTAGACATATTTATATGTAGAGTTTCGTGTCAATAATAATTCATTTTGTAAAATAGTTTTGATTTTAACAAATAATTAGGTATAGCTTTGCCTGTTTTTGTCACCTCACTGTCACCTCACTGTCACCTCACTGTCAGCTAACCTAACAAGAAAAAATCCAACATGAAAAAGTTATCCCTGCCTGCACTCAAAAAAATTATTTGCGGCATACGACTGAAAAAATTATTTCTTCTGCCACTCGTTCTGTTTTTATCGGGTAATCTGTATGCACAGGTCGCCGGTGAATTCCGGTCTGTTGCCAGTGGAGACTGGAATAGCCCAGCCACGTGGGAAGTTTATAATGGAGTCACTTGGGCCCCTGCTGTCGCAATTCCTAATAGCCCTACCGCTATTGCTACTGTCCAGGCTGGTCAAACCCTCACGATGAGTGGAGCTACCCAGGTAAAAACTTTAAAGCTTGACGGGATAGTTACCACCACCTCAATGAACACGCTTACTATCAATTATCTTGGTAGTATTATAGGAGGCAGCGCTACCGCGTATATTGATGGTCCGCTGACCTTACAGGTTACCACAGGTGTAGGTATACCCAAAAATATCAATGTCCCCCTGGGAAAGGGTTCTGTTGGACGCCCTGTCATATTTAAAGTCGGTCACAATCGCGCGAACCTGGTAACCTACAACCTCGAGATGATCAATGCTGCACCACCGACATTAACTTTGCCTGTTACTTTGGCCTCTGTTTCTGCAGTAAGGTATTATACTATTGCCAGAACCAACGTTGCAGGATTAACTTCAAATTGCAACCTTACTTTTAAATATGATATTGATGACGCTGTTGGGGCAAACAATTCCCTTTTACGAATTGTAAGAGATGGCGCCACCACCTGGACGGACCTGGGCGGTGTCGGATCAGCGCCTGATGCGGGTGTAATCACTTCGGTTACATCTACCGCTTTAACTGCATCTTTATCCCTGGCAAGTCCTACAAACAATGTATTCGCCCTCGGTTTTTTAAACAGAATTATTTCAGGGAATGCCGGTGTTGCCGGTGCAACACTGAGTTGGTTTGACGGAATTGCTAAAACCACGGTTTCCGCAGCAAACGGAACCTATTCTATTTATGTTCCCGGCGGATGGACCGGAACCATTACCCCTTCATTGCAATATTATAACTTTACGCCTGTTAACCTGGCATTTACCAATGTAGCTGGAAACTTAACACTTCAAAATTTTACAGCTGTATCCATCTTCACTGATTTCCGTTCCGTGGGTCCCGGCAATTGGAGCGATCCATTGACCTGGGAAGGGTGGGACGGCACAGCTTGGGTTCCTTCTTCGGCTCCCACAGGTGTAGCCGGAACCATTCTTGTCCGTAATGTGGATGAAGTTACTATGGATGTACCTGTATCCCTTTCAACCGGTTGCACATTAACCAACGAAGGCATCCTTCATGTGCAAAGCTCATTCACAATTAAAGCCGGAGCTACGTTAGTGAATAAATCAACACTTGATAATCCAACTGGTACTGGCGGTTTATATGTATATGGAGTTTATGAACATGCGCAGGATGGTGGAATTATTGGGTTGGATGGTAATTTTGGATATACTGCTACCACATATTATGCAAGTTCAGAAATCCTTGTGACTGGTGTTGTTTCTGCAGCACCTATAGCACCTGGCATGTCCGTTATTTCAAGTATGGTCTGGAATTGCCCCAACCAGGCAACTGATGCATTCCTCAACATCAACGGAATGTCTTACCCGCTTAATAAAGACATGTACTATACTTTTGGCAACCTGACTGTTCTGAACAGTAATTCATACAACGTGTATATGTATTCCGATCAGGGGAAGTCTGTTGGGAATGTTGTTGTTGATGGAGCCAATTCTAAAGTTGTTGGTTTCACCTCCATACAGCCACCGCCCACAGGTAGTACATCCACCTATTTTAATAATTTAACGGTACAAAACGGGGGTCAGTTTTTCATTGCAACAGCCCCGGGTGTTAATGATAGCAGGGGTGCGGCAACATTGAATATTCAGAAAGATCTCAACGTCTTGTCAGGTTCGACATTTGGAAATTATAGCAATCCTTCCTATTCAGGTGTTAGTTATAACAGTGTTGTCTTTTCTTCAAATTATCCACATTCAATTGATTTAAGCGGACAGGTTCCCGCAGTAGGATTGGATAACATGACCAATTATTTCAATTTTGTAATTAACGGACAACCCCTCACCCTGGCCTCATCCATCAAGGCAAACTCCCTGACATTCTTCGGTACAGGTAAGATCATTTCGGGTGGAAATTTATTGACCATAATACCGGGCGGCACCATTTCGGGTGCAGGCGCTACCGGTTTTACCGATGGACCGGTTGCCTTCGAGGTGGCAACAACTACCCTTACAACGATGGTTTTCCCCGTTGGGAAAGGAACCGTAGGCCGACCGGTGATCTTGACCCTTACCCAGGATGCACCGACTCTTACTATTTATACTGCAGAAATGAAGAATCCTCCGGTACCTGCCAACGCGCTTCCAGGGTCTTTGGAATCTGTTTCAGCCACCAGGTATTATACGATTACTAAAAGCGCAGGCGCGAATGTAAGCACAGCCACAGTGACCCTGAATTATTCGACCGATGATGGTGTGGGAACAAACAATTCCAAATTAAGAATTGCAAAAGCCGATGGCGCTGGTAATTGGATTAATTTGGGAGGAACAGGAACTGCTGCTACCACCGGTAGCATCACTTCAACCAGTAACTTTACAGATTTTACAGGAAGTGATTTTGTCCTTGGGATTTCTAGTTGTATGAATCCAACAGACGGAGGGACCATTACTGCGGTGCCTGCCATCTGTATGGGTACCATCCCCGCTGAACTCGTAGCTTCCTTGCCTGCAGGACAATTTGGACCCCTGCAATACAAATGGCAATCGAGTACGGACAACATTACATTTACCGATGTAGTGCCTGCAGATACTAGTGCCAGCTATACACCTGCAGCCTTGACAGTTACCACTTATTTTAAACGTTTGGCCCGTATGGACTGTAAAACCGACTGGATCGGCGCAGCAGAATCTAATGTCGCCACCATCACTGTTAATCCAGCCGTCACAGTGGTAACCACCAATCCGGCCGCAGTCATATTCCCTTCAACGGTTGATTTAACCAATCCGGCCGTTACAGCAGGAAGTAGCCCAGGGCTTACTTATACCTACTGGACAGATGCAGCAGCCACAATGTCTTATGCTACCCCGGCTACAGCAACAGAAGGTACTTACTATATTAAGGGTACTTTAGCTTCAACCGGATGTTATGATATCAAGCCGGTAACCATAATAATAAAATATCCGGTAGTGAACAATACTACTGATTATACAAATGGTGTGCAGGGAACCATCTTTACCACGGCACAATATCTTGGCAACGCCGTGTTAACGGCACCTGCAGGCATGGTGTTTACCAGGGTAGGTTTTGCCAGCTATGGTACCCCAACGGGTATCAGTCCTTATTTCATCCTTGGGAGCTGTCATGCACTTACAAGTCAATCGGTAGCTGAGGGCTACCTGCTGGGTAATAATTCGGCAACTATTCCAGTAACAACCGCTATTTTTGGCGATCCCTGTTACGGTACCGTCAAAAGATTTTATATTGCAGCAAGCTATACAGCACCTATTTGTGCAGGCAATCTACCCGGAACGATCATAGGAAGTGTACCTGCCGGCGGGGATGGGGTGTATGTCTATTTATGGGAAAGCAGTGTAACAAGTGGCGGCAGTGGATTTTCGGCTGCCCCCGGAACCAATAATACAAAGGATTATACACCCGGAGCACTCACCCAAACAACGTGGTACAGGAGAACCGTCACTTCAGGCGGTTTCAGTAATACTTCAATCGTAATTCTTATTAAAGTAAATCCTATAA
>JBDTOV010000281.1:0-5950 GCA_039933035.1 Ginsengibacter sp. | reverse complement strand
TTTACCCAAACAATGTATCAAAGTGTTCCATTAATGTACAGCGGACAGGAGATACCCAACAAAAGAAGATTGAAATTTTTTACGAAAGATCCTATCATTTGGGATAAGTACGAAATGGCCCCTTTTTACGGAACCTTACTTCATTTACGCAGAAAGAATCCGGCATTAGCCGCTGATGCTTCTTATAAAAAACTGGCAACCGGAAATGATATGGCCATCTTAGCGTATGTGAGAGAAAAAGCGGGTCATAAAATCGCCGTGATTTTAAATTTATCAAACCAGCCGCAACAGTTTACTATTAATGATAATCCCGTTTTCGGCAATCCCTTAAATGTGTTTTCTGGAGTTAGGGAAAGGGTAAATGATACCCATGTATTTAGTATGGAGCCGTGGGGTTATATTTTATATGAGTATAAATAAATTTTATTTAATGTGGCGTAATCAGGGGAAAAAATAAGTGGAAGAATGGTACCCGATAAAAACCGATCTTATTTAATAAGCATCTTTCCAATGAGTAATTTTTAGAATCTCAATGATAAGTTCATGATGTTGAATTGAATAAATTATTCGATAAGCGCCGCTGCAAATGCGGAATAAATTTTTAAATCCTTTTAATTTCTTATAACCTGCCGGATATGGATCATTACTTAACTCAACAATACGATCCTTTATTAATAGAATTATTTCAAGCGGAAGACTTACCTGGTTCTTTCTCAGCCGATTTTTTCATTCTTAGCTGATATTTTGCCATTGCCAGATTTGGTTTTTAAAATTTTTGTAACCGCCTTTTCAAAATTCACTAAAGGTTCATCCAGCCTGCTCTGCGCTTCCAGGCCATCCAGGAAATCTTCAATTTCTTCCTTATAATTTTTAAAGCTTATTATAACAGCAGTTTTTTTCCCCTGCTCATCAGTAATATAATTTACTCCTTTCATTATTTTGATTTTATATAAAAAAAAACTATTTCTTTTTATCGATTTTTTTTTATAAATAATTGACGCAGCCTGACCGCTATCGCGATGCCGGCTGCTACTTCACCATACTCTTTATTTCCTGCAATTTGAGCAAAGCTTCCACAGGAGTCAAACGATTGATATCAACAGCTTCCAAAATTTTCCGTATGTCTCCAAAGGCTTGAGAGTGTGCGTCAAAAATGCTTAATTGTAATTGTGGTGCGACAAGCTGCCTGAGATTTTCTTTAATACTCTTATTTGTTTTCGGAGACGGCGTGTCGGCAATTGATACATCATCAACATATTTTGACTCTAATTGCTTTAATATCTCGTTCGCTCTTTCGATGAGCGAAGGCGGCATACCCGCCATTTTAGCTACATGAATACCAAAACTATGTGTACTTCCGCCTGTAGCAAGCTTTCTCAAAAAAATAATTTTGTTACCGGCTTCCTTGTGCGTTATATGTAAATTCCTGATACGGTCAAACTTATTCTCCAATTCATTCAGTTCATGGTAATGCGTGGCGAATAACGTTTTAGGCATAAACGCAGATTTTTGTAAATGCTCAACGATGCTCCAGGCTATGGAAATGCCATCATACGTGGACGTTCCACGACCGATTTCATCTAATAAAATGAGGCTTCTTGCAGTAATATTATTGATAATGCTTGCCGTCTCATTCATTTCCACCATGAAAGTACTTTCGCCACTGCTCAGGTTATCATTAGCCCCCACCCTCGTGAAAATTTTATCGGTCAAAGGAATTCTTGCTTCATCTGCAGGAACAAAACTTCCCATGTGAGCCATCAGCGTTATTAAAGCGGTCTGCCGCAGGATAGCGCTCTTTCCGCTCATATTAGGCCCGGTTAAAATAATGATCTGTTGGGTTTGAGGATCTAAAAATATATCATTGGGGATATAGCTTTCACCTTGCGGTAAATTTCTTTCTATCACAGGATGCCGGCTGTTTTTTAATGCTATCTCGTATCCATCATGCATTAGGGGCCTTTTGTAGGTAAATTGTAATGCATTGTTGGCAAAACATACGAGACAATCCAACACTGCCAATACATGCCCGTTCAATTGCATGGGCGCAATATAGTCCTGCAATTCATTTAATAAATGTTCAAAAATCTGGATTTCCTGCTGAAGTATTTTGTCTTCGGCACCCATAATTTTCTCTTCATATTCTTTAAGTTCCGGCGTGATATATCTTTCAGCGTTGGTAAGCGTTTGTTTTCTTATCCAGGTTTCCGGCACCTTATCTTTATGGGTATTGGTCACTTCAAGATAATAGCCAAACACATTATTGAATCCAATTTTTAAAGATGATATACCGGTGTTTGCACTTTCCTGTTGCTGCAATTTCAGCAGGTGACCTTTGCCGTTAGTAACAATATCTTTCAGATCATCAAGTGCTGCATCTACCCCTGCGGCAATAATGTTCCCTTTGGAAGCAGCCACCGGGGGATTTTCTATAATTTCCTTACAAATTTTATCGCTGATGTACCTGCACGGATTTAATGAATCGCCCAGTCTTTTCAGGTATTCGTTGGAAGATACATCGCATAGCTCCTTTACCTGGTTTACGAGTTTTAAGCCTTTGCTTATTTGTAAAACTTCGCGTGGATTTATTTTTTTTAAAGGTATTTTACTTACCAGTCGTTCAATGTCACCGGCTTGCTTTATACAATGGCCAATTTTATTTCTTTCTTCCGGTGATTTGATAAAATATTCCACCAGTTGCTGTCTCTCTTCAATTGAATGTATTTCTGTAAGGGGCATTACCAACCACCGTTTCAGGAGCCTCGCTCCCATCGGAGAAACTGTATTGTCCAGTACTTTTAACAATGAATTATTGCTTTCCACTCCACCCAGCAACTCAAGGTTTCTTATGGTAAACCTGTCCATCCAAAGGTGGTCCGCCTTATCAATCCTTTGTAAAGACGTTATATGTTGAAGATTCGGATGTTCTGTATCTTTTAAATAATGTAAGATGGCGCCAGCGGCAATGATACCGGCAGGCAGATCTTCCACACCAAAGCCTTTCAGGCTTTGTGTTCCAAAATGTTTCAGCAGACTGTCTTTGGCATATTGCTCTGTGAAAATCCATTCATCCAGGGAATACGTATAAAATTTACTACCAAAAAAATTCTTAAAATCTTTCTGCTGGTTTCGCTGAAAAATCACTTCCGCGGGATTCAATCCCTGCAATAATTTATCAGCATATTCTTTATCACCTTCCGCAATAAAAAATTCCCCGGTGGAAATATCCAAAAAAGAAATTCCCGTTTTATCAGTAGTAAGATAAATGCCGCACAAAAAATTATTGTTGTTATGTTCCAGTAGTTTATCATTTGTTGCCACCCCGGGAGTTATTAATTCCGTGACCCCTCTTTTCACAATTCCTTTTACCAGTTTCGGATCTTCTAACTGATCACAAATAGCAACCCGGAAACCAGCCTTTACCAGCTTGTGCAAATAAGTGTCCAATGCATGATGGGGAAAACCAGCGAGTTCAGGCGCCGTCGCTGATGTACTGCTGCGCTTCGTGAGCGTAATGCCCAGTATGCGAGATGCGGTGATAGCATCCTGGCCGAAAGTCTCATAAAAATCTCCCACGCGGAATAGCAATATGGCATCAGGATATTTCGCTTTGATGGCATTGTGCTGTTTCATTAAAGGAGTGTCTTCTTTTGCCATTTCTTTACGTCGCACCCCAAACCCTCCGATAAAGAGGAATGAGAAATGAACGCGTTATTTTTATTACAATGAAAAAAATATTTTGAATACTTAAAACGAACTTACTGATTAACTGGTAAACCAGTTGGCGAATAAACCAATTAACCAGTTAGCGGGGTGGATTCCAAATTGTCGCAAGGTTGCCAACCTTCAATAAGCTTGTTTTAATTTAAAAGCACCTATCTCCAAGGTTGGCAACCTTAAACGTATAGCGACAATCTGAAATGCGCCCAGTTAACGAATTAAAGTACTTTTGCAAATTAATAGCCTTTTGATGAGAAAACTGAGTATGGAGGAGCTTAACCGGAAATCTGTTGATGAATTCAGGCGTTCAGAAAAAATTCCCGTGATTGCCGTGTTGGAAAATATAAGGAGCGCTTACAATGTAGGCAGCGTATTTCGCACCGCGGATGCATTTTTAATTAAAGCGGTGTATATAAGTGGTTACACGGCCAAACCTCCTCATAAAGAAATTTCAAAAACAGCTTTGGGAGCCCAGGATTCGGTGGAATGGAATTATTTTGAAAATACAAAAATGGCTATTGAGCAATTGAAGCAAAATCAGTATAGCATATTTGCAGTAGAGCAGGTTGCCGACAGCATTTCATTGGAGAAATTTTCTGAGCTTACCTTAGAAAAAATTGCTTTTATTTTTGGTAATGAAGTTTCCGGGGTGGACCAGGAAACCATTTCTTTATGCGATGGTTGCGTTGAAATTCCCCAATTTGGAATGAAGCATTCTCTCAATATTTCGGTAGCTGCCGGTATTGTTTTGTGGGAAGCTGTAAAAACAAAATCATTTTAGAAGATTTAATTTTATTATTTACATATGGTGAAGTCCGTTAAAAATTATCTATCACTTGTAACATTTGCCCATACAGTATTTGCAATGCCTTTTGCTTTAATTGGTTTTTTTCTCGGTCTCAGGGCTGTAAATTTTGAAACATACAAGCCCTGGTGGGAACTGTTAATATTAGTATTGCTTTGCATGGTGTTTGCGCGTAGCGCCGCAATGGCTTTTAACCGGTGGCTCGATGCCGGATTTGATGCAGTAAATCCAAGGACTGCTGTTAGAGAAATACCTGCCGGAATTATCAGCAAAAGAAATGCAATGATATTTGTCGCAACCAGTTGTTTCGCATTCCTGGTAACTACCTATTTTATAAATGCCCTTTGCCTTGTATTGGCTCCCGTTGCCTTGTTTGTTATTCTTTTTTACAGCTTTACAAAAAGGTTTACTTCCTTATGCCACCTCGTGCTGGGCCTGGGGCTAAGCCTGGCTCCTATCGGCGCATACATTGCAGTTACCGGAAAATTTGCTCTCGTGCCGGTGTTGTTTTCACTGTCCGTTATCTGTTGGGTAAGTGGTTTTGATATTATATATGCGCTCCAGGATGAAGCATTTGACAAGGCAAATAATTTACGTTCCATCCCATCCTGGCTTGGGGTGAAGAAGGCTTTGCTGGTAAGCGGGTACATGCATATCTTGTCATTTGCAGCTATATTTATCGCCGGAATAGTTGGTCATTTTAGCTGGTTCTATTGGGTTGGAACGGCCATATTCGGGTACTTTCTTATTTACCAGCATACATTGGTAAAACCAAAAGATCTGAGCAGGGTGAACAGGGCTTTTTTTACATCAAATGGTATCGCTTCCGTAGTCTTTTCTATGTTTGTTTTGATCGATATTTTTTATAAAATTCATTCGTAAACCAATCAATTTTACAGCAGCACATAGAAGTAAATTTTCATGGCAAGAATTCTTTGCATAGATTATGGTTTAAAGCGGACAGGCATAGCCGTTACAGACCCATTGCAAATTATTGCTACGGGATTAACTACCGTAAATTCAAATGAATTGATTTCTTTTTTGAAAAACTATTTTCTGCTGCAGCCTGTAGAATTAATTGTTATTGGTGAGCCAAAAAACCTTGATGATTCGGATACACACGCAACGCCGCTTGTAAAAGCTGCTATTCTGAAACTTGCTAAAGAGTTTCCGCAAATTCCCATAAAGACGGTGGATGAAAGATTTACTTCCAAAATGGCGAAGCAGGCTATGGTTGATATGGGGATGAAGAAAAAAGACCGTCGCAATAAAAGAACCGTAGATGAAATTGCGGCCACCATTATGCTGCAGGAATATATGGCAAGCATTTCATGAGGTAATCCCACTGTCTTTTTACGGGAGTTCTGTTCAAAATGCCTGATTCAAATCAAACTATAATTTACTCTTGAAAAGATTTAAATTTGC
>JBDTOV010000280.1:0-5974 GCA_039933035.1 Ginsengibacter sp. | reverse complement strand
CCTGAAAAACCATCAGCAAATACTTCCCAGTCACCGTCAGGCATTCCGTTTTTAAAAGGCTGGAACACTACAAAATACCCAGCCTGCGGTTCAGGCGAACGATTCCACGATCCATGAAATGCAATGAATGCGCCGTTTTTATATTTTGACGGAAACAGTTCACCGGTATAAAATAATAAATCATTAGGTGCCATATGCGCAGGATATGCAGCAACAGGGTCAATAAAATTGCTGTCTAATGTCTTTTTACCATCGCCGCCGTATTCCGGCATTAATATTTTTTCTTTTTTGAAAGGATCATAATAAATATAAGGCCAGCCTGCATTGGCGCCATTCGTTAAAGCATACATACATTCTGCCGGCAATTGTGCATTTTGTTTTGCACTATATAGAGCGGGAAAGATGGTATTCAATTGGTCTCTTCCATGTTGCATTACAAATAGTTTATTACTTTGATAATTCCATGCAACGCCCACCACATTGCGTAAGCCTGTTGCGTATCGGACACCATCAGTATATGTCTGATCTTTTTTATCAGGCTTAAACATCCATACACCACCGGCGGTTTTCAATAAAGGACAACCGGGCATCCCCATAGAGCCTTTTTGCCTGTCATGTTCCTGGCATGAGTTGGACGGACAACCAATCGGTATGTACAAATTATTATCGCTATCCATCATGATGGATTTTGTGTTATGCTCGTCACCATCTACAAGCCCTGTTACAATTCTTTCGGGATGCGCTGTGTCTGGTACATGATTATCGCCATCAACTTTATACCTGAAAATTTCAGAATCAGAAGCAGTATATAAATAATCTTTTGAAAGATAAACGCCGGTGCCGCCATAATTACCAAAGCTGTACATGACTTTTGCTTTACCATTCTCTTCGTGCAATAACAAAGTGCCTTTTCCATTTTTTGCCTGCGCCAGCCGAACATAAATATCATGTTGCGCCGTTACCACAAGGTGCCTCGTCTTGCCCAATGAATCGGCAACAATGGTTGATGAAAATCCGGCAGGTAATATCAGGCCACCATTGTTTATAGCTGGTACTTCTTCTTTATCATTGCATGATGATATAATAATTACAAGCGTGAGTGCCACAAACAAAAATGAATGTAATCTGATCTTAACCATACTTAATTTTTATAAATTTTACAGTGTTTACAACTTTTAATCTTATCGATTTAGTTTCCCACAATTATCTTTCCAAATCTCCATTTTCTACAATACCTTTTTCACCTAATATTTGTATGCCGCTTGCGCGGTTAAGATTTGGATTGTTCCACTGCGATAAAACCCACACAATTTTTTTATTCGGTGTTACTTCTACTATCTGTGCCAAATGATCTTCTTCCCCTTTGCTCAAATTGCCACCGTTCCAGTTCGTAATAACCGTGTTACCGTTTGCAAGCCTTTCAACCTGTTGCACGGTATAAATTTTTACACCCTGCTTTTCTGCATCCTCTTTTGTAAACTCCCAAACTATTTTACCTTTTTTATTTACTTCACGCACATACCCATTTTGATTGCCGCTTATTAAAGTATTACCGTTTTTTAATCTTATGGCAGCCCATGCGGACGGTGCATCAACAGACCATATTGCTTTGCCTGTGGAATCGTATTCAATCACTTTACCCATATCCATGTGTGCCATTAAGAATGTTCCTTCTTTTGTATAACGGCAATGACGAAACATGCCATGAGTAGCGGTTCCGCCGGTAGGTATAGTTAGTTCTTTTACGATAGCATTTTCTTTCTTATTCATGATGATCGCTTTGGCAGGCACCATGTTCAGCATCATAAATACCTTATCGTTGCCCAATGGCTGGCAGGTATGTATCTCGCAGTTTGCAGGCGCATCATAATTCCAAACAATCTTTTTATTTGGCGTTACTTCACTGGCACCATGAAAGTGTGAAAATAAAATATCACCATTTGAAAGCAATGTTGTATCACCATATTCACCTTCCCAGGGCATGGTGTAACTCCACACAATTTTGCCATCTTTCACAATAAACATTTGCTGGTCTTTAAATGATGAATTCTGCCATTCGCCGGCATATAAAAAATCGTGTTGCTTCATTCCGTTTCCTTGCGGCGGAATTGACTCTATTGAATTCTTATTGTGCTGTGCTTGAATTTTTATTACTTGCAATAATGCCATAACAGAAAGCAAATGGCATCTCATATAATAAAAAAATGTATGCATTCGAATGAATGAAAATTCAATTTAAGTACTGAAGCTCTAATGAAGTGGCATAACTATATATATTTAACTGAATGATTAAAAAAGTATAATAGAAAGATAAAAGATTATTATAATTATTCATAGCCAGCACCGGCTTAACTACTTTGAATCTCCTTTTTAATGAAGGGTATGGCTGCCGTGGGCGGTGACCCCACCGCCCACTTCCATGTCGGCAACGCGACATCTACGCTTTGCACGCTATTGCTCCTTTAGGTAATGTAGTTTCCCGGGTTGTGTTGAGTGGATTGAGGTGGGAAATGGTAAATTATTGCGTGTAAATATTTATTTTGATCCGGGAAAAGGGACAAAAGCAATCAATAAATACTCAGCGTTATGGCATCTATTTAATGTCTGCAAATATGTTGGTTTAATTTACTTCTTTCAACAAGCGGACAGGCCCTAATAAGCCTGACGAGCTCAATGACGAATCTTTTGTAAAATAATTCCATGTGGTAAAACAATACCTGCCCTTTGAAGGGCGTGGTTCTTTTTTAAGAAACCAATCAGGAAATTCTTTTAATGAATAACCGCCGCTTATATAGCCGGGAATCCATTCGCAATCTGCAGGCTCCTGTTCGTCGCCTATTAAGCGGTTGGCCCATACGTTAGTTACTTCAATTACAAGTTTATTGCTTTTGTCTTTTAATAAACCCACCGGAATTTTTACATGCCAGGGGGCCGTCCAGACAATACCAAGATCTTTGGCATTCACATATATGTGCGCTATGTTTTTTACTTCGCCTAAATCAAGACATAAAGTTGTATTGCTTTTATCAACCTTAGGAAGATCAAAGCTTTTTGTATACACTGCGGTACCACTGAAATATTTTATACCGGTAATGGTATTGTTTTTCCAGTCCTGCAAGGTGTCAAACGTTACGGGTTTTGCAGGGCCGCCCCACGCATTGTCAAACTGTACTTTCCATGCGCCATTTAATACTGATACCGTTTTTAGAGAAGGAAAGTTTTTATGGTCAACAGAAAGTTGTTTAGTGATTGGCTTACGAAACACAATAAAGAAACTTTGAGCTTTATCAAAATCCAACCGGATAGAAGTAAAGCCATTCTCATCTGTAAAGTTTGGCAGCAAGCACATGTCAGCGGTAACCGGATCCCATAACTCGGGCTGCATGCCAGTTACTTTAAAAGTACATGCTGCAATGCCTTTATTGCGGCTTGTATTGGCAACAAAATAAATATCAGTATTGCCCATACTGCGATGAATATGCTTTATGGTGATGCTGTCGTTCGTTGCTGCTTTAAAATCATTTTCGATAGGGTTTGCAATATGTCCCCATTGTAATAGTGCCTGGCATCGCTGCCAATAGGTTACCATTGCCTTTGCAGGTTTCCACCAGGTTTGTGTGCGATCGAAATGTGTGCCCCAGCGCCCCATAGTAGCGCCGGGTCTATAACGGTCATCAAAAGCCTGCTCAACAAAACGATGTAACACAAAACGGTTGACACCATCACAAAAAGCCGCATCACCAATGGGTTTTAGCCATTCGGGTGTTTCATTCCATTTGCTATCTGCAGGATCGCCTGTGAAAGCTTCGGCTTCAATAATATTCTGACCCGATCTTCGCAAAGCTGCTACTGTTGGTAATAATTCATAAGGAGAATATTTGCCATCGTTTGTCCAGAATTCAGTCATTACTCCTGGTACCAGTGGCATTACATCATCCATCCGCCATGGACCGCCATAAGGTTCGCATAAAAAAGTAAGATGTGCGGCTTTCAGTTTTTCTGAGATTGTTTTAAAATATACATCACGGTATAAATCTTTGATGGTTGCATCAAAGTCAGCGGCAAATTGTAAAGAATCTTTTTTACCACCAACCATTCTGCCGGAGAACATTGGAAGGTAGGTTATCAAATCATAACCGCGTCTCATTAAAAATTCTTCCCGCATCTTCGGCGTCCATGTGGGTGTGCCTGCTTCATAACTGTCGAAATGTACATGGGTAAAACCAGTTCCTATTAAATCGCCCAAATGTTTTTGTATTTCACCTATAATATAATCCATGTGAAAGCCCACTGCTGCTTCACTCATTTTATCACATTCTAACCCTGCTGCCTGCCATTGGGCAGGTTGCATGTAGGTACCTGAAGTGGTGTGACCAAAGCGATAAATGCTCCAGTTACCCACAGGCGCATCCCATGCCAAATGGCCATCGGGTTGCATGTATTTAGTTATATCCAGCACACTATCTTTTGAAATTATACCTGTTGCAGGAACGGCAATAACAGCAACATCACGATAAAAAGTATCCCTTGCTTCCACTTCCGGAATTTCAACCAGGCCTGTTTTGCCATTGTAGATCGGGTAAGGTGTATGACCACGGAGATTAACATGCGCCCTGTTTAAATTCATGCTGATGGTATTCGCACCTTTAACCATTGTATCAGACCAGCAAATTTCCTGCATCGAATATTGAGGTGTTATCCAGGCACCGCCACTTGCTTCATAGCCGGGTCCGTTAAAAATACCGAAATCCATTCCGAGACGTTTGGATTCTTCCGCTGCAAAGCGTACCATCTTCCACCAGGGTTCAGTCCACGCAATAATTCCAGGTGTGGGACTATTTTTTATCACGCCGGCCCAGGGCGTTGTAATATCTGCCAGGCTGAACATGGTTGTTCGGTTGAAACCTTCTGCTTTTAATGCTTCGAGGTCTTTGGTAATGCCTACTTTGGAAATATTGCAACCCATCCACATCCACAACACACCGGGCTTTGCACTTTCGGGTGGATGCATGAAATCGTTAGCAGGGTCTTGAGCTACATTTTGGTTTATCGTGGACGAGCCTACGATTTTTTGTGCTTTTGATTCCTGGTGGAAACAAAGAAAAAGAAAACCAAGAACAAAGAAATGTTTTTTCATTTTTTAAATTTAATCTTTACGCATAATGCTGATAACAATATATAATGCAACCTATTGCAAGGTAAAGTATTCATTACGCGACATCGCTGCGTGCAAGAATGATTTACTTTTTACCAGGTTTAACAGCATCATTTATTTTACTATGCAAGAATTGACAAATAATAAACTAACACTAAACAACAAACGTAAATATTGAGATAATTTAGAAATTTTTTCCTACTTCCTTGTATCATCGTTGAATCTTACTGTTTGGGAAGAGACAGTAAACATCAAATGTACCCGAAAAATTATTTTAGGGAATATTCGAAATGATATTACGCTTACACGATTTGATATTTCCATAAATGGGTCTGTTGTGTATATTAATTACGTATAACGGCAGTCTTTATTTTCCTTTAATGATGCATGGAAGTTGACTCACGCAATTATCTAATTGTATCGATTTATACCCAATTCACAAGTGCCCGAGGGATGTTCAGTATTGAAGTTCCCACCCTATTTTTTCAAAGTTTACTTTTGCTTGTGCATTAATGGAATTATTATTTTTGAAGTGATACTTCAGCAGAAATAATGAAGCATGAAACTGAATTTTGAAAAAGACATCTATGGTTTCTGTACCTCGATCAAAGAAAATTTCCTTTTTGAGGAGACACGTCCAGATGAACATTTTAGTGGAGACCGGCTGGGCAATGACCATGATAGCTAAAAGCTCACGATGTTTTCGATATTTACAATCTGACAGTCTACCACAGTTTCGTTTAAGCCCTAACGTTACCTTCCAAAAGATTTTTTATTTTCTTCTCAAACAAAGGAAGATCGAATGGCTTTTCAATGAAA
>JBDTOV010000279.1:0-5986 GCA_039933035.1 Ginsengibacter sp. | reverse complement strand
TTTATCCTCCTGCTGTGTCTCCAGATGTGCTAACTTAATAGCATCAGCTTTTTGAATTTTGTTTACTTTATTATAGAACAAGATGCAAGTATCGATACAAAAGGGCGGCATTTAATAATTGTACCCGTTGCTCCACTGTTAATTTTTCAAATTGCCCGAGCATACCACTAGTTTTATTTTTTCTACTTTAATAGTTTGTTATTTTCATGATATTTTGTTTCGCATCTCTATAGCATCCTTCAATTGAGCTTTTAAAGTGGGAACAATATTTTGCAACAGCGCATGTAATTCTTGATTTTCTACGTTAGGAATTAAAGTATTTTCTAAAGTGTCTATTACAGTTTTGTGATAAGCAACTTCGTTATCAATGTACGCTTTGTTGAAAGCATTACCAGATGTAGACCGCAACATTATCTTTGCCTGGACTGCATCTTCCCATAGTTTTTGACTTACCACATTGTTTCTTGGAGCCACTTTTATTTTATGGACTACAGCCACAACATGATCCTTTATAATTTTGTGGTCTTCCGCAATTTTTTTTGCAAATTTTAGAATATCGACATTTTTTGTTTTTTGCTGCGCTATAGCTGAGTATTCAATATATAGTTGATTAGCCAAAACCATAACGGAAGCCACATCAGCATTTGAAAGTTTGATGTTTTCCTGGGCAAGGGCGGGTGTTGAAAATATAATTATACAGGCAATTGCGCTGGTCACCAATACTTTAAACAGACTATTGCTTTTCATGATTGTTTTAATTTTTGTTTGTGATCATTAGAGTTAGATAATGAAGAAAAGGCTACAATAAACCGCAATATTTTTTAATAATAAAAAGAGCTCAATTGTTCGTTCAGAAATTCAATCAACTCTTTTATATAATTTTCTTAACCTGGTTTATATGCAATTTTTTATACATCATTGCCTGCGTACTTCAATATTTTTATTTCGCTTTGTAGTTTTATGATCAAAGGCTGAAACCTTTAGAAATAAAATATCTTTCTCGAGGTGAAAATGAATGTTCAGGTATTCTTCAAATTTTTTCAACTTTTCAAGCAGGGACCTATAGGAATGACAAGCATCGGACGGTATTCTATAATTACCGGTTATC
This sequence comes from Ginsengibacter sp., assembly GCA_039933035.1. Taxonomy (GTDB): domain Bacteria; phylum Bacteroidota; class Bacteroidia; order Chitinophagales; family Chitinophagaceae; genus Ginsengibacter. The sequence continues at coordinate 4,878 of JBDTOV010000279.1, read as the reverse complement.
TGGCGGATAACTTTCAGATAATTCAATGCCTTTTCCTGGTCATTTTGCAACAATTTTAGGGTATCTGTCAAAACTTTTGAATCAGTGTTGTCGGGTGTTTGCCGGTGTCTTTTCTCTTTTGCTACTTGCCTGATGTAAGCGAAAAAAAATTCTTCTTGCCTCATTTCATTTAATAAATCGTGAAAGAACAAAAAGATTGCTTCAGTGAGCGTTAGCAATTCCGGGTGATTCTCACAGTGACGATAAGCAACTTTTTGCGCCAGGGAATAAATAATAACAGCATTATTCTTTGCAAACTCATGATGCGTTTTAACGATGAATTCTATCAGAAAATCAATATCCCATTTTTGAAAGTCGTCACGGGAAATTATTTTGAATACATTAAATGGTTCATACAACTTTTTCAAAACCTCCTCATTTACATAAATTTCATGGTTATTCTCAATATTTTCCATTTCTCCTGCGCTAAAATCAACACGACTTTTTTGTGAAATTGCGGTATTAAAATATCTTTCCTGATCAACGGGGCTTTTCGTTCTGGTGGGTTGTATCGTATTCATATCAATTTTTTTAGTCTTTTTTGCTTCCTCAAAATTATCTTCTGGTTCTTAATCTGGCATTAGGGAAACATTAGAATGTGATTAGAATCGGGTTGATTTTTCTGATATAAAATGATAAGAAGTAAATTGCTTAACGAAAAAATCATTTTACATGTATGGAACAGAAAATATTAATTGTTGAAGACGAAAAAAAAATTGCCGATACGCTTAAGTATGGGCTTGATGAAGTTGGCTTTAACGTGGAAGTTGCGTATGACGGTAAATTAGGTTATCATTTATTTCGTGCCAATGATTTTGATCTGATTGTTCTTGATATAAATCTTCCCGGAATAAATGGGTATGACCTTTGCAAATTAATTCGTGATCAAAATCAGCATATTCCTGTTCTTATGCTTACCTCAATGAGCGCTTTGAATGATAAAATTGAAGGCTATGAATCAGGTGCAGATGATTATATGATTAAGCCTTTTGAATTTAAAGAACTGCTTCTTAAAATCAAATCCCTCCTGAAACGAACGACAGGAAAAAACCTTCCAATTGGAAATATTCTTAAGGCGGCCGACCTGGAAATGAATCTTGATAGTAAGGAGGTGAAAAGAAGTGCCGGAGTAATTAATCTCACAGCAAAAGAATTTCAGCTATTGGAATACCTGCTTCGTAATAAAAACAGGATTGTTTCAAGAGTAGATATTGCGATTAATGTGTGGGACATTGACTTTGAAACCAACACCAATGTAATTGATGTTTACATAAGCTATCTCCGTAATAAAGTGGACAAACATTTTGAACAAAAACTAATACAGACTTACGTAGGTATGGGATATATTTTAAAGGACTCCTGATGCATGTAAGAATTAAAATAACATTATTGTTTAGTTTTATAATGAGTGTATTGCTTGCATTATTTTGTGGCTTTATCTATTATTTTTTTTATAGCATCAGGTTAGAGAATGTTAAAGCGCATTTAACCAATCACGTTGTAACTACAGCTAATATGCTTAACAGACCCCAAACCTTTAACCAGGAGTTGATAAAGAAGATTGATTCAATCACCGAAATACCAATGAAAAATAAAACCATCCAGGTGTACAATTCCGGTAATGAAAGGATATATGCCAATAGTGATGTTCAAAATGATACTTTACATGTCACTGATGTCCTATTGAATAATGCGAGAATGGATAAAAAGTATTTTTTTACTGTTGGGAACAGGGAAGCCATAGCTTATTACGATATTAAGGATAGCAGCCGCCCGGTGATACTGGCGGCTGCATTTGATGAAGAAGGGAAAAGAAATCTGACCCACCTTAAAATTATTTTACTGTTAAGTTTCATCGGCGGCAATTTAATTGCGTTTACGTCTGGATATTTTATTTCGAAGATATTGTTAAAGCCAATCAGGAAAATTGCTGATGACGTAAATGAAATTTCTGCCCAAAACCTGGAGCATAGAATTAAAGCCGGAAATGTAAAGGATGAATGGAACTACCTCGCCGAAACTTTAAATGAATTATTAAACCGTCTGCAGCAAAGTTTTGAGTTACAACGGCGTTTTATTTCTTCTGCGTCGCATGAATTATCAACGCCGCTAACCTCTATTTCCAGCCAATTGGAAGTATCATTGCAAAGAATCAGGGAGGCTAAGGAGTACCGTGGCGTGATGCAATCCGTTTACCAGGATGTACGCAATTTGGCTAAACTCACGCAAACTTTATTGGAGTTTGCAACCGGCTGGGGTATTAAAGGAGGAATCGAAATCAATTCAATAAGAATTGATGAAATCCTGATGCAACTTCCCGGTGAAATTACAAAAATGAATAACGAATATTCTGTGAAGCTGGAGTTTGAACAATTGCCCGAAAATGCAGAAAGATTATTGGTGTTTGGTAATTCCGAATTATTATTTACGGCTATAAAAAATGTTGTTACCAATGCATGTAAATATTCGATTAATCATCTCGCTACAATAAAATTATCAGTTGAGTCAAAAGAAATAATTATTTCTATAGAAGACCAGGGAAAAGGCATTTCTGAAAATGATTTAAAGAATATATTTCAGCCATTTTACAGAACTGAAGACAGTAAGACTATTAGCGGTTTTGGTGTAGGATTGCCTTTAGTTTACCGAATTATTAAAATGCACAAAGGCGAAATAAAAGTTATCTCCGCTGTTGGAAAAGGAACAATCGTTTCAATGCGGCTTCCCATCGCTGAAAATGTACGGCACAAATAATATTTTAACTGCTTTCTAATCTGTTCTTAATCTCACTCTAATACCCGCAGTTTAATTTTGAGAAAAGGAAAAGGATAAACTGAAAATTCCTGGTTTACAATATTTTTCACTCTCAAATACAACGTCATGAAAATCATTATTAAATCTGTTGATTTTAGTACAGGCAAGGCTTTGGAGACATTTATAAAAAATAAAGTAAGTAAATTATTCAGGCAATATGATAGTATTATTCGTGCGAATGTGGTATTGCGAAAAGGAGAAAGTAAAAACCCCGAAAATAAATTATGTGAGATAAGACTGGTGGTACCAGGTTATGATCATTTTGCAAAAAAAAGTACGGGAGCATATCAAAAATCTGTTTCACAGTCGGTAAATATTTTGCAGGAAATCCTGAGAAGAAATAAAACAAAACTACTTACCAGGAGACAAACCAGTTCTATTTTCTAAAATTTAAATTCTGTCAACATGCTTCCAAATAAAAAGACTTTTTGGTTTAGACGTGGCCTCCTGTTAATGTCTGTAGTAATAAACGTAATAATTATAAAAGTCGCTTATATTAATCATCAGGATTTTTATTGGTTGTTGCTATTGTCAATTCCGGTATTAGTCTTTGCGATTTATTATGAAAGAATAATTGCCCAAAAAGCAACTAAGAGTAGAAAAATAAGTGATAGTAATTTTAAACTCAAAGAGAAGGATCAGTCAATTTTCCCTCGCGGGAATAAGTCCGACGGATTAAAAGTGTTATTTGGCAATAGCTATTGTACTCAGCCATATCTTTCTAGCATAATTTGTTTTGAATCTGTAAGTGCAGATCAAAACATTCAATACATGCCTAAACAAATTGTATTATCTGGAAACAATAATTATACGCAGGACATGATGCAAAGGCTGAACGACGGGTTATTTATCAACGATTCGATATGGAGGATCGGGTCAGACTATGCTGGCTGCAGAGACTACAATTTTAAATTTAACGCTGAAGCTTTTAAAGTAAATGCAGTAAGGCCAAATGTGAAAATGATTGAATTGAAATTATCAGCGTTTAATAATAGAGCTAATATTTCTGCGAGAAAAATTTCTTATTCAAAACAAACAAACAATTGGCAACAAGCAAGTTCAGACGTTAATCATACTGCATTTAGCAATGCAGAAAGTATGGTGATATTTCTGGACTCGTTAAGACAACTCTCGGATAAAAAGCCTGTCGGAATAAGCTTTTACATTACCGATAAAAAGGAATTTCGTGAAATGTGTTATGCCTTTTGTAAGACACTTATAATACCCGACTTTATTGTAGTAGAAGGTTATGGTAAAGAGAATATTTTGTTGAATATGCCCGCCAATCCTGGTATGCCTTTGTTTGAAGCGTTGCTTTTTGTTTCAAAAACTCTTGAGCAATTCGGCCTTTCTAAAGAAATTAAAATAATCGCAGCATCCGAAATCTATTCAGCATTTGACGTATTAAAACTGTGTGCATTGGGTGCGAATGCTGTCAGTATGCGAAACTTTCCTACAAGTGGTGATAAACTTTATCAAACAGCGGGTATAGGATCAACCCGATTTTCTCCACAAAACATGGAAAGATTTCGCAATGAAATACTAAATAATACAATCGACATCATGCAGGCGTGGGGATATATAAATATTAAAGACATAACGCTGTCGTCATTTTTTCGCAATTTGGATGCTTTAAATTCAAAAGATGTAGATACAGGATACGACGGATGGGATATTTCTGAAAGGAAAACCTACCAGCTCTCACCAGAATACCTGTACGGAAAGAACACCAGCTCAGGAGTTTTTCTTAATTAGGACCGGGCCATAAAATAATTTCATTGAAAAATTCTCGCAAAAAGATTTTTCAGGTGATTACGCATACAATTTCTAAACAGTTCTGGCATGCCATTCCAGCCAAATCAGGACTTGTAATAACAGATTTTTTTGTTTTTTGATTCAATTAACCCCTTCGTTCGAAGTCTGAAAAATGCTTCGCTTATTAATTCTAACTTCTACAAATTTTGCTTCTACTTTAATTACCTACTACCTTGTATCAACTGTGCTTAATTTCTTTTTGAAGTTTTC
>JBDTOV010000278.1:0-6078 GCA_039933035.1 Ginsengibacter sp. | reverse complement strand
TTTTGTCAACTTACTATTCACAAATAAATATGGTGCGGACGATGGAGAATATCCTCGGAATTCCGCCAATGAATCAACTCGATCTTACGGCTGAACCCATGCTGGATTGTTTTACCAATCAGCCGGATTTCACTCCATATACTTTTGTAAAAAATACGATTCCTCTTGATCGCTTAAACCCTTCGCTGGATAATTTATTAGGCGCTCAATTATATTGGGCAAAGAAATCACTGGAGCAGGACCTTGATGATGCAGACCGTATCGACGATGATGTTTTTAACCGCATCATCTGGCATGCCGTGAAAGGATATGACATACCGTACCCGGTAATCACTAACCAGGAGTCAAAATGAGGATACATTTCTGGAAAATCAAGATTTAATCGTTTTGGTAAATTTTTGTCAGGCAACAGTAATATATAATTCAGCAACTTTTTTTGATGTCAGCAACTTATTGGCTATGCCCAGCAATGAAACTGCTTGCTCCCTGGATACCGTAGGGAAATCATCTAAAAATTCGTCCATAGATACGCCCGCTTTTAAATGATCAAACAAACTTTCAACGGGAACTCGCGTTCCTTTCAAAACTGGCTGACCGCCTAAAATGTCACTGTCAATAGTTATGAGTTCCTGGATATTCATTAGAGAAAATTTATTGAAAATTGTCCGTAGCAGGATGTTCCAAAGGTGACGCCCAAATGCAAATTTAAGTTATAAGACGCGCGGCTGTTGAGCGTTAGTTTGTGACGCTCCAGAAATCAAAAAACAGGTTCCTGTTTGCAGACCAGGAACCTGTTTGTATTCAAGTGGTCATTTGGTTATTTTTTTAGCCTTTCATACATTTCAACGCTCCTGGAGCTATCAGCATTATTCATGGTTTGTGTAAATCCATCACTCCCGGACATTTCGATATCTATATCGAAATCATGTCCCCGCACTTCTGAATAAGTGGAAGCCGACATAGATTCTTTCACTTTATTTCCTGTCAACGTAAATTTTCCAAAGCCAATTCCGGTATGGGTTTTATTTAAAGAATCTTTATAGGTATGGCCCCAAATAACATAGCCGGAAAAGTAGGTCTTGAACTCGGTGCCAGTAGAGTAAGAGGTATCTGTGCCTTTTACCCAATATGTTTTCACCATCTTCCAGGCCCCGTCCAAAGCGGTACTATCACCTGTTCCCACTGATTCATAGGATTCATTAAGGTCAAATTTTTGCCCGGGGGTCATCTCCATTCCCGTGATCAACTGCTTGTATCCTTTATCTGTTTTATCAACTTTAAGTTTAAAGGTTCCCGGGTTGTCATTGCTGACAGAATCGTTTGCATTGTAGATTACATTTTCAGTCACTGTGTCCTTATCCACCGTGTAGGAGCCAATTCCAAAGCCGCTGACGGAATCGGGCGAATTGATGTTGGCATACATCATGTATTCACCGGTATAAATCTTTAGCTGGTTCGAATTGGTGTAGGTTGTATCCGTACTGTCTGATTTAACCCTTACCGATAACATTTTATATGCCCCGGTCATACTGATTGTTTCCTTGTTACCGGTTCCATTACACGCCATTAAAAATATCATCAATGCTGCAAAAGCAATTTTCATAATTGTTTGTTTAAGGTTATATAATAAGAAAGATGTGGAAAAGAGATTGTGTCTCCAGGAGATACAGGACCAATCGATTAAAGGATGAATGTAGGATAATTATTTTTATAAAGCAAATCTCTTTATGAGTCCCCGATGGATAGAACCTGCATCACCAGGTCCATAGCATAGAGTATCTGTCGGTGCAAGCATCAACTTGTGACGCTCCAAAAAGCAGACCGCATTATTAATTGCAATTGCTAGATTTTTATTTAAGGTACGCGTTATAAACATACAATAAAGAATTGTTTACATTAGCTCATGAGCCGTAAATATAAATTTCAGGATATTCTGACTTAGTAATACTCTATTATTCAATTTTGAAAATAAGTCCGGTAATAGTTGGTGATAGCATATTGGTAAAAGATACCATGCATCTGTATCAAAAGAGCAAAATGCTAACATCCCGTATTAAAAAGATAATCGTGTTCAACTATAATTATTCTATGTATGATAACTTTCCATTTCAAACGCTTCAAAAATGAAAATTAAAAAATCCCTTCTTTTTAGCATGTTATTTCTAGGCATTAGCTTCTTTTTTTCTAAAGAAAATTTTGCTCAATACAAACCTTCATGGGAGTCGCTTGATACCCGGCCGGTACCGCAATGGTACACCAATGCTAAGTTTGGGATATTTATTCATTGGGGCGTGTATTCTGTTCCGGGATATTCTTCAAAGGGCCAGTATGCCGAATGGTATCAAAATGGTTTGAGAAGTGGTGATTCGGCCAGAATACTATACCAGCACGAAAATTTCGGTGACCGTTCTTATTATGACCTGGTTAAAAATTTTCATGCGGAATTATTTAATCCCGATGCATGGGCGCAATTAATTGAAACGTCCGGCGCCAGGTATGTAGTGCTTACCTCAAAACATCACGATGGATTTTGTTTGTGGCCCAGCAAAGAGGCCGACAGGGATTGGGGTTTTCCATGGAACGCAGTATCCGCGGGTCCGCACCGGGATTTATTAGGCGATCTTTTTAAAGCGCTTCGTAAAACTTCTGTTCATGCCGGCATGTATTATTCTTTGTATGAATGGTACGACCCTTTATGGTTAAGTGACAGGGATAAGTATGTGAGTCAACATATGTGGCCACAAATGAAAGAACTCATCAATACGTATCAACCTGATGTTTTCTGGACAGACGGAGAATGGGATGCACCGGCATCAACCTGGAAGTCGCAGGAGTTTCTTGCATGGCTGTATAATGAAAGCCCGGTTAAAAACAAGGTGGTAACTTATGACAGGTGGGGAAGCGGTGTTCGCTTTCATCACGGTGGCGTGTACACGCCGGAATACCAGCCCGATCTTGATTTCGAAGATCATCCCTGGGAAGAGAGCCGCGGCATGGGAGCCAGTTATGGATACAATCGTGCGGAGGATGCCTGGGATTATAATTCTGCTCAATCACTGGTGCTGCAATTAATAGATAAAGTAAGTCGTGGCGGAAATTTTTTATTAGATATAGGTCCTGATGCACACGGTAAAATACCGCCCATCATGCAGGAACGTTTATTGCAAATCGGGGATTGGATGAACATCAATTCAGAAGCAATCTACAATACGGTGCGGTGGAAAACATCTTCACAATGGAGCGAAGGGAACAGGAAGTACAAACCTAAGAAGGGTGATAATGACTTGCTGTTGAAGATCACTGTTGACCCGGTCCCCGGCTATGCCGTAAAAGAAATTTTTTATACCTATAACCCAACGAGTAATTCCTTGTATGCCATCTTTCCAAAATACCCGGACGATAAAAAAATAGTTTTAAAAGATATCACCTTACCCGAAGGAACCGCCATTAATTTTTTGTCAACAAAAGAAAATCTTTCGTGGAAACAGCAGGGGAATGACGTAGTAGTTTCATTGCCCGGTTATGATCCCAATAAAATAAAAGCGCCTTACGCCTTCGTGGTGAAAATATTGGATTATGGAAAATTTGCGCATAAGCCATTGATCGAAGTATCTTATCCCAATGGTTCTTTTCATCCTCTTATTGCCCTTTCCAATAAGGATGGTGGAGAAATCCGCTACACATTAGATGGAAGCGAACCCAACAGCAATTCATCATTTTACACGAAACCATTTTCCATAAATAATTCATCTGTTGTAAAAGCGATCTCCTCGTTGCCAAACGCTGTGTCCAGCGATGTGGCGTCTGCTGAAGTAAAAAGCTTTCCGTGGCTAAAGGCAACTAAGGTAAAAAGTCCGGAGACGGGCATTTCATGGAAATATTATGAACCCGAAGGACCGATCGATTTGGAATCTATTCAAACTTCACCCGTAAAAAAAGAAGGGGTCACGGGTACTATATCCGAAAAAGTAAAGCAGCGGGAAGACAGGTATGCATTGCAATTTGATGGATATATTAAAATAAGCAAAGAGGCGATATATAATTTCTTTACATACTCTGATGATGGCAGTAAATTATTTATCGATGACGATGAAGTGGTAGATAATGACGGTGAACATGGCGGTACGGAAGCGTCCGGCAGAGCGGCCCTGAAGAAAGGATACCATAAAATTAAGGTTGTTTATTTTGATACCGGTGGTGGTAATGAGTTAAAAGTTTCCTGGCAAAATGGTGCAGGAAAAAAAGAAATGATTCCTGCCAATGTTTTGTTTCATGGAATCAATTAAACCTTTTGTTGGATAAATTGAAAGCAGGGTTCATGAAAATGGAATGTAAATGGTTGCAGCAATGTAATACAATAATTGTCGGCATCACTATGATGCTGATGAGTGTTACGCCTGTTTTTTCCCAGAAAATAATCAACCTTTCTGATTATGGAGTCGTTTCCAATTCTTACAAAAACGCTTCCCTTGCAATAGTCCGGGCTATTAATGATGCGAACGGATCAGATAGCTTTATCATTCGCTTTCCTGGTGGAAGAATAGATATTTGGCCGGAAGGTGCTGAGCGCAGGGAATATTACATTTCCAATGCTACGGAAGATGATAGTGTATCCAAAGAGAAGACAATCGGGATGTTGTTCGAAAATGTATCCAATATCACGTTGGAAGGAAATAATACTTTATTGGTGTATCATGGAAAAATGATGCTAATGGCAATAGATCATTGCCATAATTTTAAAGTGAAAGATTTGCAATTCGATTTTGAAAGGCCTACCATGTCAGAGATGACAATAGTTTCCAAAACAAAAACAGGAGTGGTTGCCGATGTGCATCGTGATTCATGGTATGCGATTGAAAAACAAAATAATCATAACAAACTGATATGGTATGGCGAGGGCTGGAAGACCCATAACCCGTTTGTAATAGGATATGTCCCCGCAAAAGAAATAATGTATTATACCAATTGGAAGCCGTTTGCGGAAAGTAATACACTGGAAATATCTAAGTTTAAAATAAAATTTTCAGGTGATTTTTCCGCCGCCAATTTTAACGAGGGTGATATACTCACTATTCGCGATCCTTACCGCGACGAAGTGGGCGTTTTTAATAACCGTTCTCACAATGTGACTTTTGAAAACCTTAAATTTTATTACATACACGGTCTTGGCATTGTAAGCCAGCTTTCAGAAAACATTGATATCAAAAAAGTAAGTGTGGCGCCACGTCCCGGTTCCGGCAGGGTCGTTGCTGCTTTCGCTGATTGTTTCCATTTCTCAGGCTGCTATGGTTTTATAAAAATAGAAGATTGCCTGGCTTCCGGTTCACATGATGATCCCATCAATGTACACGGAACGTATCTTCGAATAACCGGCTCCGATAGTGATAAGGTAATACTAAAGTTCATGCATCCGCAAACGTGGGGCTTTAATACGTTTGACCAGGGCGATTCTATTGAGTTTGTAAATCACCAAACGCTGATACCATTTGCAACTGCAGTAGTCATGTCTTCTAAAATGATTTCAAAAAAAGAAATTGAATTGCAATTGGACCGACAGGTACCTCTACGCATTCAGGAAGGGGATTGTGTGGGAAATCTTTCAAAAAACCCTTCGGTACTAATTAAGAACAATAGGTTTGAACATACCAATACACGGGGACTATTAATAACTACCTCAGGAAAGGTTTTAATAGAAGGGAACACTTTTTACAGAACAGGGATGCACGCCATTTTAATTGCCGATGACTGTAATTCTTGGTTTGAATCCGGCCGCGTCCAGGACGTTTTGATTCGTAATAATGTTTTTGAATATTGTGCTTATAATCAGGCACCGGATAATTACATAATTGCCATCGCTCCTGAAAACCGGATGTTGGCACAAGGGTATTATGTGCACCGTAACATCCGGATAGTAAATAATGTTTTTAATGTTTACGACGTACCCTTGCTTAAAGCGAGAAGTACTGGTGGCCTGGTATTCAGCAACAATGTAATTAATCAAAACCACTTTTTGAAACCCGGCGCTAATAAAATATCAATACAACTAACGGCCTGCGAAAATGTGAGCATACAAAAAAA
>JBDTOV010000277.1:0-6083 GCA_039933035.1 Ginsengibacter sp. | reverse complement strand
GTTACCAAACCCGATGGCAGTACCAAAAATATTAATGTGTTGTACTAAGGGAGCACATTTTTTAACATCTAACTATGATAATGATTGATGAGGAATGTATGCGAAAAGAATCAATAGAATCGTCCTGTTTTTCAAACCTAACCCGGGGGAATTCCCCCGGGTTTACTTAAAAAAATTAAATTCAAAAAACGTTTTGTTAAATAAAATTTTTACCTATATTACACGCCTAACTATTCTCCACCATCCTCTGCATTTAAGATCTTTTTAGAGATACACTCTTTATCCACTTGTCAATCCTTCGTTGAAAACCAAAACTAATTCGAGCCATATTATAATCACAGGCTTTTTACTAATTAATTAGCTTCTGGTAAATCACGCTGGCTGAAAAAAATGCTTAAATAACCCCCAAATAACAACGAACATACTTCCAATTCATTTTATGAATCACAAAGTTTCATACCTCCATTGTTGTTGATTTTTTTATATTAAAATATGCCATTTATTATGTGTATAAATCTACGTCCGTGTTACTACGTGCCGCTTATTACTCTGGCGATTAGTGACGTGCTTCAAAGAATAATCATATGCAGTGAAAACTGGCATCCCGGTATTTTAATATTCCCACGGTACGTGACCCATGATGATAAAATGTTTATCCCGGGACTATGTCAACCAACACCATTACGGGAAATGTGTGACAAAAAAAGCGAAGGGAATTTTTGGAAACAGAGCAATAAAAACTATTGAGAGCCAAACCACCGACTGCATGAAAATGAACTTATACAAAACTTACTTTAAAAACTTTGTTGCTTTATTCAGTACTGCTTTTAGTATAGGTGAATCCCCGTCGCATGAAGGAAACTGCCGCAAGCAATATAATACAAAACCAAAGCTCCATCTTGTTTATCCGGTCACGGTACTTATGGTGATAATAGTTCTCTCGTTTTCTCAATTTACTTATGCAACGGTTACAGGCCCCGGCGCTGCATGGGGATTTTGTCGTAAGATCACTTTAAGTGCAGCCACACCTTTAGCAGACTTCCAGGTGAAGGTTACGCTTACCACAGGGCAATACACCAATATGAATGCAACAGGAAATGATTTAAGATTTTACGATATCAATAATAACGTGTGCAACTACTGGATTGAGACCTGGAATAATGCAGGAACATCAACTATATGGGTAAAAGTATTTACAAGCAGTGTAAACGCGGTTTATATGTATTACGGAAATGCCGCGGCACCTGCAGCCAGTAATGGAGCCACCACATTTAGTTTTTTTGATGATTTTACATCGCCTCTTAGTGCAACATGGTCAACGGTTACAAGCACAGGAACAGTTATTCAATCAGGTACTAATGTTACTTTGTCCCTCACCAACACAGGAACAGTATCGTTATCAAACGCAGCTGCCTTTGCACCAGTTTCCACGTCTTTTGTTGTTGAAACAAAACACCAGGAAGCTAAATATAACCGCAACAGGTTTTATGCAACTAACGCCCCAGGAGGAGGAAATCCACTTGGTTTTGACAATGGTTATTTTTTCAGCGGTACTGGAGCCCAAAATAGCGCACAAGTTTTTTGGAATGGTGCTTTTGGGGCAACTGTGACCAGGAATACGGACTACCTGAGCCAATGGCAGATCACTGATGGCTCCGCCTACAACTGGAAAACTTTTACCTACCCCGCTATGGGCGTAGTGCAATCAAATACAGCAACATATACTACTCCGGATATAAGATTTATAAGTATCAGTGTGACCGAAGTTGCGGCCACATCAACAACTATAGATTGGATAAGGGTTCGCAAGGCTTCTTCTTCATTTACAGAAATTACCGGCATAGCAGGAAATGCGGTTACTAATATATCCGCCAGCATTACCGGGCAAACAAATGTGCTCTGCAATGGAAAATCAACTGGTGCTGCCACCGTAACTGCTACTGGTGGCGGAACACCATACGCATATAGCTGGAACACTGCTCCTATACAAACTACGCAAACAGCGACTAACCTTTCGGCGGGTGCTTATTTAGCAACAGTTACTGAAAACACTATAGGAATTTCAGCAACAGCAACTGCAACTATTACCGAAGCGGCGACGGTTATAGCCACTGCCACCGGAAATAATATTAATTGCTTTAATGCAAATGATGGCCAGATAACTATTACGGGCAGTAGCGGTGTTATCCCCTACACTTTCTCTGTAAACAACGGAGTAAGTTACCAGGGCAGTAACACATTTACTAACCTCTCACCCGGCGCCTATAAGCCGCGGGTAAAAGATGGCAACGGGTGCGAATCGAAATCCGTTCAATAAAAATTTGATCAAATAAAAAGATAAAAGAAAACAAAAATTACTCCGAAAGAGGACGCGAAAAGAAATGAAATGAAGAGATTTATCCATATATTATTTACCATCCTATTCTTTGGGATTGTGCTGATGTCATCAGCTCAGAATTTGGGTATTACAACACCTGGCACTAATGCATATCCCCAAACGACAATTGGGAACACGCTCTCCGAACTTAGTAACAATGCAGGAAATTTTATCATATTCAACCCCATTACAACAACCGTTCCTCTTACTGCTATTTCCATCAGAACGTATGGAAGCGCAAACGGAACGATCAGTGTAACTATTTACAGTGACAATAGCGGGGTTCCAGGAACTAAGTTGTTTACAGAAGTGGCAGCGTCGGTAACTGCAAATACGCTTTCTACCATTACAATCCCTAATACGTTCCTTCCGGCTGGAAACTACTGGTTGGCGTATAATATGAATTCAGGAAGTGCCAGCGCAAATTATATAACGAAGAGCACCGGTGTAGCGGGCTATGTCAGGAAGGCATTAGGGCTTACTTATGGAACAACCTTTCCCAATAACCCCACAGGCCTCAGCAACCTTGCTGCCGGTAACCAGGATCACATCGCCTTTTTGGGGGTTGGCATTCAAGGCTACGCAAAAGCTACCAAAGCAACCTTGCCGGTCAATACAGCCTTCAGCTCAATGAATTTTTATACACATGCTGCGGGTAATGCCCGTCTCGCAATCTATTCTGACAATGGAAGTGGGACAGCCCCTTCAGCCAAACAATGGGAAAGCGGTGATATATCAATTACCGCTGCCGGGCAGCCAAAACTAACCACGGTAAACATAAGCGCGGGCACTCCTTCAATATTATCACTAACGGCAGGAACATATTGGCTCGCATGGCAATGGAATACCACAACCAGTGGCCCTTCCTATACAGCAGGTTCAATAGGATCGGGCAACGCCATTATTCAGTCTTATGGCGCCTTTCCCACATCGTGGTCAGGAGGATCAGCGTCCACAGAAAACTGGACGACGTATGCGACCTATTGCGCACAGCCGGTCGCTTCGGTAACAGGCCAGACGAACATAACATGTTATAGCGCCAATGACGGTACCATCACGGTTTCAGCAAGCGGTGGCGTAAGCCCTTATACTTTTTCAATTGACAACGGAGCAAACTATTTGTCGCCAAGCAGCGGCAATACCAGGTTATTTACCGGGCTGGCACCGAATAGCCCTTTTAAGATAAGAGTGAAAGATAATATAGGATGTGAATCAAAATCGGTGCAATGAATAACGATAAACATGAGATGATAAAAAAATTGGAAACAAAAAAGATAACTACCATGAAAGCATTAATACCATTCATTAAAAAATATGGCCTGTTGACAGTTTTATTAATAACTGCCTTATTTTTTGGGATGCAGGGTTTTGGCCAGGGCCAGGTACTTAATCCTTCAAGCCCATGGACTGTTCCGGCTGGTGTAACATCCATTAAGGTGGAAGTCTGGGGCGGCGGAGGTGGTGGTGGTGCAGCGAATTCGGGGTTTTTTGGAAATGGCGCTGGAGGGGGGGGCGGCGGCGGAGCTTATAAAACGGCTACTTTATCAGTTACCCCAGGAAATACATTTACTATCACGACAGGCGCAGGTGGAACTGCAGGTAATGGGAATGCAGGTGGGACAGGCGGAACAACTACAGTTACGGGGGTTGCTGGAACCGTTTCTGCAAACGGAGGCGGAGGCGGTGGATATGGAAACGCGGGAAACGGCAGCGCAGGGACAGCCAGTACTGGCGGTAATTTTAATGGAGGTGCAGGCGGGGCTGCTAATGGGAATGGTGCGGGCGGTGGTGGCGGTGCCGGCAATAATGGAAATGGAGCGGCAGGTGGAAATGCTGTAACAGGCGCTGGGGGAGCAGGTAATCCAAATAATACGCCATTTGTTGGTGGAAATGGTGGCGCTTTTATAACTGGCAATGGTGCCGGTGGTTCTGGAAATGCACCAGGTGGCGGCGGCGGCGGCGGCAGGCAAAATGGAGGATTTGGTTCTGGAAATAATGGAGGAACCGGTGGCGTAGGCCAGGTGGTTATCACTTATACATGCCCCGCCGCAACTATTTCTTACACAGGCACACCTTTTTGTAAATCGGTGACATCTGCAACACCATCTATTTCCGGATCCACGGGGGGAGCTTTTTCGGCTACACCTACTGGTTTAACAATAAATGCTTCTACGGGGGCTGTCAATCCCTCAACAAGTACGGCGGGCGCTTATACCGTTCACTATCAAATTGCCGGGGGTAATGGGTGCCCGGCGGTGGACGCGACAACCACGGTTACAATTAGACCTACACCTGTTTCCGCGGCTCCAGCCCAATCTAATATTTCCTGCAACGGTGCCAACGATGGTTCTATAACAGTTTCGGCTACTGGCGGCACAAGCCCATATACATTTTCAGTTGATAACGGCGGCAGCTACCAGGCCGCAACCGGGACCGATCTGAGGGTATATACGGGACTGCTGCCAAATACACCTTACACAATAAAAGTAAAAGACGCAAACGGATGTATATCAAAATAAATTTTTTAACCAGAACTAACGAATAATGGAGTTTAAAACTAAGATGCGGCAGGTGATAAAGGTTATAAATTTCTCCGGTTATTATAGAAGGGGAAGGCGATTGCCGCTTTTGATAATTATACTGACTTCATCTGCCAAGGTTTTCGGCCAGGTAACCGTCTACTCTCAAAATTTCGGAACCGGGAATTCCTTTCCGGCAGGCTGGAGCGGCACAACCTGGACTATCAACAATAGTTCAAATTCAACGGGGTACCCTGGCGCATCAGGTGGATCAAATGCTGCTTTTATAAATTCATCCGCAAGTGGCACTTTAACGTTTAGCAATAATTTATCAACAATCGGTTATTCCAACATTACAGTGATATGGGGAGCAAGATTATTTACGGGTTTCCCGGGGACAACTGTTTTTCAATGGAGCCCTGATGGAACGAATTGGAATACCCAGGCATTTACAAATGTCGCCAGTAATACCACATGGGCATTAATTAATGGTGGCACAGCAGTTACACTTCCCGCTTCTGCTGCGGCTTCAAATCTCAGTTTCAGGCTCGTTATTACCGGTGCAGGCACAGGCAGTAATACAAGTTATAGAATTGATGATTTTGTAGTTGAAGGCTGTCAGACTCCAACAGCTTATACCGTTACAGGGGGAGGAAGTTACTGTTCGGGTGGCACGGTGCCGGTCGTTGGGGGCTCTAATTCAGAAACCGGGGTAAATTATCAACTCAAAATTAACGGTGTTAATACAGGTTCCCCAATTGCCGGAACAGGTTCTGCTATATCATTTGGAAACCAGGCCACATCGGGGACCTACACTATAGAGGCCACTCGCACAAATGGAGGCTGTGTAAATACTATGACGGGCAGTGTCGTGGTCTCTGCTTTTCCGATACCCGGTGCGTCTGTATCAAGCAAGACAAATATTACCTGCTTTGGCGCGAATGATGGCGCTATAACCGTGTCGGCAAGTAGTGGAACAAGCCCTTATACGTTTTCAGTGGACGGCACCAACTTTTTTGCTCAGACGAGTCCCAATACACGTGTATTCACGGGACTACTTCCGAATATACCTTATCAAATAAAAGTAAAAGACAACAACGGCTGTATATCAAAATAGAAAAAAAACTAACTCAATAATGATGGAATCAAATTTTATAAACGAACAAACTGCAACAATGAAACAACAA
>JBDTOV010000276.1:0-6128 GCA_039933035.1 Ginsengibacter sp. | reverse complement strand
AGCTATTCCATTAATCTTTATTCGCGGATTACCCCTGGTAGAATATGAACCTACGCCCGCTGATATCTCTATCATTTCACCAGGTTTTGCATGTGTAGTTCTTTGGCCTAATAAAACAGAAAACATTGAACCATCGTCGATATAAGTTGTAGCAATTTTATTGTGAAAACTGATACGGTTTCGTGTTCCGCGATATCTAGGTTATTTTCAAATCTGGGCAAAATAAACAAAGCCATTTCTTTATACCCGTGCCGGTCTTCGTCTAAAAAAAACTCCCATCGCAAAGCCACACCCATGTTGGTGTTCTCCAAAATTCCCTTTCGCATCTTAAAGGCACACACTGCCGTTGTTCCGTGTTTGTGCAGATGGCTTCTCGGCAGGGTAAACACCAACAACACGAAAAGAACGTCGAACTCAAAACAAACCAAACTTTTTGTTATGTTGGAATTTTCAATACTAAAGTTCATCTGCCATTATTATACATTGTAACCAATATTTCACGGCCACTATATTAAAATGGCAGCACCTTCCAACACAGGATAAGTATAAAGATCTAATAATGGATAGTTTGAAATTCATGGTAAATAAAAAATGAGTAGAGATACATGTTTTCTGCATTATGAGCAATTACCTGCACATCATCCGGAAAATTAAAGACGGATATGAGAGAGGTTCCATACAAAGGAACCTTCTGAAGATTTATGAACGAGGGAAGTATTTATACAAAAGTTGGAATATATTCATAATATCCCCGTGTCAGCAGGATTATGCAGTTACCCGAACAATATAAATATTCATCAGCAAAATTTTATGACGATGGAAAAGGTGAGTATAGCTTTCTTACACATTGGATGGCTTTAAAGAATCAGGTGCGTGGCCCTAAACTGATGTTGGTGAATGCAGGGCCGCAAAACCATCCGCACGAACACCAAACATCGGCGGCAGGCTTTTGTTTTATAAAATTTAAATTACAGCAGGCAGACCAGCAAAGGCTAAAATATCGATGGCTTCAACCCGGCCGGACAAAGCGTTTTATTTCTTCCCGGCATAAAAATGAAGTCTACCTTTATTGAATATTTTTAAGCTAATTATTTTTATTATGAATACTAAAAGATTTTCAATTCAATTTTTAAATATCATCTCAATTGCTGTATTGTTATTAACTGTCCAAAATTCCATAAAGGCTCAAACTAAGCCGTGGACTGTTCCGGAAAGCGCAACAAAGGTGAAAAATCCCGTAGCAAGGAATGCCGCTTCCATAAGAAAAGGCAGTGCCCTTTTCATAAGCAATTGCGCTCCTTGTCATGGTAAAACAGGGAAAGGAGATGGGCCGGCTTCAGCATCGGTAGATCCAAGGCCAGCCGACCTTACTACAGGGTGGAAGCCAGAGGATACAGATGGTGCTTTGTATTATATGATTTCCACAGGACACACTCCCATGCCCAAGTTTAAGGTAGCATTAAATAAACGCCAGAGATGGGAACTGGTTAATTATATCAGAACACTTCCTCAAAAGAATAAAAATAATTAATCGAATCCAGGTAAGGGCAAGACTAAGATGTTCGTCTGTGCGCAAGGGCCTTGTAAGAAATGGCATCATTACGAATTAAAGATCAAAATAATCCGGAGTGACGAAGGCTATGCTGTTAAATATCAACACGGATAAATCTTACACTGGATGCATGCTTGCGGCTACAAACCCACCATCAGGTAAGTAAGCGCTTCTCCCGCGCGTAATTCTTTTTTCTTCATAGTATCATCCGGGCCTGCGGTAAAAAGAAATGCCCCCCGCTCACCAAGTATCCTGAGTTCACCATCGAGTAATTGCACTGCGGTACCTTCCGGGAGGCCCAGTACCGGGAGTCGGGGATGAAGATGCACAAATTCGTGCAGGCGCTGGTCGCGGGTTTCTCCACGGTGACCAGCCGGCAATGCATTGGTATAATGAGGATTTATTTGAAAGGGAAACAACCCGAGCGCCTGGAAACTTTCCGGCTCTATTACGGGCATGTCGTTAGTAGTGAAAAGGCCCGGCGATAACATGATGGATCCCGCACTCCAACCAATGTAAGGCGTGCCGTTATGTACCTTGTCGCGGATAAGTTGGCGTAATTGAAGGGCGTGCAGATCGTGTAGCAATTTAAAACTATTGCCACCGCCAATCATTATGGCATCTGCCTTGTTGATGGTTTCAGCGGCTGTTTCCGGTAGCACCGAAATTACCCGGTGGGGCAGGGATTGCAGCGCTTCGCATACGGTGGCCGTGTAGGTTTCATAATCATTGTTTACTGCCGCAAAAGGAATGAAGGCAATTTGCAACGTACGATTACCCAATAAAATGTTTATATGCGGGATGGCTTCGGCAAGATAACCGCTTTCGCCAGCCCGGCTGCTGCTAAGCGCCAGTATTCTCTGCTGGTTCATTATTATGTGTTTACATGATGCTTTCACAGTGAGCACATTATTTTTTAAGGCCCACCATATATAGTTGCTATTGTATGATGATTACCATTGACAAAAATACAAGCAAAAAAGTACCCCCCTTCCTGCTTTCACAAAAGAGGGAATTCTTTGCTTTCAACAACTACAAACAAGCTTTTATTGCTTCCATGGTATTAATGAAAGCTTTTTCTTTTTTGATGTCTTTTTTCCAGGCCAGTTCACTTTCAAAAAGGTCAATCTCTTTTTTAATGGTGAACGCTGCTTTGCCGGCTTCAATACCCAAACTGAGCACCTTTTCTGAAATAGCAACGGATTTGGTAATATCTTATGATACGTCCCCCAAAAAACGGGAGTTGGTTAAACTTAGCTATCCCCCGGAAAGCCAGGAAGAGATTGGGGGGTATTATATCAATTTGAAGTTGGTTTATACGGATCTTCATCCGACATCAAGTAACAATACACATGCTGCCAAACGAAAATTAAAGGTAAAGGGATAAGTGTGCGCGAGGCAGCCGGAATATGCAAATGTTGCCTGGTATTCCATTCCTTCCATGATCCGGGAGCAAAATCTTTTATTGCAGTGAAAGCGGCCATGCAGTATAATCTATATTTTGTATTATTATGCCGCAATTAAAAAAGATGCCATGATCCCATTATTTGATGATGACTCAGACAGGAAAACCTTTCCAGTTGTAAATTATCTTTTCATCGCCATTAACATCTATATTTTTATCGTGTACCAGGCGTTCGGGCACAATTTAGGTTTTACTTATAGCTATGCAACGGTACCCGGCGAAATATTGACCGGCCATGATTTAGTTACCGCAGCTACCAATGCTTACGATCCTGCCACCAGCCAGGAGATCGTGTTACCCGGGCTGGGTGTTACACCCATGCCAGTATGGTTCACGTTAATTACCTCTATGTTCCTGCATGGAGGCCTTGCTCACCTTGCCGGCAATATGTTATATCTCTGGATATTCGGTGACAACCTGGAAGATAAGATGGGGCATATCAGCTATTTTTTCTTTTACCTGTTATGCGGCGTTATTGCATCGCTATCGCATGTGTTTTCCAGTTTTCTTTTTGGGGAAAATCTTCTTACGCCAAGCATCGGGGCATCAGGCGCTATCTCCGCCGTAATGGGTGGTTATCTATTGCTTTTTCCAACAAGGAGGGTCACGGTTTTATTGCTCATATTTTTTATCAGGGTGCCGGCATTTATCGTTCTCGGTTTTTGGATATTGCTACAGGTAGCAAGCGGTACCGGGTATCTTGGCGGCAGTGAAGCAAGCGGTATTGCTTATGCAGCGCACATAGGCGGTTTTTTTGCAGGAATGTTGTTAGTGAAGAAATTTATACCTGAACGAAGGCGGTGATGTTGGCATCAGTTCTTCTACCTGGTCGTTACAAAAAATCTACGTGTAACCGATACCGGTATAAATAGAACAATGTGTACGTTTTTCTATTGAGCATTAGGAAGATAAAGTAAGGATTTAACAGACTCGGTTTATTCCAGGATGTTTTGTAAAGCGTTCTCAAGGTCCGGGTATTGAAATACAAAACCTGCATCCAATAGTTTTTTAGGTATCACCCAACGACTTTTTAATACCAGTTCCGTTTCGGTATGGATGAAATACGCGCCCACTTTAAGAAGAAATTTTGGCGCAGGAAAATAAATCGGTGGCTTCAAAATGCTACGCATTTTTTCCATAAAAATTTGATTGGCTACCGGGTTGGGTGCGGCAGCATTGTATATACCATGCATATTTTTATTGGTCATCACAAATTGAATAATTCCAAAGAGATCTTCGATGTGAATCCAACTGAACATTTGCCTGCCGTTTCCCTGGCGGCCCCCTAAGCCGTACTTTACCAGGTTAGTGAAGGGAGTCATCACACCCCCATTTTTACCTAAGGTGATCGCAATTCTTAGTGTAACCTTCCTGGTGTTGGCGGCAGGTTTTTCAAAGAATGCATTTTCCCATGCTTTGGCGACTTCTACAGAAAACCCGGAACCTATTTCACCAGTGGTTTCATCCATCGCTTTATCTTCCGAATGCCGGTAGATGGTTGCTGTACCTGAATTAATCCAAAGCTTTGGTGGCGATTTACATTTGTCAATAAGAGCTTGCAGTTTTTTGGTAGTCTCCACCCTGGAACTCAGGATCAGCAATCTATTCTTTTCGTTATAACGGCAATCAACACTTTTTCCTGCCAGGTTAATCAATGCTACTGCATGTTCCAATGCATTTACGAGCTCTTGTTCACAATCCCAGTTAAGTTGTTTGGCATCTCTTGAAATAATTACAACCTCGTAGCCTTGTTCAATAAATTTTTTTCGCAAGTATCTTCCGATAAAACCGGTTCCTCCCGCAATTACTATTTTCTTTTGCATCATGCAATTGTTTGCAGGTTCAGCCCGGATGTGTTACGAATTTGCGCTTCGTTTCTTTTTTGCCTGGAAACATTTTTACCCCTGAAGAACAAATACATATTTACAAAAAGCATCACGCCGAGGTAAATACTAAATCCACCCACTTTACGGCTTAACACTTCGATAGTTGACTGGGGAGTGTCTGTTAAATCAGTAATTTTTAAAATGAATAACGCGAAGCCCAGGTTCAACAGGTAAAACCCGATTTTAAAAAGTGTGTTGGTAGCCGTTGCAATTTCCTGCCGGCCGTTAAATATGTCTTTCATGTAAACAATACTGTTTTTAAAAAGATGGTTGGCTACATAAAAAGTTAGTAAAACAACAATAGGCAAATAAATACTGTAAGCAACGACAATTAAATCTTTCATGGCTGATAATTTTTTGATGTTATTGATTGGTAATTTTTTTTAGAGAGAAAATAAATAAGAGAAAGATTACCATAATGGGTAACACCCAAAATAGTAACCAACACTCCTGTTTTCATGGAAATGGATGCGATCATTGTTTCAATACCGGTAACCTTATCCCACAGGCTAAACTGTACTACTGCATAACCGACGTTGAATAAATAATAGGCAACCAGTAATATATTATTGGTGGTGTCTGTCATCGATTCATTCTGATGAAATAACGGCAGGATAAATATTCTTCCGTTGCGGTAAAATAATTTTCCCACCCAATAAATAATGTACACGGTGATACATCCGTAAATAAGATATGAAATTATATTGTAGTTCATTTACATGACTATTTTTAGCAGTTTTATTAATAGTTCACCACGGTTAGAGTTGAAAATTTTATCCGCGAGGCTACTCAGTTGCTCTGTGAAAGCATGGATATCATCCACGGTTTTATAAAACTCTTTACCATCGGCTGTTCTGTCTTTCTTCGTTTCTTCCTTCAACTCATTCAATACACTCATTACCGGTTCTATCTCCCGCTGCTTGCGCATCATGGCAATTTTCACCGCCCATTTCCAGATGTCCTTTTCCGCAATGAAATATTCTTTCCTTTCGCCGGCCACAACTTTTTTGTAAATAATTCCGTAATCCATCAGTTGCCGCAGGCTCATGTTGGCATTGCCGCGGGAGATCGTTAACGCCTCCATGATCTGATCAGTAGAAATGGGCTCAGTAGAAACTAACAGTAATGCCTGTACCTGCGCTACCGATTTATTAATACCCCATTCGCTGCCGAGTGACCCCCATGTGTCAATAAACTTTTGTTTTGAAATTTGCAAATCCATTTG
>JBDTOV010000275.1:0-6142 GCA_039933035.1 Ginsengibacter sp. | reverse complement strand
TTTCCCTGGGATATGCGTGAGGGTGTAAAGGGAGTACAACTTGCTGAAAAAGGAATTGAAAGCTGGGAGAAAAAGTGCTGGGTAGATATTCCGGAACTATAAAATTTTTGCACTATTGTCCGAATAAAAAATATCAAATCACTTGAAACTATTTGCCAGTAGGGTTTTTAGTCCCTCTCCTTTGGAGAGAGCCGGTCCCGATTTTTCGGGAGGTTGGGGTGAGGTTTATCAATGCTGGTAAGAGTTTCACGAGTTTAGTCGGACAACTATAAAATTTTTATATAAAAAATGAGACGAATTGCTTTAATCACCGGGGGGAGCCGCGGCATCGGTTTTGGAATTGCAAAGGAGCTTGCTCAAAATAATTTTGACATCGCCATCAATGGAACCCGGCCCGAAAACCTCGTAGAAGAGGTAATAAAAGAATTAAAGAATTATGGAGGTGATGTTATTTATTGCCGCGGAAATGTTGCTTCTTCCAACGATCGGGCACAAATGATGCAGGAGATAAAAGACCATTTTGGCAAACTTCATGTACTGGTAAACAATGCCGGAGTCGCACCTAAAGAACGCAGGGATATTTTGAATGCCACCGAAGAAAGTTTTAATGAGGTAATGGATATCAATTTAAAAGGCCCCTATTTTCTTACACAACACGTTGCCAATTGGATGATAGAACAACGCAATATGGATGCAATATTCAACGGCTGTATCATAAATATTTCTTCCATGTCGGCAACAGTTGCTTCCGTGAACCGCGGAGAATATTGCCTCTCCAAAGCTGGTATTAGTATGGCTACACAGTTGTTTGCAATAAGGCTGGGCGAATATAATATTCCTGTTTTTGAAGTACGCCCGGGAATTATAAAAACAGACATGACTTCAGGAGTTAAAGAAAAATATGACAAGCTAATTGAAGATGGATTGTGCATTCAAAAAAGATGGGGGGAACCCGAAGATGTCGGAAAAGTAGTGGCATCACTTGCCAAAGGTGATTTCGCATATTCTACCGGCCAGGTGATAATGGTAGATGGAGGATTAACAATTCCAAGATTATAAAACGCAACGAACTGAAACACGGAAAAAATATTATTGATGTTAGGGTACTTTATTGAAATTTAACTGAACTAAAAAAATCATGGTTGTTTGGCTGAATTAGTTCGTTTGGCGCATTTCAGAATGTCGCTATAGCGTTAAGGTTGCCAACCTTAGAAATAGGTGCTTTTAACCTACCAACCAACTTATTGAAGGTTGGCAACCTTGCGACAATTTGGAATTCACCCGTTCGTTTTGGCTGAAGCCCTTATAGTGCCGTTTTTCATTAACTTCATCTGTAAGTTTGGGATTAATGAAACCAGCAACGGTAACCGGCGGGGCCTTAGCCCGTTTAGCCTGACAACAATGAGAAAAAATAAAAACTAAAAAAAATGAGAGAAGGTTTTTTGAACATCGCGGGTGCAACACTTGTCCTTTTGTATTTCTTTAGCTCTTGCAATTCCGGGGAATCCGCGAATCATATCTCTATTTCTACAGATGCTCTAAGCATCGCAACAGGAGAGAAATCTTTTGTTGCAAAATGCAGTGGTTGCCATAATTTTTTACAGGACGGGATCGGGCCTCAATTGGGAGGAATCACCAAAGTCCAACCCGTTGTCTGGCTCAAAAATTTTATCAGCAATCCTAAAAAAGTAATTGACTCCGGCGATACAACAGCTCAAAAATTATTTAAACAATACAAGACACTCATGCCTTCATTTGATTACTTATCATCTGCAGAAATTGATACACTTCTAGCCTACGTCAATACCCAAAAAAAGCAAGTACGCTTACCTGTTAAAGAGGACCCTGATTATATAAAAAATCCGATACCGGATTCTATCAAAACTTCTGACCTGGTGGTGGATATAGATTCTGTAACTCAAATTCCCGCATCTTCTGATCACAAGCCATTAGCGAGAATTACCATGCTGGATTATGAAACTAAAACAGGAGATCTTTATGAACTTGATCTTCGCGGCAAATTGTATAAACTACAAAATGGTGAGGCAAAGGTTTACATGGATATGGCAAAGCTGGAACCAAAATTCATTGACCAGCCGGGCTTAGCTACAGGCTTCGGAAGCTTTGCTTTTCACCCCGACTTTACAAAAAATGGTCTTCTTTATACAACACATACCGAGCCGGCTGCCTCGGCAAAAGCCGATTTTAGTTACCCTGATTCCATCCCTGTTGTGTTGCAATGGGTGTTGACTGAATGGAAAACCGATCCTGCTGCTTTTCCTTTTTCCGGAAAAGAAAGAGAGTTATTACGAATTGACATGCCTACAGGAATTCACGGGGTACAGGAAATTACGTTTAATCGCGAGGCAAAGCCGGGTGCCCAGGATTACGGACTGCTTTACATAGGTATAGGCGATGGCGGAAGCACTGAAATCGGGCATCCGCTGGCGACTACAATTCCGAAAGGAATATGGGGCACCATTATTCGTATAGACCCGTCGGGGAACAACAGTAAAAATGGTAAGTACGGCATTCCTCCTCAAAACCCTTTTAGCAAACAAGACGGGAAAAATTTTGTCCCTGAAATTTATGCCTACGGTTTTAGAAACCCACATCGTTTTAATTGGAGTAAGTCGGGAAAGTTGCTTGCTGTAAATATCGGGCAGACTAATATTGAATCAATAAACCAGGTACTACCCGGCCATTTTTATGGATGGCCCATCAGGGAAGGGACTTTCGAGGAACGCTTTTTTAACGAAGACGGCAAAATCTATGCCTTGCCTTCGAATGATTCAATATACCATGTAACCTACCCCGTTGCTCAACTTGACCATGATGAATGCACGGCCATCACCGGTGGATTTGAATATACCGGCAATGCCATACCACTTTTAAAAGGGAAATACCTGTTCGGGGATATCGGATCGGGTAAATTATTTTATGTGAATATGAAGGATCTCGTTTTGGGAAAACAGGCCACCATTAAAAAATGGAATATTGCTGTGAAAGGCGTGCCCACCAACCTCATAAAACTATCAGGAAGCGACCGCGTTGAAATGAGGTTTGGAAGAGACAGTAAGGGCGAACTGTATGTATCTACCAAAGCGGATGGTAAAATCTATAAATTGGTAAGTGCTCATGTAAAGCAATAAAAAATAGTAAACGGTTCCCGGGTAAATAGATATTATAAAATGTATTGCGTCAATTAATAAATTAATCAACGAAGAATCGAATGATAAATTCAAAAAGAGATACATCGGAATATTATTCTTCCGGATCTATTACCCGCGAACTTTTACGAATTCCTGTATTGGTTGCCGCATTGGGATATATGGTGGATATGTATGACCTGTTTCTTTTCAGCATTGTACGCGTACCCAGTTTACAGTCATTAAATCTTTCCGGAGATAGCATTATGCAAGATGGTATTATGCTGCTCAATTTGCAAATGGCCGGCTTGCTTATTGGAGGAATTGTATGGGGCATACTCGGAGATAAGAAAGGACGCCTTTCCGTATTGTTTGGCTCCATACTTATTTATTCTTTAGCAAATATCGGGAACGGGTTTGTAACCTCAATTGGTGCATATGCAGTGCTGCGATTTATAGCGGGTTTTGGACTTGCGGGTGAACTAGGTGTCGGCATTACTTTAGTGACGGAAATTCTGCCCAATAAAATCCGGGGTTATGGAACAACGCTCGTGGCGACCATGGGCGTTTTTGGAGCGCTACTTGCGTACCTGGTGACCTGGCTTTTTGATTGGCGTGCGTCTTACTTTATTGGCGGCGGCCTTGGGCTACTGCTGATGGTTATGCGTGTAAAAGTTTTTGAATCCGGCATCTTCACAAAGCTTAAGAAGGAAAATATTAAGAGAGGAGATATCCTGATGTTGTTTAATAATAAAACCCGTTTATTAAAATATGTCACCAGCATTGTGATTGGAATGCCAATTTGGTTTGTTGTAGGGGTATTAATTACTTTCTCACCGGAGTTCGGAAAAGCATTGGGAATTAGTCTGCCTATTGATGCAGGCAAAGCTGTATTATTCGCCTTCGCCGGACAGGTTGCCGGCAATATAATAAGTGGTTCACTCAGTCAATATCTCCAAAGCAGGAAAAAGGTGATTCTTTTATTTATGCTTGCCTCCTTTTTGTTTGTATTGATCTATTTGCTGATACCGGTAAAGAGCCCGGCTTTATTATATTTGATATCTGCGTGCCTTGGATTTTGCAGTGGTTACTGGACGCTTTTCATCACGGTGGCAGCCGAAATTTTCGGCTCCAATCTCAGGGCAACCGTGGCTACCACAGTTCCCAATTTTGTAAGAGCAACGATCATTCCAATGACGGCTCTTTTTTTATTGATGAAAACCAATATGGGCATAATAAAAAGCGCATTGGTAGTGGCGTTGATTACTTACGCTATTGCACTTATTGCCCTATTTTTTTTAGAGGAAACTTTTAAGAAAGACATTAATTATATTGAAGAAGATTAATTTTATCATCCGGGCCAATTAATATTTTGAGGTGCCGAAACGATATTAAGTTTGGGAAACCATTTTAAATAACTTTCCAGTTTGTCAAACCTTATTGAAATAAATTTCTCAAGGGTTCAACCTTATTAGCTTATTCATAATCCGGGGCGGATTCCAAATTGTCGCAAGGTTGCCAACCTTCCATAAGCTTGTTTTAGTTTAAAAGCACCTATCCCAAAGGTTGGCAACCTTAAACCTATAGCGACGATCTGAAATGCGCCATAATCTGCTACTTCTTCGTATTGCTTTATCTTCATGAAGCTTTAGTTCATTAATAAAATCTATTTTTAAATGATTGTATTCCGTTCCATGACCGATAGTGATATCGCCGCAGGCCTGGCATTATGCGGGGCCGCAGGATGGAACCAGCTTGCCCGGGATTGGAAAATATTATTGCATCTTAGCCCTGGTGATTGCCGCGTGGCAACTGTGAATGATAAGGTTATCGGAACCGTTACGACCCTTCGTTATGAGAAATATTTCAGTTGGATTGGTATGGTGTTGGTTGATCCTGCGTATCGTGGCCGGGGAACGGGAAGGCAATTGCTGGATGAAGCTTTGCAGGTTTTGCAACATGAAGAAACCATAAAATTAGATGCCACGCAAGCAGGCCGCGAATTGTATTTGAAATTAAATTTTGTTGATGAATATCACCTTAGCCGAATGACCACCATCGCACCTGCTAAAAGCCCTTCAGTTTCCGCAGCACGGCCCGTTCACAAAAAAGATATGGATACCATTGCAAATTTTGATAATCAAATTTTTGGAGCCGATCGCCAGTCTTTATTAGAGTGGATGTTGACAGGCGCTCCGGAACTTGCATTTGTGTTGGAGGATAACAAGGTAATCCGGGGATATTGCTTAGGCCGCCACGGTCATAATTTTACACAGGTTGGACCGGTAGTAGCAGGAAATTATGAAGTCGCAAAGGAGCTTGTTGCTGCCGCATTATTTAATTGCATTGATCAGCCGGTGATACTGGATGCCATGCACTTTGATCCGGAATGGATAGGATGGTTGTGTTCTATTGGTTTTGCAGAACAGCGTTCGCTTATTCGTATGTATAGGGGGAGCAATAGATTCCCGGGGTTACCCGAAAAACAATTTGCAATCCTGGGTCCCGAATTTGGGTGAGATAAAACAGGTGATACCACAGGAAAGAAAAAGGAATCTTTATCTTTAAGGGCTACGCACATTTAATGATACTATTTTTTAGTAAAGAACAAAATACATTATGACGAACATTGACGAATCGTATCAACAATTATTGCAGTCATCAGACGCTTTGGTTGCTGATATGGCTTCACTAAAAGGAGATATTATTATTTTAGGGGTGGGCGGTAAAATGGGACCGGCACTTGCCAAACTTGCACAACAGGCAGTAGAACGTACAGGTTTAAAAAAGCGCATCATCGGCGTTTCCCGTTTTTCTGAAAAAGGTTTGCAGCATGAATTAAACAGCCTCGGGATTGAAACATATGAAGCTGATCTCTTGCTCGACGAAAAGCTCGATGCACTTCCCGAAGCAGAAAATGTTGTATACCTGGCGGGAACAAAATTCGGCACCACGGGAAACGAACCATTTACCTGGGCCATGAATGCTTACCT
>JBDTOV010000274.1:0-6158 GCA_039933035.1 Ginsengibacter sp. | reverse complement strand
CTGCTTACAGTGAGTATGCATTGGAAGGTTACGATCTTGATGTAATTGATTATTTATTAAAGCCCATAAAATTTGAGCGGTTTATAAAAGCTGTCAACAAGGCTTTTGTTTTTAAAGGGCAAAAAAAACCTGTCATACAACAACCCGTTGAAACTACCAAAGAGGAAAATTTTGTTTACTTCAGATCGGACAGGAAGATGATTAAAGTAATGCTGCAGGATATACTTTATATAGAAAGCATGAAGGATTATGTAAAGATTTTTACTACTCATGAAGTAATCATAACCAAACAATCATTGAGCTCAGTAGAGGCTATGTTGCCCATAAAAGAATTTATACGCACCCACCGTTCCTATATGGTTTCATTATCAAAAGTAAAGTCATATACTCATGAAATTATGGAGATTGATACAACGGAAATTCCCATTGGGAAATTATACCGTAATGATGTTATCAAAACGCTGAAATGCTGATTGTAAATTAAAACTCTTACAACCTCATTACATTTAATAATGCAATCCCATTCAATAATTATTTTTGAACTACAACCGTTTCAAAACTTCTTCACCCATTGCTTCTGTTCCCAGTATTGTATCTTTCGCCGTTTGTGTATCGGCAATATCTCCTGTGCGGAAGCCGGCTTTCAATACAGCGTCGACAGCCGCGATTACCGCGTCCGATTCTGCTTTCATTTTAAAAGAAATATCGAGCAACAATGCTACAGATAAAACAGAGGCCAATGGATTGGCAAGTCCTTTGCCGGTTATATCATGTGCCGAGCCGTGGATGGGTTCATACACGCCGGTGCCATCACCAATGGATGCGCTGGCAAGCATACCCATGGAACCGGCGATCTGCGAAGCTTCATCGGTGAGTATATCTCCAAAGAGGTTAGCAGTTACCACTACATCAAACCTGCGGGGATCTTTAATCAGCAGCATCGCAGTGGAATCAACAAACTGGTGTTCTACTTCCACATCGGGATATTCCAGGGCAACTTTTTGCACCACTTCCCGCCACAGCCGGGATGTTTCCAGCACATTGGCTTTATCAACGGAACAAACTTTCTTTTTCCTGGTAAGGGCAGCATCAAATGCCCTGCGTGCAATGCGCTCCACTTCATAGCGGCTATATTCGGCCACATCATAGGCAGTATCGCCATTATTCTTTCTCCCTTTCTCTCCAAAATAAATATCGCCTGTCAGCTCGCGGAAGAATAAAATATCAGCGCCTTTTAATATTTCCGGTTTAATACTGGACGCCCCAAGCAATTCATCAAACAATTTAATAGGACGGATATTGGCGTACAAGCCCAGCTCTTTTCTCATCTTCAGCAATCCCTGTTCGGGTCTTACTTTGGCAGAAGGATCGTTATCATATTTTGGATGACCTACCGCGCCAAACAAGACCGCATCCGCGTTACGCATTTTCTCCAATGATTCATCGGGTAATGGATTACCGGTTGCCTCAATGGCCACATGACCAATTAATGCCTCATCATACGTGAACGTGTGACCGAATTTTGCCGCAATGGCATCCAGTACTTTTTTACCAACTGCCGTTACTTCCTGGCCTATTCCATCACCGGGAACAATTACAATGTGTTTTGTTGCCATTTTTTTTTGAGGGCAAAACGTTGATATGCAAAGAGGCAAACTCCCCCTGCAAGATCAAGTCTTGCTTATTTTATTTGTTGAATAATAGATTTAATATTTTGTCTGTCGCTATATACAAACCGGTCATTTATTTTTCAAGGTTACCAACCCTGGAGCCGGGTACTTTCAACCTAATAACAAACTTATTGAAGGTTGGCAACCTCGCTACAATTTTAAATGCATCCCTAAATGACTATGTCAATTTGTGTTGTCAGTTTTTACAAGGAATCTGTACCCTCTGCAAAAATTGTTTTTAGTTATGGGATGAATTTCTGTTACCTTTCTCTAAAAACTATTCAACATCTTCAATGTTGCTTTAATCGCTGCTACCGTCTGATCGCTATCTAATCCCCGAGTTTTAAATTCCTTAGCATTATGTCGCCAGGTAATGATCGTTTCACACAAAGCATCACTATTGCCACCCGGCGGAATACGTACTGCATAATCGGCCAGCAGCGGGAGTTCTATTTTCTTTTGTTTATACACTTTTTTTAGTGCATTCATAAACGCATCATATTGTCCATCGCCTTGTGAATGTTCTTCAAATGATTCGCCATTCACAGAAATTCGTAAAGTTACCGAAGGATTCAGATCCTTGGAATGTGTCAGCACATAATTCTCTATCTGCACTTTTTGTTCAAAAGTATTACTGTCCAGCACATCCGAAATAATGTAGGGAAGATCGGCCTGGGTAACCAGTTCCTTTCGATCACCCAGGTCAATGATGCGTTGCGTAACTTTTTTCAGGTCCTGGTCGGTCAGGTGAATCCCCAACTGCAACAGGTTGTTTTCAATATTAGCTTTTCCGCTCGTTTTGCCTAATGCATATCGTCTCTGGCGCCCGAAACGTTCCGGCATCAAATCATTAAAATAAAGTTTGTTTTTCTTATCACCATCGGCGTGTATGCCTGCTGTTTGAGTAAATACATTTTCGCCTACCACCGGCTTATTTACGGGGATACTAAAACCGGAGAAAGTCTCTACCAGTTTACTGACACGGTACAATGATTTTTCCGCAACAGATGTGGTGAGATCGGGTAAAAAATCATTTATGACAGCAATGGCGCTTGCCAAGGGAGCATTGCCCGCCCGTTCACCCATACCGTTTACCGTAAGATGTATGCCATGAGCCCCGGCTTTTAGGGCTTCCAATACATTGGCTGTGCCAAGATCATAATCATTATGGGCATGAAAATCGAAATGGTTTTTGGGATACCGTTGTACGATCTCAGCAACGAAGTCAAACGATTCCGCAGGAGTTAATACACCCAATGTATCCGGCAACATAATGCGCCTGATGGGTTGAACAGTAAGAAAATCAAGGTATTCGAAAACATAATCCCGGGAATGACGCATGCCATTGCTCCAGTCTTCGAGATACACATTGCTCTCGATTCCTTTTTTTCTGCCGAGTTTTATTACTTCCGCTATTTCTGCAAAATGTTGTTCAGGTTTTTTCTTGAGCTGGTGCGTTAAATGATTGAGTGATCCTTTGGTGAGCAGGTTCATCACTTTAGCGCCGGCTTTGATCATCCATTGTATCGATATATCTCCATCTACAAATGTCAGCACTTCCACTTTATTCAGGAACCCGTTCGCCTTCGCCCACCGGGTAATTTTTTTTACTGCATTAAATTCACCTTCTGAAACACGGGCGGAAGCAATCTCAATCCGGTCAACTTTTAATTCGGTTAATAAAAGTTTGGCGATGGTCAATTTTTCTACCGGGGAAAATGAAACACCGCTCGTTTGCTCACCATCACGAAGCGTGGTGTCCATTATTTCAATATGTCGTGGCTTCGGCATTATGGCTGGTTAATTAGATTAGTACAGGCTCTTTGTTGCAAAAGACCGGATGTCTTCCTTCATAGCTTGCAAATAATCGATGTCATCAAAACCATTCAAGAGGTTATTTTTTTTATAACCATTAATATCGAATGACTCTTTTTCACCCGTAGCGAGGATGATTATAGTTTGATCAGGAAGGTTCACTTCTAATTGTGAAGCTGGATCGGCTTCTATAGCTTTAAAAATTTTTACCAGGAAATCTTCGCTCACCTGCACAGGGAGAATGCCAACGTTAATGGAATTGCCTTTGAATATATCGGCAAAAAAACTGGACACCACGCAACGAAAACCATAGTCATAAATAGCCCATGCTGCATGTTCGCGGCTGCTGCCACTACCAAAATTTTTACCACCCACCAGTATTTTACCCGCATACACCGGATTATTCAACACAAAATCTTTTTTGGGTGTTTCGTCTGAATGGTATCTCCAGTCTCGGAAAAGATTATCGCCAAAGCCCTTTCTTTCGGTTGCTTTTAAAAAACGTGCCGGGATGATCTGGTCCGTATCTACATTTTCAATCGGCATAGGAACTGCTGAACTGGTCAGTACTGAAAATTTATCGTAAGCCATTATGTTGTTTTTGAGCCTTCTCTCAAAGGTATCCTTTGGATAGCTCTCCCTTTCAAAGAGGAAATGGAGCAGCATCCTGGTTATTTGGTTTTAATATTGTTGCCTTTTACATCGTATATCCTGCACCGTTATAGAAATTCTCTCGGGTCAGTAACCACCCCGGTTACTGCCGCTGCCGCTGCCACGAGCGGACTTGCCAGCATCGTTCTTGCGCCGGGCCCCTGCCTGCCTTCAAAATTCCTGTTGCTGGTACTCACCGCATATTTACCTGCAGGAATTTTATCATCATTCATAGCCAAACATGCAGAACAACCGGGTTGACGCAGTTGAAATCCTGCTTCGGTTAAAATATCCAGGATTCCTTCATCTTTTATTTGTTGCTCCACTACATGCGAACCGGGAACGATCCAGGCGGTAACATGTTCTGCTTTCTTCCTTCCTTTTATAATGGAAGCAAAAGCACGGAAATCTTCGATGCGCCCATTGGTACAGCTACCTACGAATACGTAATCCACCTTCTTGCCCAACATGGCTTCATCTTCATGAAAGCCCATATAGTTGAGCGATTTTTCATAACTGGCGTTTCCGCTTACCGTATTTTTTGATACAGGAATATGTTTACTGATGGCCATTCCCATTCCGGGGTTGGTGCCAAAGGTTATCATCGGTTCAATATCAGCCGCATCAAAATTGTATTCCCTGTCAAATACGGCGCCTTCATCAGTTCGCAATGTTTTCCAGTATGCCAATGCGGTATCCCAGGCTTCTCCTTTTGGAGCCTTATCTTTTCCTTTGATATAATTAAATGTTGTTTCGTCAGGGGCTATCATTCCGCCGCGGGCGCCCATTTCAATGCTCATATTGCAAACGGTCATGCGCCCCTCCATGCTCAGGTTTTCAAATACTTCCCCTGCAAATTCAACAAAGTAACCCGTGGCGCCTGCTGCCGTTAGTTTAGCGATAATGTAAAGAACTACATCTTTTGCCGTAACGCCCTTGCCCAATTGGCCATGTACATTAATGCGCATTTTCCTAGGCTTGGGTTGCATAATGCATTGCGATGCCAGCACCATTTCCACTTCCGAAGTGCCGATACCAAAAGCAATGGCGCCAAACGCTCCATGTGTGGAAGTATGGGAATCACCACAAACGATGGTCATACCCGGAAGGGTAATCCCATTTTCAGGGCCAACTACATGCACGATACCGTTCTTTGGATTGCCCAGCCCCCAGTGCGAAATGCCATATAGGGCTGAATTTACTTCCAATGCTTTTAGCTGATTGGCTGAAAGCGGATCCTTAACCGGCAAATGCTGGTTGATCGTGGGTGTATTGTGATCGGCTGTGGCAAAGGTTTTAACGGGAAACATGACGTCCAGTTTCCTGCTTTCCAAACCGCGAAAAGCCACCGGGCTGGTTACCTCGTGAATGAAATGGCGATCAATGAAAAATACATCAGGGCCATCTTCAATCTTGCGAACCACATGCGCGTCCCATACTTTATCGAACAATGTGCTGTCAGTAGTGCTCATTTCTTATTTTTTAGGAGAGCCGCAAATTTCCTAAAATTCCGGCAAAAAATCCATATTTAATTAATCTTTATTTCATTTTTTTAACGGATAATTTTAATTTCAATGCTGCCGGGCAACGAGCGTGGATTTATTAACTGCCGGATTTAATGAAACAATTGCCTGGCCGAGAACTAAACCACGG
The DNA here is from genome assembly GCA_039933035.1 of Ginsengibacter sp. Lineage (GTDB taxonomy): Bacteria > Bacteroidota > Bacteroidia > Chitinophagales > Chitinophagaceae > Ginsengibacter. The sequence continues at coordinate 369 of JBDTOV010000274.1, read as the reverse complement.
GTGTATTCTAATTAAATAATGAGAGAAGCATAAAGGAAACTCCGGTGGATGCTTAATCTTACGTTGTTACAATGGGTCAGGCGCAATGGGAAGTCTTTAATTTGTATAGGGCTATCGGTTGGCTGAAAAACTTTTGCAGAATCCATCCACGACTGTTTGATCATTGAAATTACCCGGCCATAGCTCATCAGCTTAGCGAAGAGGGACGCAAACTGGTTTGTGTTGGCTTTGTAATGCGGGAGTTTTACGTAGGATCAGACGAGCGGGATCGTCTTTACTAAATTAAACCTTGATAATGAAGTTATACCGGTATGAGTAGCAAACATTCATTCATCACAATCTTAAAAATAGATAATTCATCACAATACT
>JBDTOV010000273.1:0-6196 GCA_039933035.1 Ginsengibacter sp. | reverse complement strand
ATGCCCATATCAATGGAAAGGCCGGGTGAAAATTGAAGCCATGGAACTTGTACCGCTGTTAATGTTTGATAAACACCACCAACTTTTCCATAGTCAAAAAAATAATGGTAAGCTGTATAGAATGACAAAGCCGTCGATACCAACAGCAGCATAGTGGCAATAATACCCGATGCATTCCGGAAGTGCTTCCTGCCGAACAAACCCAGCACTACAAAGGCAGCTAGCGGAAGTAAGGGAATAAGCAACAAGGTCCATACCGTACCGTTCCCAAAGGGAAGCACCTGGAGCATTTGGATTTGCATAAAATGATTCAGCATATAAGGGTAGTTCTTCTTTAACCTCTCTTCGACAAGATAAAAGACTTTTTAAAATTTCATTTCTTCAGCATTCTCTACATCAATGGAATGGTGACTTCTATATAAATTTATGATGATAGCAATGGCTACCGCGGCTTCTGCTGCTGCAATGGCAATTACGAAAATTGAAAAGAATAGTCCATCCAGTTTATTGGGCCACACATATTTATTGAAAGCAATAAAGTTCAGGTTCACACTATTCAATACCATTTCTATACTCATGAGCATTGTAACGAGGTTTCTCCTTGTAAAAAATCCAAACACCCCTATGAAAAACAATGCAGTACTGATAAATAATAAATGATATAGTCCAGGCTCCATCATGTTGTTGCGGGTTTTGAGCGTAAGGCGATAACGATACAACCAATCATAGCGGCAAGCAATAGCATACTCACTACTTCAAAGGGCAACGCAAATCCATTTTCTTTAATGCCCAGCATTTGATTGCCAATATTTTCTACCGTGGGTACGATGGGCTGATCCAATGTCGTATTAAAAGTGTGCTGGTAGATTTGTAACATGGTTACAGCAAAACCGCAAAAGGCTGCCAATGCTGAAAATACCTGTCTGCCGATTTTTTGTTTGGGTAAAAGATCGCCGGCCTGTTGTGTTAAAAAAATGGAGAAGATAATAAGTACCGTGATACCGCCCACATACACTGTTATTTGTACGGCTGCTATAAAATCATATCGCATCCAGAAAAACAATCCTGCAATACCCACCAGTGAAAATAAAAGGAAGATGGCCGCCCGGAATATTTTCCTGGTGGTGACTGCCAGCAATCCACTAACCAGCGTGAGTACCGCCAGCATGTAAAATATTATGGTTGATCCGCTCATTTACAAATAATTATTTTTCAAATTTTACCAGGTGTAAAAAAATCCAATTGGTATTTATACATTATTATTCTACACCTGCCCTGATCTTAGATCCGGGGTTATTTAAAATTTTTGTCAGTTCACCCCGGTCGTACACGCTGTGTTCAAAGGTCTGGTCCATCTTAATGGCATCCGTCGGGCAGGCTATGATGCACAGGTTACACATCGTACACAATTCCAGGTGGTACACAAATTTGTCCAGTGCTTTTTTCTTTTTTCCTTCGGGTGATATATCAAACTTGGTAATGATCTTGATGGTGGCATTGGGACACGCCAGTTCACACGCTGTGCAACCCGTACAGGCATGTTCATTATTTTCATCATGAATCAGCACCACTTCACCTTTGAATCTTTCGGGAAAATGCAATGTCGCCCGGTTATCAGGATATTGCTCCGTGATGATCTCTTTGTGATGCGTAAAATAATACATAGTACGCCGAAGGCCGATAGCCAATGACTTTACCCCATTAAAAACATCTTTTATATACTTAACGATAAACATAAGGTGCTATCAATTTTTATTGTCTTCTATTCAAAAATGTTATAGCCGTTGGTTCTGACTTTTCTCCATTTTTACTACAAGTTTCATTAATCCCAACTGCTTTTAAAAATACCAACCCATTATCGCCACTATCGTCACCAGCAATAAATTAAACATGCTGATGGGTAATAAATATTTCCACTCCAGGTTGAGCAACTGATCAATGCGCAATCTTGGAAATGTCCAACGAAACCACATGATTAAAAATATCAGGAAAAATGTTTTCCCAAAGAACCAGAGACTGGAAGGGATATAATCCATTACATGATTAAATGCCTGCCAGTGGCCAATATGAAAAGGCATCCATCCTCCCAGGAATAAAGTAGCGCCGATGGCGCATACGATAAATACATTGATATATTCCGCTAAAAAAAACAAGGCGAATTTCATTCCTGAATATTCTGTATGAAAACCGGCTGTGAGTTCTGATTCGGCTTCAGCAAGATCAAATGGCGCCCTGTTGGTTTCCGCTGTGACAGCGATAATAAAAATGATAAAAGCAATGATAGCCGGGATGTGTCCCTTAAATATCCACCAGCCATCAGCCTGCGATTGAATAATATCATGTAAATTCAAACTGCCCGATAACACCACGATAGAAAGGATAGATAAGCCCGCGGACAATTCATAACTCACTATTTGAGCACCGCTACGCATGGCGCCCATCAAAGAGTATTTGTTATTACTTGACCAACCGGCCATTAACACACTGATCACCATAATGGAAGAAATCGCCGTTACATACAGCACACCAATATTGAGATCCCACAATTGAAAATCTTTTGCAAAAGCGATCGGCGCCATCAGCAGCATGGCCACCATCATAGCGATGAGAGGCGCCAGGTTAAATAAAAACTTATCGACACCGCCCGGCGTCATCCCTTCTTTCACTAATAACTTTACCGTATCTGCCAGCGATTGCAACATGCCCTGGGGACCTACGCGGTTGGGGCCGAGCCGTATCTGTATCCAGGCAGCCACCCTTCTTTCCATGAGTACCAATACCAGCCCAAGCATGGCGAACAAGCCAATCACGCAAACACCGGCAATCACCATTTCAATTACTAACGTCCAGGTTGGATTAAAGATTCCCCGTATCCAGGTGTCTATAAATTTCGATATGTTTGAAAAGCTCAACATGTATACTATTTGAAGTCCTTACCTGTCTATATCCGGTATTACCAAATCAAGGGTTCCCATCATTGCCACCAGGTCGCCCAACTTACCGCCTCTTGCCATGTGATCCAGCGCTGACAGATTGGAAAAACCGGGTGATCGGAATTTAATTCTGTACGGTGTGCTGCCGCCTTCACTTACAATGTAAACGCCCAATTCGCCTCTTGCCGTTTCTACCCGTTGATAAAATTCTCCTTTGGGTAATTTCAATACTGCTTTTGTTTTAGCCTGGAACTCTCCTTCAGGAATTGTATCAATTAATTGTTCAATTATTTTAATAGATTGATTCATTTCCCCAATCCTTATCATGTACCTCGCAAACGAATCGCACCCGGTTTCCAGTACCTCGTCAAACTGCAGTTGATCGTATATTTCGTAAGGATATAATTTACGGATATCGCAGGATACGCCACTTCCTCTTGCCGTAGGGCCGGTGCAGCCATAGGAGATGGCATCTTCCGGGGATAAATAGCCAATACCTTTCATCCGGTTCTGGAAAATAATATTGCCGGTTACCAGTTCAGCGTACTCACCTATCTTCAATTTATATTGCGTAATAAATTCCTTTACTCTTTTCTGGAAGTTGGGGTGAAGATCATACATCACACCACCAGGTACGATGTAATTCATGGTAAGTCTTGCACCACAGGTTTCCTCCATAATATCATTAATGGCTTCTCTTTCCCTGAAGGCATAAAAGAAGGGTGTTAATGCGCCGAGGTCCATGGCCATGGCGCCCCACCATAATTCATGCGAAGCGATTCTTGTCAGTTCATCCATCAAGATGCGGATGACCTGGGCCCTTGAAGGTATTTCTACCTGCAAACCTCTTTCAACACACAGTGCACAACCATGGTTGTTAATATGGGCGGACAGGTAATCCATCCTGCTCGTTACGTATATGAATTGACGATAGCTCAGGCTCTCACACATTTTTTCAATGGAACGGTGAATGAAGCCCAGGTGGGGTTCCACTTTATGTATGGTTTCACCATTGATCGTAATCACCAGGTGCAGCACGCCATGTGTAGCGGGATGCTGGGGTCCTACATTGATCATGATATCCCCTTCTGCTGTTGTTCCTATTTCTTCAACCATAACCTATCCCCAAAAAGGACTTACTAATTTTGATGTAAAATATTGTTGGCAGATTTCATTTTTATATTGAGTAGTTACGATTCTCTTCAAGGCGTCTACGCCGGGAGAAAATTCACAATCTTATCATATTAACCGGGTCTTCAAAATTTTTCAACAGGGGTCTTTTCCCTTCCCATCCATCAGGCAGGATCAGTAAACGCAGATCCGGATGATGCAGAAAATTCACACCAAACATTTCATATACTTCCCTCTCGTGAAAATTGGCTGTTTTCCAGATATCGCTCACTGTTTCTATCCGGGGATTACCTGCATCCAGGTTTGATTTCACGACAATGTTGTGCCGGAATGTGGTAGCATCCAAATGATACACCATGGTAAGGTGCGTCTTCCAATCTACGCAGGTAAGACAGAAAAGAAAATCAAAAAGCAACAAGGCATCGTTTCGAAGATGTTGTGCCAGCAATTTCCAGTCTTTTGGTTCTACATTGACCGTCAACCATTGACCACCTTCTTCAAAAGTGACTGTGGGGGATAGTTCCGTGATTTTTGTTTTTAGATCTTCGTTGGTCATAATATAAATTCAGACTTCCAATAGGTAATGCCCGGTTCCTTTCTAACTAATAAACTAATTAACCAATTAACCCGCCTTAATCTGTTCTCTCGTTAAGCCGCTTTTTATTTTTTCCTGCAAACTGATCAATGCGTGTAAGAGTGCTTCGGGCCTCGGCGGGCAGCCGGCAACGTACACATCAACCGGTATCACATGGTCCGCACCTTTTACAACTGAATACGTATTATAAAAAAATGGTCCGCCGCTGATAGCACATGCGCCCATGGCGATTACATATTTGGGATCGGCCATCTGGTCGTATAATCTTTTTAAAACAGGCGCCATTTTATTCACGATGGTTCCGGCAATAATTATTACATCAGCCTGTCTTGGTGAGGCCCTGGCCACTTCAAACCCAAATCGTGAGAAATCATATTTGGCCGCGGCTACCGACATCATTTCTATACCACAACAACTGGTTGCAAAAGTGAGCGGCCATAATGAATTGGAACGTGCCCAATTGATCACATCATCCAGCTTGCTTAAAACAATACCTCCGCCGGCTGTTTCATGAATATGACCAGGGAAGGAACCCGAATTCTCCAAAGGAGATACTGGGGAAGCGTCCGTATTATTTGACGTAGTATTCATTATTTAAACATTCAGTTTTTCTTAGTAAGGCGTTCAATACAATCATTTCTTATAACAGTTGCACAATGCATTGGCTCCTTCGATAAAGACAGCTTCACATCCATTTCAATGCGCCCTTTTTATGTGCATATAAAAATCCCATAAATAATATAAAAAAGAAAATGATAATTTCAACAAGAGCCAGCCATCCCGTTTTTTTGGCAACTACTGCCCAGGGAAATAAAAAAACAATCTCCACATCAAAGATTAAAAAGAGTAAAGCAAATAAATAATACCCCACGTTTAACTGGGTCCAGGTTTTGCCCTGGGTCGGGATGCCACATTCATAAGGTTCTCCCTTCTGCGCATTGGTAGTGGCTTTGGTGACTACCTTAGCGATAAGTATCGCGATGATAGAAAATGCCAATGCTGCAAGAATTAGAATAATCATGGAAGAGGCACCCATAAAATCGGTTTTATTTTAGGTATAATCAGGCACACAAGTTAAGAAAAACAACAATACCGCTTAATTCGATAAGCAATAACCTATCATAACTATAAATGATCTTAATCATATTCTTGTTACAATTTACGTGTATCCATATTTTTAGTCCCCACTTTTTTATTTCGCCTTATGGAAAATCTATTTGTGGGCTCGTATGATCAACCAAAAAGTGCTACTTATTTATTTTTAATTTTTTCGACACCGGGTTTCCCGCTTAAGGCTATGGTATGCCGTTTCAGTATAAGGTGCAAACACCCATGGGTAATTTTACGATACTACCCGTCGTTGCAATACGATCATTTCAGTAAAATCATTAGGTGTAAGATTAGGCAGTATTGCTCTTGTGCAGGGTTTGCAGGCGGTGTATCTTTGTTCCAGATTTGATTGATATTCAACAAACATTAATTAAAAATCCAAATCCATTGAAAAGAACCTCCCGGTAATTATCGGGATCCCTATCCA
>JBDTOV010000272.1:0-6248 GCA_039933035.1 Ginsengibacter sp. | reverse complement strand
TTTTATTCAAAAATATTTTCACGAAAAAATAATGTGAAGAAATAAACTCCTCATCCAATTACTTCCTTTCAAAATCTTAGTATTAAATTGTAAATACTATGAGCAACATAAAATTATTTGAAGACAAAAAAATCCGTAGCCAATGGGATGCGGATCAGGAAACATGGTATTTCTCAATCACTGATGTTGTTGGAATACTTACCGAAAGTATTGATCAATTAGCGTATTGGCGTAAGCTTAAAGAAAGATTGAAAAAAGAAGGAAATGAAACCGTGACGAACTGTCACGCTTTGAAAATGGAAGCCGCTGATGGTAAAATGCGATTTACTGATGTGGCCAACACCGAACAGTTGCTTCGTTTAATTCAATCCATCCCTTCTCCCAAAGCCGAACCATTTAAACAATGGCTTGCAAAAACAGGTTATGAAAGAATTGAAGAAATCCAGGATCCCGAAAAAAGTATAGACAGGGCAATGGAAAATTATTTGAAATTGGGCTATAGCAAAGAATGGATTAACCAGCGCTTGAAAAGTATTGAAGTAAGAAAAGAACTGACTGATGAGTGGGAAAACCGGGGCGTAAAAAAAGGGCAGCAATTTGCAACGCTTACCGATATTATCACCCAGGCATGGAGCGGCAAAACAGTAAAGCAGTATAAGCAACATAAAGATTTAAAAAAGGAGAATCTGAGAGATAACATGACCAATCTCGAACTCGTGCTTAACATGTTGGCTGAGGTAACTACAACAGAAATCAGCAAAGAAAAAAATCCCAAAACTTTTGATGATAATAGAATAATTGCTAAACACGGTGGAACTATAGCCGGCAATACGCGAAAAGCCATTGAAGCAAAATCCGGGAAGAAGATTGTAAGTTCACTTAATGCAAAGAAATTAAAATCAAAAGATGAAATGAAAAGGATAAAATAAAAAGTAGGTTTTAATTTTTATTAAAAGTCAGCTTTGATCGTTTTACCCTTTTGAGATTTTTCTCAAAAAGAAAAAATAATCTCTACGTTGTCGGGAGAATTAAGTTGATGTAAGTTTTGAACTTCGTTACAATTGAAGAGTATCTGCTTGCTATTGATTCTCTATAAAATTTTAAACTCTCTCTAAAATAAAATTTCCATCCACGCCTAATTTTTCGTGCAATGCTTTTAAGAAAGGCACATCAGGGGCACGTTTGTTGTTTAATATCTGGCTAAGTTTTGGCGCCCCGATACCTAATATTTTTGCAAGCGCTACCTTATTTAATTTCTTCTCAAACATTTTAAGCTCTACAATTTCTTTTATGGTTTTCGGGAAGGGAAAAGGGTAATTAGCTTTTTCATAATTCTGTATAGCTTTAGCCATTTCGGCAATATTATTTAACTCATTGCCGGTTAAGTTTTCCTCACCTTTTTGCATGAGTTTATATACATTAGTTAACGCCTTGCTGTAAGCCGTTTCGGAGTTTATATTTTTCATTTTTTTCAATATTATAATTCCTGAATATTTAGTAAATCATATTCTTTGTCTGTTCCAATAAAACGAATAAAAACTGTTCTCGTTCTAAAAATTATTCGCACAATAAAGTCTTTTGTTTACAACAGCTAATAATTTTTTAAGACATTAGCATATTGTAACACACAAATGTCAAAAATACATCTTAAAATAAAAATCTTCTTTGTAACAGCAATTGCATTATACACCTGGTTTTATTTTTGCCTTCCTTCAAAATTATTCAATGCTCCCACAAGTTTCGTAATTGAAGATAAAGACGGCAATCTTCTCAATGCATCTATTGCTGCGGATGGGCAGTGGCGTTTTCCTTATGATGAAAATGTACCGGATAAATTTATACAATGCATCACTACTTTTGAAGATAAAAGGTTTTATAGCCATCCGGGTATAGATGTTATTGCGCTCGCAAGAGCAGCGTTAAGAAATTTAAAAAGCAAAGAGGTTGTTCAGGGTGGCAGCACACTAACGATGCAGGTTATACGCTTAAGCCGTCACGAAACAAAAAGAAATATCCGGGAAAAAATTATTGAAAGTATTGAATCTGTAAGATTAGAATGCCGTTATTCCAAAAAGCAAATTATTGCTTTGTATGCATCAGAGGCGCCATTCGGAAGTAACGTGGTTGGTCTTAATGCGGCATCATGGAGATATTATGGCCGCAGCCCTGAAAAACTGAGTTGGGGCGAAATGGCTGCATTGGCGGTGTTGCCAAATGCGCCGGCTTTAGTGCATCCCGGCAAAAACAGGGATATTCTTTTGAAGAAAAGAAATGCATTGCTGGATAAGCTTGCTGAAAATAAAATTCTTGATAAGTCAACCTGTTATCTTGCAAAATTGGAACCCTTGCCGGGAAATCCTCTTCGACTGCCGCAATGGGCTCCTCATTTGCTGCAAAGGTTTAAAGAAGATAAAAAAGATAATGCAAATCTTTCGTCAGGGATAAAAACAACCATTGATATCAATCTCCAAAAAAATGTAATTGATATTCTCAACCGGCACCACAACGTTCTTAAGGGTAACGGAATTAATAATGCCTGTGCGCTGGTATTGGATGTTGAGACCGGGAATGTGTTATCGTATGTCGGCAATATTTATGAACCGGGAAATCCTGAATTGGAAAGCGATGTTGATGTAATAAAAGCGCCCCGAAGCCCCGGGAGTGCCTTGAAGCCAATTTTATATGCGGCTATGTTTAGCGATGGAATGATTTTGCCCAACTCGCTGGTACCTGATATTCCAACCCAAATTGGAGGGTATACGCCCCAAAATTTTGATCTCGGTTTTGATGGCGCTGTTCCGGCATCCATCGCGCTGGCACGTTCGCTGAATATTCCTGCCGTAAAATTATTGCAGCAATATAAATACCAGCGCTTTTATGATTTACTGAAACAGCTCGGTATAACAACACTTAACCGGCCGGCTGATAATTACGGATTGTCTTTGATATTAGGAGGAAGCGAAGTAACTATGTGGGATCTCGCAGGAATTTATGCGGGTATGGCACGTACCTTGAATCGCCAGGATAAAAATAAGGGTCTTGCTTTGAAAGAAGATTTTCATGCGCCAAATTATGTTGCAGGTAAGAAAATTGACAATAAAACATCACCGGGTGATGTCATCAATTCTTTAGATGCCACATCTGCGTGGTTTGCTTTCGCGGCAATGGAAGAAGTAATGCGCCCCGGTGAAGAAGGCTTGTGGCAGGAATTTTCTTCATCACAGCAAATTGCCTGGAAAACCGGTACCAGCTTTGGCTTCAGGGATGCGTGGGCCATTGGTATCACTCCAAAATACGTGGTGGCTGTATGGACAGGTAACACAGATGGGGAAGGAAGAGCAGGGCTCATTGGTGTGCAAACTTCTGCTCCGATAATGTTTGATATTTTTCGGGAACTACCTTCAACAAAATGGTTTTCAAAACCGCAAAATAATTTTGCGTTTATTCCTGTGTGCAGGCAAAGCGGTTTCAGGGCAAACATTGATTGCCCGGATGCAGATACCGTGATGGTCCCAAAAAACGGCTACAGGTCGCCGTTATGTCCTTATCATAAATTGATTCACCTGGAAGCTACAGGATCTTATCGCGTTACCGGCAATTGCGAATCGCCGGCGAACATGATTCATAAAAGCTGGTTTGTTTTAACGCCAGCCATGGAATGGTATTACAAACAAAAAAATCATGACTATAAACCTTTACCACCATTCAAGCCGGGTTGCGATGCGACCGGTACAGGCAAGCAAATAGAATTAATTTATCCGCAACAGGATGCGAAAATTTACGTTCCGCTGGAAATAGATGGAAAGCGCGGAAAAACAATTTTTACCGCCGCATGCAGGAAACCAGGCGGTAAAATTTTTTGGCACCTCGATGATGAATATATGGGTACTACCGTAGATTTTCACCAGATGGCTTTTAATCCGGCTCCCGGAAAACATTTGCTTACTATTGTGGATGAAAACGGGGAAAGCGTCAGCAGGCAATTTGAAATTTTGGAGAAAGAAAAGTGAACAGTATGTTTGATGTACGATTTGCGATTTTGTAAATGGAAAAATATCCTTATTCTTTTAGAATCCGCACCCGGCGCAGGTTCAGTTCCCTCTCCTTCAGAGAGGGGTTGGGGTGAGGTAAATAAAAAATTATGAATACATATCAACAAGATTTTTTCAAACTTGCCAGTCATCCTTTTAAATTCAGGATGTATTTATTACTTAAGCTCCCTGCTGCATTTTTTTCCGGAATAAAAGTGAGGGAAATTGATGAAGAAAAATGTATCACATCGGTCCCCTATAAATGGCTGACCCAAAATCCTTTTCACTCTACTTATTTTGCTTCGCTCGCTATGGCTGCCGAAATGAGTACCGGCGCGCTGGCATTGAGTAATGTTTATAAAAGAAAACCTGCCATATCGATGTTGGTTACAGGAATGGAAGCGACCTATTTTAAAAAAGTAACCGGTATCATTTTTTTCACCTGCGGGCAAGGAAAAGAAATGATAACAACAATTGATGAGTCTGTAGCATCAGGAGAAGGAAAAAGAATCATTGCAAAATCAACTGGCAAAAATAAGAATGGTGAAACGGTTGCTGAGTTTCTATTTACCTGGTCATTCAAAGCTAAATCTAACAGCAAATAGCAAAAAGATTAATAGTTGTTTTTGTCGCATTTTTGCGCACAAGGCAATACTGTGTATACACTACCAAGTATCACAAAGTCGGCAAAGAAGCACTCGCAAAAGTCACGAAGAAATACAACATCCCTGGCGATAGATCTTTTTACTTAGGCGGAAGAAGTAAACTTGAGTTGATTAGCAGTTTGTTTTCCTAACTTCAAACTTTAATTGCATAATAATATATTTATGAAGATTGCATTTCACGGAGCGGCACGCACCGTAACCGGTTCCAAGCATTTACTTACTTTAAAGAATGGCAAAAAATATTTACTCGATTGCGGATTGTTCCAGGGAATGGGGAGGGAAACGGATGAGCTAAACCGTGATTTTGGTTTTGTTTCTTCTGAAATAGATTATTTAATTCTTTCTCATGCACATATAGATCACAGCGGACTTATTCCTAAATTAGTGAAGGAAGGGTTCAACGGAAAAATTTTTGCAACTCCTGCGACGAAAAATTTGTCAGCTATTCTAATGGAGGACAGTGCAGGCATACAGGAGAACGATTTAAAATTTGAAAATAAAATTCGTGCTGCGCAAGGCAGGTCGTACCTATTGCCACTATATGGAATGGAAGATGCAAGGAAAGCCCTCGAATACTTTGAAATTGTTGATTATGGCCAGTGGAATCGTATAGACGAAAGCGTTCAATTTATGTACCTGGATGCCGGGCACATCATTGGCAGTACCACGGTTCATTTAAAAGTAAACGAAAATGGTAAAGAAACACACATCACTTTTTCAGGAGATGTGGGAAGATACCGCGATGTAATTTTAAAATCACCGGATGTTTTTCCCCAGGCAGATTATATTATTATGGAATCAACCTATGGAAATAAATTACATGACCAGGTAACCGGAACAGCGGATGCTCTTTTGCAATGGGTAACGAAAACATGCCTTCAAAAAAAAGGAAAATTGATCATTCCTGCATTCAGCGTTGGCCGTACACAGGAAATTTTATTTTTTCTCAACCAGCTTGAAAATGAGAACAGGCTACCAGACGTAAAATATTTTGTCGATAGCCCTTTAAGCCTGGAAGCTACGGAAGTTATTAAAGGCTATCCTCAATATTTTAACAGCCGTATTCAAAAAATATTATTAAGTGATAAAGATCCGTTTGATTTTAAGGGATTGAAATTTATTAAGAGCGTAGAAGAAAGTAAATCGCTGAATTATTTGAATGAGCCCTGTGTAATAATATCAGCCAGCGGAATGGCGGATGCCGGAAGGGTAAAGCACCACATCAGTAATAACATTGAAAACAGCCGGAACTCTATCGTTTTTTCCGGATATTGCGAGCCTCATTCACTGGGTGGAAGACTAAAACTGCATCCGAAAGAAGTGGGCATTTTTGGCCAGCAGCATGAAGTGCATGCTGACATTGGAGAAATAAAAAGTATGAGCGCTCATGGCGATTACAATGATTTGTGCCAGTGGCTTGCCTGCCAGGATCCAAAACAAGTGAAGAAATTATTTTTAGTTCACGGTGATTATGATGTGCAGTTAGATTTCAAGAACAGGCTTTTGGGGAAAGGATTTTTAGATGTTGAAATTCCACCGAGGCATTGGGAGA
>JBDTOV010000271.1:0-6261 GCA_039933035.1 Ginsengibacter sp. | reverse complement strand
GCTAATGTTTAAATTTTGGACAGACCACCATTACAAGCAATATCTTCCAGAAGTGACCAGGCTCAAAGAAAATTATGTTGCCGAAATAACTGTAGAATGGAAGAATGGCAAAATACTATCAGCAGATGAAGCTTACGATAAGGCAAAAGAAAAATTTCATGTACTAAAAATGAAAGACATGACTGAGGCGCATGTAGTATCGGATGCTGTTTTTGAACAGGCACAATTTGAAATTGCTTTTGGCAGGGAATGGGTGGCTTATAACACCGTTCCCTACTTTCTTGATAAAGGTGATGTACAGTTTTTTAAAACCAAAGATGAGGCACATGAGTTTTCTGAAAATAATATCAGCGAATTTGATGATTACAAAATTATGTATGTCACATCAATACAGGATTTTGTCAGGCAGATACCCTACGGCAGTCAACTCTTCGATGTTACAGAAAAGTACTTAGTAAATGAGGGAAATGAAAAATCAATATTTAATTCACAATTAAAAACAAATGTTATGAGCAACGAAAATTTTCAGTATTTGAGTGATAATCTTAAATACATGGGTTTTGGTGAAAACCTGAAAGCGGAATTGGAAAAGAACCTGAATGAAGGTAAGGCAGATTTTCAATTGCATTACAAGGCAGAAATAAACAAAAAGCCTTTTGAAGCAACCATGAATTTCCGTAAGTCTGATTCTACAGACATGTACTTCTTTAATAATTACCATGCTTCTCTTGAAAAAGTTAATGGCGAAAAAGCAGAACAAACTTTTTACCTGAACAAAGGCAAAGGTGTTACAGGAAAAGAAGCCTTCAATCTATTGGATGGCCGGGCTGTACAAAAAGACCTTATTACAAAAGAAGGCCAGCCTTACAAAGCCTGGGTGCAACTGGATTTTGAAAACAAAGACAAGAACAACAATTTTGAAGTAAAGCAGTATCACGAAAAATACGGATTTGATTTAAAGGCAGCAGTAGAGAAATTCCCCATAACGGATTTGAAAGATACGGAAAAGGAAAAAACGTTAATGCAATCATTGCAGAAAGGAAATGTACAATCAGTAACCATTGAAAAAGATGGTGCAAGCCATAAGATGTTTATTGAAGCCGACCCACAATACAAAAAAGTTAACCTGTACGACTCCAATATGAAGTTGGTGGCAAAAGAATCTATTGAAAAGTACCAGGCTGTTGGTACAACTGCTGCTAAAACCGTAAAAGAAGAATTGGGGGATGATAAAAAAAAAGACTTGAAACAAGAGGTTAAGCCGGAAAAAGAAAAATTAGAAAAGAAAAATGATAAAACCCTTTTACCAAAGAAAAGGGAGAGTGCTAAAAAAGGTTTAGGGGTTTCGTAAGTAAAACCTCTAAACCTTTTCTTTTTTAAATTTAAAAAATAGCATCATGAATATTCAGAATATTGCTGCCTTGGCAGATCAAGTGCAATCATTAGGCTTTGAGAATGTCGGTTATTCAATTTTGAAACGCATCTGTTTTAGGCCCGACAGTTTTGTTCTTTCCCAAAAAATGGCGAAGGGAAAAGAGCAATTAAACTTTCATTTATACTTTGAAAAAGAGAGTAAGATGGAAACTTATGTTTTGAAGTTTTATGATGCTATTCTTCAAAAGGAAATGTCTTTGTCGAATGCTGTTGTTAATGAAATTGATGTTACATCTTTAGAAAAAAGAATGGCAGAAATTGACTGGAAAATGGCATTTGACTTTGAAACAAAGAAGCAATTGAATGCAGAAGATAAGACAAGCTGGGAAAAAGAACTTAAAATAGAATCTATCATTGAAGGCTTTACTTTATTAGAGGTTACTGAAGAAGGGAAAGCTATTGCAACAAATCTGAAATTGAAATATTGGGCTGGTATTGCTTATCAAGATTTATTAGGTAATATCAACCCTTTAAAAAATAAGGCTGAGGTAAGTCAACGCTTTTATTTTTCGGAAGGGCAGTCAGGTATATCAGTGGATGAAGCATACCGGTTTCTGCAAAATAGGTGGTTAGAAAAACAGATGCAGGCAAAACGTAAGCAACCTGATGAATCAACAAATGAAGAAACCAGTGTTTCTGCTTCTGCAAATGGAAGTGGCCTGTTGCATAAAAAAAGAATTGGTACTAAGGCAAGAAAATTAAAAACCGAAAGTTGAAATATCGGAGTATTGACACAGTTTATTTAACCCTTAAAAAAATCTTTTGCATAAAGCATGGTTAATTTAAATTCTTTAGAGATGACCTGAAAATTACTTTAATATAAAATAGAGGAGGTGTGAAATGGAGAGTGTGAAAATAGAAAAAGTAATCGAAATATTGCAATGCCATAATGTGCATATCTCATTAGAGCAGGCAAGGGTGATACTGGATTTTATGATTAAATTTGCTAAGATATCATTATCCCAAAATGAAAGAATATGACAGCAGATTTATATATCCGTGTTAGCACCGATGAGCAGGCAGACAAAGGTTATTCTCAACGTGACCAGGAAGAGAGGCTACGCAAATATTGCGATGCCAATAAAATGAAAGTCCGTAAAGTAATTTTTGAAGATCATTCTGCAAAAACATTCAACAGGCCACGATGGAATGAGTTGCTTTTCGATTTAAAAAAACGAAAAAATGCAGTTGACTTTATTTTATTTTCGAAATGGGACAGATTTAGTCGTAATGCTGGTGATGCTTATCAGATGATAAGCATATTACGGAAATTGGGCGTAGAGCCACAAGCTATTGAACAACCGTTAGATTTGGCTGTACCTGAAAATAAATTGATGCTGGCATTTTATCTGGCAGCACCGGAAGTAGAAAATGATAGAAGGGCATTGAATGTTCTATTGGGAATGAGAAAAGCTAAGAAAGAAGGAAGATGGATGGGAGTTGCCCCGATAGGTTACGCCAATAAAATTACTGAAGATGGTAAAAAATATATTGCTCCAGTAGAACCAGAAGCTACAATCATGAAATGGGTATTTGACACATTAGCTGAAGGTAATTTGAATGTTGAACAGATAATGAAGGAAGCATTTAAAAAAGGAATTAAAACCTGTAGGTCTAACTTTTGGAATTTATTACGCAATCCTGTCTTTTGTGGCAGGATTTATATTTCAGGTTATAAAGATGAAGTGTCAAAACATGTGCAAGGTTTACATCAACCGATAATTTCCGAATCATTATTTTACGACATACAGGATTATCTTGATGGCAAGAAAAAAACGTATCGTACTAAAGTTGGTTCGTTGGATGTGCTACAATTAAGGGGTTACCTTATTTGTCCTAAATGTGGCAAATTGCTCACTGGAAGTGCATCCAAGGGCAGAAATGGCAGATATTATTATTACCATTGTATATCTTCCTGCGGAACAAGATTTAAAGCTGAAAATGCCAATGAATTATTTTCTCGGGAGCTAAAAAAACTTATTCCAAAGCCAGGAATGACCGAGGTTTATAAACTGGTACTTCAGGAGGAATTTAAAACCAAGTCCAGGAGCCAGAGGGACGATGCCAAGCAAGTACAGGATGCATTGGCTAAAGCCAATAATGAGCTTTTAAATGCCCGTAAACTGCTTTTGGCCGGGGAAATTGAACCTTCAGATTATCGTTCTATTAAATCAGATTATGAAAAGAAGATTACAGGCTTAGAATCAAAGTTAATGGAACTTTCAAAACAGAGTTCTAACATTGAACCTTTGTTAAATAAAGCGGTAATGAAGCTTTCAAGCCTTGATGAATTATATGAAAAGGCAGATAATAAAGACAAACGGGAAATTATTGGTTCGATATATCCTGAAAAACTCGTTTTTGATGGATTCCATTATCGAACCGCCCGGCTCAACGAAGCAGTAGAGCTAATATATAAGCTGGGAGAGGGTTTTAGCGAAAATAAAAGTGGACAAACCGAATCAAATTTCGATTTGTCCACTTTGGTGCCCGGGACTGGATTCGAACCAGCACATCCTTGCGAACGCTGCGACCTGAACACAGTGCGTCTACCAATTTCGCCATCCGGGCATTGCGGGTTGCAAATATAGAGAAACTAAAAACCTTCACTGCAAAAAGCGGCAAATTTTTTAGGCAACCTGGTCGCTTACTTTCCAGCCAGTTAATAGTACCCCGGCTATCACCAAAACAGTACCGATCAACTGTTCCGTAAAGATCGGTTCACCCAAAATAAAATGTGCCTGCAGGATGGTGCTCACTGGTCCAATACCGGATATAATGGCAACGTTATTGGAGCCAATACTTTTCATTCCGGCGGATATTAAAAAACTGGGAATTACAGTTGCCAGGATCGCTAATAATAGTCCATATATCCAAAAATCCCGGCCCGCCGGCATGCCTTGATAATTGCCGGAAAAAATAAAATGGATAAAAATACCCACCGTAGATGCAAGCATTGCATAAGCTGTAAATTTTGTTGCGCCTACAAGCGGGATGATCTTGCCGCTGCCAGCTATATATATGGAGTAAGTGATGGCGCAAATAAAAATAAGTAGACTGCCTAATAAAAAATGAGGATTATTTAGATCGATATGCAACTCGCCTGTATATGCGATCCCAATACCGGCGTAGGTAAGAAACAACGCGATCTTTTGTATGGGGGTAATTTTTTGTTTGAATATGCCGGCATTGATAAGTACAACAAAACTTGGGTATAAGAACAGGATCAATCGCTCCAGGCCTGCGCTAACATATTGTAATCCTATGAAATCAAAAAGGCTGCTTAAGTAATAACCAAATATGCCCAATACAATAATGATGAGCCAATGCTTTCCGCTGAGTTTTATGTTATCTTTTTTGTTGCTGGCAAATATTGCAACGCCTATAAAAAATGGCAGCGAAAAAGCCATTCGGAGTGTAAGCAACGTCAAGGCATCGGTATGCGTATCAGCAAAAGCTTTTTTAACAATGATGGCTTTTGTTGAAAACAAAACAGCACCCAAAAATGCAATGATAAATCCTGCTAAAGGCAAAGCAGTTTTATTGGAATTTGCCGGCATAAGGAAAATTAAACAGATCAGTGCAGGATCATAGAAGCTAAATTAAATTGCAAGTAAAAATTATGTTGAGATTGTTGGTATGAATATCCATCAATTAGACGGATACATTAAAATCTCTTAACGCATCGTTCAAACTTGTTTTTAAATCCGTTGATGGCTTCCGTTGCCCGATGATGAGCGCACATCCAACACCATATTCCCCTGCGGGAAATGTCTTATTATAAGTTCCCGGGATAACTACGCTTCGTGCCGGTATCCTGCCTTTCATTTCAATTGGTTCAGTGCCGCTTACATCAATGATTTTGGTTGATTGCGTTAATACCACGTTGGCGCCGAGTACTGCTTCCTTTTCTACTCTCACTCCTTCCACCACAATACAGCGGCTACCAATAAAGCAACCATCTTCGATAATTACCGGCGAAGCCTGCAACGGTTCAAGCACTCCGCCGATCCCCACGCCTCCGCTGAGATGCACGCCCTTCCCAATCTGTGCGCAACTTCCCACAGTGGCCCATGTGTCTACCATTGTGCCCTCATCTACGTAGGCCCCTATGTTCACATACGAAGGCATGAGCACTACATTTTTTGCCAGGTAAGCGCCATACCTAGCTATTGCATGCGGTACTGCTCTTACTCCCAGTGCAGCATAGCCGCTTTTCAATTTCATTTTATCATAAAATTCGAATGGAGGCAACGTGTATGTTTCCATTCGCTGTATTGCGAAATACATCAGGATCACCTGTTTTACCCATTCATTCACTACCCAACCATCTTCGCCGGGTGTAGCCGTACGTATTCTTCCTTTATCAAGGTCTTCCATCACGGTACGTATGGTTTCAATATAATGTTCCTCTTTTAATAATTCCCTGTTGTTCCATGCGGCTTGTATTGATTCCTGCAAATTCATTTCTATAAGTTTAAATTTTCGGTGAAATTAATTAATAGTAAGTTTTAAATTCAATTTCATTTTTGGAAATTACAATGAGTGAAAGATGCAGGCGTGGTAAACTTCGCAAGTGGAAATATTAACCAGTTTTCTTTTTCTCCCGGTAGATCATTTTTAGCTTGGCATATTTTTGCAACACCGCATTTGCACGAAATTTAGCGAGCATCCATCCATGCCATCCATCCAAAAAACCACCTTTAAAAATGAAAGCATTTATAAGCGTAAATGCAGGGCTCAACACTAACTTTATAAAGCCGGGTTCCCGCTTATTATTGTTGTAATATTCCTGTGCTGAGAGTGTAGTATACTTATTCATCTTAG
>JBDTOV010000270.1:0-6267 GCA_039933035.1 Ginsengibacter sp. | reverse complement strand
AGATACCTACTTTACAAGTGTCCCGACACTTGCAATTTGGGTTCCTGAACACATTGGCAGAGACATAATAAGGCAAGCATGAATTTAATTGAGTTATACGATACACTTTCGTTTCCAGACGGCGATGAAAAAGTTTTCAATGCCATCCCAATTCCTGAATATCCAAATTTCAGAGTTGCTATTGATATTGATGGCAACCCCATTATCCTTTTGTCTGTTTCAAATGCAATAAACAATATTGCTTTAAAAAATTTTCGCCTGAAATATTTGCAACTTGAACAAAATATTGAGTGCAAAATTTCGGAAAATGGGAAAAGTAGTTTCCAAACATTTACCGTAATTACTTTTACAAGTGCCGATAGAAATCTCCAAGAATACTTTTTAAGAATTTCTGAAACACTTGTAAAAACATTAAGCAACAAGCCAACTCAACAGCAGGTAATCGAATCACTCAATAAATTCGTTGAGGTATTTAGAGCCTTAACCGACACACCAACTAATACAGTTCACGGACTTTGGACAGAACTTTTTTTAATTGACAACTCAAAAAATCCACAGACACTTTTAAACTATTGGCATAACATACCCGAAGAAAAATTTGATTTTAATTCAGGCAGAGAAAGGATTGAAGTAAAAAGCAATTCAAACTTTGAACGACAACACACATTTTCATCAGAACAACTAAATCCACCAGCAGGGACACAAGTTTTAATAGCTTCTATTTTTGTAAGGCAAAACAATGCTGGACAAAGTATTCAGCAACTTGTTGACAACATTACAATTAAAATCAACCATAATTTCGACCTGACCGACAAACTAAACAACACTGTTTGTAAGACACTTGGCAATTCTTTAGAGCAATCAATCAAAATTAAGTTTGACTACAAGATTGCAACGGAATCGTTATTATTCTATCGACATCAAGACATTAGTAAAATTGAAGAAGTGCATATTCCTGACGCTGTTTCAGAAGTAAGATACAAATCAGATTTATCGGCATTAAAACATATTGACTTGGCAACATTAGAAAATAGTGGCGACTTATTCAGTAGCATTTAGCCACCGCACCAACTCCGACACATTTGCAAGGCACACAAAGCCGACACACAACAGCAAACCTTGC
Organism: Ginsengibacter sp.; assembly: GCA_039933035.1. Taxonomy (GTDB): domain Bacteria; phylum Bacteroidota; class Bacteroidia; order Chitinophagales; family Chitinophagaceae; genus Ginsengibacter. Next base: position 5,144 of record JBDTOV010000270.1, on the reverse strand, counting down.
CAAAGAGCCTGCCTTGTGCCATCGATTCCCATGTAATAAAAAATAACAGCATGTTCGAAATTGCATTTATTACATTCATTTATGTTTCCTTTCTGCAATTTTTTTACAATGAATGCCAGGGTTGAGTGAGAAAACCGGCATTTGTTGTATGCGGTGTAGCCTGTACATAGCGTCATGGAAATTATTCCACCCCTGCTAATTTCGAAAAAACAGGATTCATTTTTTTATCAGGCATACTTGTTGATTTATTATCCGACCTTGACAGAAAAATATTTTTTACGACAATTTATTTCATCAAATGAAACTTTTTAAATGCGATCATTGCGGCGAGCCCGTCTATTTTGAAAATTATTTTTGTATTTGTTGTAATGCCTCCCTTGGGTTCGATCCTCAGAAAATGGATCTGCTGGCCTTGCAACCGGGAAACGATAACAGCTTTATCCTCTCTGCCAAAAATGAAAAAAATACTACACAAGGCTCCCGTTATAGATATTGCATCAATAAGCAGTATCACGTATGCAACTGGTTACTCCCTTTTGAAAGCGGAGATCAATATTGCATAGCCTGTAACCTGAACCGAACGATACCTGATTTAACGCTGCCGGATAATTTAGAAAGATGGGGTCGCATTGAGCAGGCTAAACACAGGTTGGTGTATTCCTTGCTCCGCCTCAAGTTGCCGGTTGTAAGCAAATTCGAGGATGAGGAAAAAGGTATAGCCTTTGACTTTGTGGCGCAGGAAAATAAAGCAGGAGCCACGCGTTTACTGACCGGTCATGATCATGGACTGATCACCCTTAATATAGCAGAAGCCGATGACGTAATCCGGGAAATGGCCCGTAATAATATGGATGAAGTATATCGTACATTATTGGGGCATTTTCGCCACGAGATCGGGCATTACTATTGGGATCAACTGATAAGCGATACGAAAAGATTACCCGCATTCAGGAATATTTTTGGTGATGAAACCTTTGACTATGCCGAAGCCCTGAAACGGCATTATAGCAAAGTGCCTTCAGATGTATGGAAAGATCATTTCATCAGCGCTTATGCCAGTTCCCATCCCTGGGAAGATTGGGCTGAAACCTGGGCGCATTATTTACATATTGTTGATACCATGGAAACCGCTTATTCTTTTGGCATGACCTTAAATCCCCTGGCAGCAGATCCGGGAAATGAAATGAACGCCAGGGAAGATATCGACCCTTATAGTACAAAGAACTTCGGGGATATTATACTGCGCTGGCTGCCGCTTTCTTTTGTAATGAACAGCCTCAACCGCAGTATGGGAATGAAAGATTCCTATCCGTTTGTGATCAATGAAGCGGTAAAAAAGAAATTAAATTTTATACATGAAACGATAAGGGCTAAAAATATTTTGTAGTCAACCGCGTTAATGGCGCTCAGGGATGCTGTTATTCCCCTACCCGTTTTACATCCACGGAAACCTTCAGTTCGTGCGGATTGCTGCTCATAATCACTCCTTTTAAGGGAACTACATCAAAGTAATCGCGGCCCCATCCGATGGTAATATATTGTTCGTTGGCCCGTTGGTTATTTGTCGGATCAAAATCTACCCATCCCAATCCGGGAATGAAGACAGACATCCATGCATGGGATGCATCCACCCCGGCGAGTTTTTCTTTCCCGGCGGGAGCCAGCGTTTCCAGGTAGCCGCTTACATACCTCGCTGCAAGGCCCATAGAATGGATAGCAGAAATGGCCAGGTGAGCAAAATCCTGGCAGACGCCTTTCCGTTCTTTCATGACGGCCAGTAACGGTGTGGAAATCGTAGTAAAGCCGGGTGTAAAAGTAAAATCATGGTAAATGCGTTGTACCAGGTCATCTACCACTTCATATAATGGTGTTCCCGGTATAAACGATTTTTCCGCGTACGTTTTTACTTCGGCGCTTGTTATCGTTATTTCAGTGGGAAGGGCAAATTGCTTTTCACCTATAAATTCTCCCGTAGAAGCTTCTAACAGGACTTTTACGCTTTCCCAGCTCTCTGCAGGATACCCCGTTATTGAATTCAACGGATTTATTTTTTCGATCAATGACTTTGCGGTAACGGTTAGTGCTTCATGCTCCTTTTCAATTACAAAATAGAAAAGCCGGTTGCCAAAAAAATCTACATGCTCTTCCAGGATTTCGGGCTGTGGGGAGATGAAAATATTAAATTCCTTACACGTTTGATTACTGGTATTTCTTGGTGTTAATGTCGCTATGTTGTGACACAGGCTTACCAGCTCGTGGTATTTATATTTAGTAGTATGTTCAACTGAAAACAACATGTTACTTAAGAAGATCAGAAAGGTTTGCGGTGAATAGCTGCTTCTGTACCTGGCTATGTTTAAAATATGTTTTGGATATTAATGTGGAAGTGTTCGCAAGAAATGAATATAATGTATCTAAAAAATTATTGAGTGATGTATATTCTTTGCTTCCGGGGTCGCAAGCGGTTAGCTTAACCAGGTCAGCATTTTTCAGTAAAAGATCCGCTTCCTGCATGTTACGTTTCTTTTCATTCAACGGTGTTTCTTCCCCGCCATTCGGTAATAAAGAAACGTACTTCTTTATTTTTCTTACGAGGTAAGCTAACGATTTTGGATAATTCATATCAAGCATCAGCAATTCAAGTACCAGTGGCAACTGCAAATGATCCCTGTAAGTATACCGGTAGGTAATCAAACTCTGGCTTGCATTCATCACGGATTCCATCAGTTCATGTTGTACCTGCACCATTTGTTCCTGCTGAAATACACTTTTTAATAAGGTAATAATGAATAATGCCTGTTCCAGTTTTCTGCCGAGGTCCAGGATGTTCCAACCCTGTTCCCTACGAACGCTTTCCCTGTTCATGCCGAGGAACGCAAACATAGAAGTGTTTAACGAATCAATGGCATTGATCATCCTGAAATGATCCGCGCTTACATTTTCTTTTGTGGTATTCCATTCTTCTTCCATCTGCCGCAGCACGCGCCAGGTATCAACCGACCAGAAGTTACGAACACTATACACGGCGTTTTTTAAAAGAGAAAGGTGATGACTGAGACTTCCCGCCCTTTTTTCGTTGTATAAAACATCGGTAAGTTCCTTCCATGGTTTTGCAAATATTGCTTTTCTCTTTTCCTCATTCTTGTATTCCAGGAAGCCGGGAAGCGTATAGGTGCATTGCGTTAGTGTTTGCAACAATATGATTTCTGTGGTCATTTTGTCGTCTACAAAGGGTTTCTTACTTTGCAAAACGCGCTGCATGACGGTACGTTGCAGGCGTGCATTATTGATTACCCTTTCTGTATACCGGCCTACCCAAAAAAGATTTTCGGCCGTGTTGCTGGGGAGCGATCGCCTAAACGATTCGGGCGGCAAGATATCCGTATTTAATACCAGGTTAACTGGTTTTTCATCGGCACCATTATCTGTCAGCACCCAGGTATCTTTACTGATGCCACCTAACTGGTTGGAAATAATAAAATTATTTTCCCCCGTGCTGGTTCTTGTGAGGCCGCCAGGCATGGCAAAATAGCTATTGTTGTGGCTCACTAAAAAACTTCTGAAAAGGGAACGGCCGGCTTCTATTTTCCCGTCAACCCACGAAGGTGTGGATGAAAAATTAATTTTTTCCTGCCCTACATACAGGAAAGGATTGGCTTTTATTTGTTGTACCAGTTCCGCTGCCTGTATTGATGACAGGGAAGCCCCATCGATAGCAGAATGGGTACCGGCAATATTTCTAAAGATCTTTCTTATCACAAGGGTCTTTAAATTGGCTAGCACATAATTCATTTCTTTAGGCTGCCCGCACCACCACGTAGCTATTGACGGTATGATAAGTTTATTCCCAAAAAAGTGTTTCGCCACGGCAGGCAAAAAAGGAACGAGCCCCGCGTTTTCTACAATGCTGCTGCCAAGAGGATTGGCTATCGCCACATTCCCCTTTCTCACGGCCTGCAGCAGGCCGGCAACGCCCAGGAGGGAATCACTTTTTAATTCCAGGGGGTCACAGTAGCTATCATCCAGCCTGCGTAATATGACATCTATTTTTTCCAGTCCTTCAATGGTCTTAAGCCAAACTTTATTGTCCTTTACCATCAGGTCATTTCCCTGCACCAGCGTTAGCCCAAGATAGGCGGCCAGGTAAGAGTGTTCAAAGTAAGTTTCATTATCCGGCCCCGGTGTAAGCACTACCACTCTTGGATCGCCGGAATTGCCCGGGGCCATTTTGTTAAGCGCCAGTTGCAGGCAATCAAAATACGGTGCCAGCCTTCTCACATTTAAATCAGCGAACAATTCCGGCAAAATACTGGACATAGCAAACCTGTTTTCCAGCGTATAGCCGCCACCGGAAGGCGCCTGTGTACGATCGCTTATGATCCACAACCGGCCATCAACGCCACGGGCCATGTCTGCGGCATATAATGTTAAGTGTTGTGGGCCCGGCAATTTGATATCTACGCACGAACGGATAAAACCGGGATGCAGGTAAATGAGTTCCTGCGGTATGATGCCGTTTTTGATCAGATTTTGAGGGCCATAAATATCTTTCAGCAGCAGGTTAAATAATTCAGCTCTTTGAATTAAGCCGGTATTGATGGTTTCCCATTCCTTTGCGGCTATTATTTGCGGAACAGGATCCAGTTCCCACGGACGATTTTGCCCGGATGGATCGTTATAAATATTATAAGCCACGCCATTTTCTTTCAGCAGGCGCAGAATATCAACATTCCGGTTTTTCAATTCTTCGAATCCCATCCGTTGAAGGGACAACAAGAAAATTTGCCAGTCGGGCCGTATGGTATTATCTGCTGTAAATACTTCGTTATAGGAATTAAGTGCCGGGATATATTCCTTAAGCAGTGAATGGATTGCTGGCTGATAGGGCATACTTTTTTTAAGCACTTTATAGAAATTAAAAATAACGAAATAAACAGTATGTCCAGTTTGTCCCTGAGCATATATACTTTCAAAAGGAAGTGGATAAATATAATAATGCGAATTAATTCGATTATTATATTATAATTTGTTAACCAGACCCATTAAATAAAAAGTTGAACTATTTAAAGCATAGTTGCCCATAGGTTCGTTGCGTTATTGTATTTCCTTCATTATTTCTTCAACCGCTTTCTCAATCTGCGGGT
>JBDTOV010000269.1:0-6279 GCA_039933035.1 Ginsengibacter sp. | reverse complement strand
TTCATATTTACAACATAGGGCCAGGGTGACTGCGTTGCATTTCCTGTTCCTATTTTTTTTGCCAGTGTGTTGGCTACATTGACAGCCGCTTCTTTATATTTCGCATCGCCGTAAAAAAGATACACCCGGTAATAAGTCGCCCCGATATCTCCTGCATGATCTACCTGCACGTCATCAGTTGAAAATCTTTTGGCGGTAGTAAAGCCACGGAATTCGGTAGCGCCGGCATCAGATGCTGACTGTGGGAAATTTGGCCAGCTATATGTTGAAGGTGTAATGCCATGTTCAAGCGTATAATCTATCATTCCCTTTGTAATAGTTAACGGCTTCATATCGCCGGTGTAAGCATAAAATGACAAGGCAGATTCAAACCAGTTGGGAATTTTTTCTCCTACATCATTCATCCACATATCGGGCAAGAGAACGTTGGCTGAATCAATGAAAGCACAATAGAAATAAAATTGCGGATAGGAGGAACGCGGCGCTGGCCCGGGGCTCACAGGGGCTTTGGTTTCTACAAAGTTCCAGCGCAGCCGGAGAAAATGATCGTATGCATTTGTTGAATTATCCTTCCAGGGAAGTAATTTTTGATTGTTGTCCAAAGCAACTTCATGGCCGCAAAGTGTAGTATCGGTATAAGTTTGTGCAAAAGGATGAAGGCAAAACATAGCGGCAAGAAGTGTAAAAATTATTTTGTGCTGTATGGTTGCGAACATGCTGATTCTTTTATGGTATAAAAAATATGTTACGGACTAACGAGTCAATACTTGCGTTTTCAAAATACTTTGCATGTATTTACAAGAGGTACAATTTGGGCGCTAATAGATTCTTCACTTTCCTCTATTGTTGCTTCCGCTAGATACCAATACTCCAAGTGTTCCACTTTTTCACCCGGATGTAATTTTACCAATGGCCCGAGCGTTTCAACTTCAAGATAATTTGCGCTGATGTATATTTCATTATTACAATTGTAATCGGGATAAACGGCGGACGGATCAAAATCGAACTTCTTTATCAGTACTTCATCGTTGAGATAGTAAGCCATCCAACCTTGCTTGTTAGTAATACCAATTTTCTGTTCGGAGGTAAATAAAGTATCTTGCTTTGCCTGGATATATTTTTCGCCCCAAATCCAGCGCGGGTCATTCATTTTTGTGTATTGCCACAGCGCTAAAGACCTGGAGGGCAGCAAAAAATCATCACCTTCTCCGTAAGGTTCCTGGGGTATAATTGCCCTGCCGCCCTGGGAAAGCATGGTAATCGGCCATGCAGACAATTGCACTTCCCCCAGATTTTTGTTGGTTAAACGATGTAACACTTTTAATTCATTTTTATCTTTTGATAAAGTGATCTCCATTTCTTTTACAATTCCCGTTATACTCTCCTTTGCTTGCATAAGCTTAATGTAATGATCATCCACGATATAGTCAACCTTATCATTATCCGGATTATAACTAAATGGAATGGCTTCCGGGGCAAGCCATAACCGGTGGCCGCCATAAATTCGCCAATCATCTCCACCTGTAGTGCCGCTATGTGCCGGTACGAGGTATAAAAAATTTTGCTTGTCAATAAACCCAAATTTTACGATACGCGGACCGACATCGGTAGTAACAATTAATTCTATTTGATCATTGTACAGCCTGATGCAATTGGGCCATCCTTCGTAATTTATTTTTTCATGCATGCACTAATGGTTATTTGCCCTGTTCAAAGCAGTGAGTAAATTTTGTCAACAATTCACAGCCATCATTTGTTACGTTCATCAAATGTTCCAGCCGTATTCCAAAGTCATTTTTATAAACGGCAGGCTCCAATGCGATTACCATACCCGGTTGCAGTATCATAGTATTATAAGGAGTGATGCGAGGCTCTTCATGATACACCACACCAACGCCGTGGCCGCCATGATGACCAAAATTTCCTTCTGCTTTGAGATGTTCGCGCATAGCAAGGTCCACTTCTTTAGCTTGTACGCCGGGCCGTATGGTATTGATTCCAATTTCCAATGCCTCTCTAACCAAATTAAAAATGTTGCTTTGCTCTGTAGTGGGTGCTCCCATTACGATGGTGCTACAGGAGTCGCCCCAATAGCCGTCCAGGCAAGGTGTAAAGTCGGTAAGAATTAAATCACCCTGGATTATTATTTTGTTTGTTGGCAACCCACCGCCTGTGGCAGTTCTAGTTCCGCTAACGAAGTCTGCCATTAGCGGCACCCTTGTACCCACAGACTCCTCCATTTCGCAGCGTACCAAATTAAAAAGCTCCAGTTCACTCATCCCGGTTTTTGCAAGCCGTAAAACAGCAGCCTGGCCAATATCACTTAAGCCGGCGGCCCGCCGGATACATTCAATTTCATCTTTGTCTTTAATAATTCTCAGCCGGGCAATTTCGTCAGTAACATCAACCAATTCGATATCCGGGTATTGGGCATTTAATGAAAATAAAACGCTGGCAGGCAGTGCATTTAATTCCACTCCAAGGCGGCCTTTTTTTATTCCACTTTGTTTAAAGACTTCATTGAGCCGGGATAAGAATTGGGTGGTACAATCAATGGGTTTTTCATAGACATAACTTTCATAGGTTTTTATAGAAATGGAAGAATCAATAGAAGATAGTTGTTGTGTTTCATTATCAGCCAATACAAGACTTGCCTGTAATTCAGGGCCAACGAACAATGCCGCAGGCAACAATTGAAAGGGTGATATGCCATGTTCAAAGTAAAAAAAATATCCACTTAAATATTTTAGTGATGCTGCAGATGTAATTAAAAATGCATCTGCCTTTGTAGTTTTTTTAATTTCAATAAGTTTTTCAATTCTTCCTTTCATGTAATTTTTTCTATTAAATAATTCAGGAATAAAAAAGCCTGCTCGTATTTATTTCATATCTATGCCATACTTCTTTATAATGTCATGATTCAACTCTATTCCTAAGCCTGGAGACTGAGGTACGGTCACATATCCGTCCTTTAATTCAAAAGGTGTTTTCAAAATCCCTTTCCTGATGGGGGATTCTGTTACAGAAAATTCAAGAACCGGTGCGTTGGGAATAGCCGCAATAAGATGTATAGAAGCCGCCACGAGGATGCCCGTTTTAAAAGCGTGGGGAACGCATAAAATATTATTATCTGCAGCCATTGTGGCAATTTTTTTTGCCTCGGTTAGCCCTCCGCAGCGGGACATATCCGGCTGAATGATATCAACATGTGTTTCGTTGATCAACCGGGCAAATGCAAGCCGGCCGCTTTCTTCCTCACCGGTCGCAATGCGCATAGTAGTGGCTTCCGTTAATCTTTTGTAACCAATATAATCTTCAGCAGGTAACGGTTCCTCCAGCCAGTAAATATTCAATTGCTCCAGTGCCTTTGCCACATATATGGATTCTTTTAAGCGATAGCGCTTGCCGATATCAATCATGATATCCATCTTATCGCCGGCTGCTTTACGGGCAGCTTTTATCAGGCTGATATCAAAATGAATATCATATCCTAAAGGCCCCCATCCAAATTTCAAAGCAGTGTAACCTAATGCAGCATGTGTCTCCACCATTTTTTTCACACCTTCAGCGTTCTCCGGCATGAGCGCACTGGCATAAGCCCTTGCTTTATCTGCATAACTTCCACCTAATAATTTATGCACGGGTTTACCAACCGATTTGCCCATGATATCCCATATCGCCATGTCAATGCCACTCATCACGTGCATTACCGGGCCAAATCGCCCATAGTAATATGTTTTGGCCCACATGTCATTCCATATTTGCTCGTAGTCGAACGGATCGCAACCCACCACCACTTCTCTTAAGCCGTAACAAGTGCCATGAGACATATAGGCGTCAACCACTGCCTTACCAACAAATGGAGCCGTATCTACCTCTCCGTAACCAGTAATACCTTCATCAGTTTTCACGGTAATAATTAAATCATCCTGGGTGCCATCTGCTGCATCGGAAATTTGTGGAAGACGAAGCACTGTGGCATTTACATTGGTTATTTTCATTTGTAACTTTTCTTTATTAATGATGCGAATATTCTATGCCCGGCTATGATTCCAACCTGTAACAACCCCGGGGTATCCAGGTAATTAAAACCAAATTCCAGGCAAATAATTTCTTTTAAAAACATTGATCAGGCGACTTCCTTAACCACATCATTTTCAGCCATGATGTCTTTATTTTTTCCCTTGAAAAAAGATAAAAGTTGTTTTTCATAAACGGTCACCATAAGGGTACCGGCAAAAATAATTATACCACCTATGATCATCGTAGCGGTAATTTTTTCATTTAGCAGAATGATTCCGAGTAATGCAATGAAAAATGGCAATAGATAATTACCCAATATTGCCTGGGTTACGTCCATTCTTTTGAGTATATAAAAGAAGAGCAGCATCGATACGCCATACACTATAAAACTAAGCTCCAGTAAACCAAAAAGAACCGTGCCACCGGAATGAATAATAGCGGTTAAGTTGAGTGGCTCCACCCAAATCAATAATGGAATACATGCGATACTTCCCACCAGCGAACAATAAACCAGTATTTCAAGCTCGGTAAAATTTTTATCAACGAGCAACTTACTGTAGGTATTAAAAAAAGCAGCGCAGGCGCAGGCTACAAGAAAAATAAGATTTCCTTTAAAATAGGTGCCTTCTGAAAAACTGGCTCCTTTAATATCGGGCAATGAAGTTAACAGCACGCCGGCAAGTGCGATCACAAATCCTATTATTCTTACGATGTTTAATTTCTCTTTCAGTAAGATGGAAGCGAAAATGGCTACCAATACGGGAATCGTTAAAGTAATGATACCGGCATTGGAGGCCAGCGTTAATGTAGAGCCGACTGTGTAGAGATATTGCATTAAAAATATCCCGATTAACCCGGGTATAATAAAATACCTGAGGTCTTTCCAGGTGCGTCGCTCAGCAGCTTTTCTTTTTTTATTCTCTGCCCATAAAAAAGGAATAAACAAAATGGTACTTATCAGCATGGGTACAAAAGCTATTGTCATCGCGCCGAGTTTATCGCCCATCAGGCGAATGACAGGTACCTGTGTTGCCCACATAAAATTTACTACGATCACTAAAAACCAGTCCCGTGCTTTTTGCATTTTGAACATATCATTTTCAATATTATTTCACCATTAAAAAAATTATTTAGGCGGCATTCCTGAACCAAAACCTCCATCCACGACGTATGCCGATCCGGTAACAAATGAAGCATCATCACTTGCAAGAAAAACGGCAACCTGCGCAACTTCTTCGGGTTTGCCAATACGCCATAACGCATGCAACTTGCCAGCATCAACGCGTGCCTGCGCGGGATCTGGTTGGCTTTGGAAATAACCTTCGGCGAGGCCGGCATCAATATAACCCGGGCAAATGCAATTCACGCGAATACCTTCATGCCCATGATCAATGGCCATTGCTTTTGTTAAGCCGATGATGGCGGCTTTGGTGGCGCAATAACCGGCGCAAGTAGGCTCAACAAAAAAGCCATTTACTGAAGACATATTTACTATGCAACCCTTGGTCGCTTTTAGGTGGGGCAGAAAAAGTTTTGAACAAAGAAACACGCCACCAACATTTACAGACATTTGTGCATTCCATTCTTCAAAACTGGTGTTCTCAATTGTTTTATTTACCTGGATCGCTGCATTATTGATTAGCGTATTAATCTTTCCGTATTTCTGTAACGTTGCTTCCACAAGCGAAGCCACACTTGCCGGGTTAGCTACATCTGCTTTACAGGCGAAAGCGTTTCCTCCTGCATCTTGTATTTGCTTTACTGTTTCTTCTGCAGCATTATGGTTTATATCAGCCACAACAACATTAGCACCTTCTTCAGCAAATTTTAAAGCGCAAGCTCTTCCTATTCCTGAACCGGCGCCGGTTATTACTACAGAACGGTTTTGTAATTTCATAATCAATATTTATAAAACTCTGTATTTATCGTACACTTCTCTTAGCGATTTTCCATCGAGCAATTCCGCTCTTGACATGTTTTCAGCACCCACTTTCTCCTTCGCTTTTTCAATTACTTCGTTCTCTATCAATTGAGGAATAACCACAATGCCATCGAAATCTGCAAACACAATATCACCAGGATTTACCAGTACCTCACCGCACATAACGGGTACGTCATAAGCAACCACAAGCCCCCTGCCTTTAGAATCCAAAGGCCGAATACCTGCATAAAATACGGGAAAATCCATTTCAATAATCCTAATACAATCCCTTACCTGGCTATCACAAACACAACCCACTACTCCTTTTCTTTTTG
>JBDTOV010000268.1:0-6287 GCA_039933035.1 Ginsengibacter sp. | reverse complement strand
ATGCCGGTATGTTTGGGAAAGTATATTTTCCAAGGCTGGTAATTCCACTTAGTACCGTTGCTTCGAATATTGTGAAGCTGGGCATACAGTTCGGCTTATTGGTAGTTGTTTTCATTTATTATGCTTTTCACGGGTATGCCTTTCATTTTTCATGGGCGCTGCTACTATTGCCGGTACTGGTAGTTATGATGGCGCTGATGGGGCTTGGCTTTGGTATTATTTTTTCTTCCTTAACTACCAAGTACCGTGATTTTTCTGTGCTGCTTGGTTTTGGTATGCAACTTTTAATGTACGCTACCCCTATAGCTTACCCATTGTCTTATTTACAAAACAAATCTTACAAATGGGTACTCGATATAAATCCACTTACATCCATTGTAGAATTATTTCGCTATGCACTTTTTGGTAAAGGTGTTTTCACCACAACATCCATAGGGTATAGCTGTGTATTTATTATTATTGTGGTGTTAGGCGGTATCGTGCTTTTTAATAAGGTTGAAAAAACATTTATTGACACGGTGTAAATAATATCAAACGCTATTCAGCGATAAAGAGGAACTTAAAAAAAACTTAGGGTTCCCTTCGTGCCTCCTTGTTTCGTGGTAAAAAACCAGTTAGACGCAAAGACACAAAGAATAAAAAAATCTTTTTCGACAGGTTGATGGGCGGTTGAAGCTTAAAGGTGGAAGATTGAAGGTTGACATTTTTTATAATTAATGCTTTTTAATTCACTAAGTTTTGCCTTATTTCTGCCGGTTGTGTTCTTTCTATATTGGTTCGCAACGGGCAGAAATTTAAAGCTGCAAAATATTTTACTTCTTATAGCAAGCTATTTTTTTTATGCATGCTGGGATTGGCGTTTTTTATTTCTTTTAGTTTTTTCAACGGCTTTAGACTTTTTCACTGGAATTAAGATGTCGGAAGCCGCAAATAAAAGCCGGAAAAAGTTTTGGTTTTGGCTTAGTATAATTGCCAACTTAGGATTTCTTGGTTTTTTTAAATACTATAATTTTTTTGCTGCATCATTTGCCAATGGCCTTTCTCATTTAGGTTTTAAGCCAAATTTCTGGACGTTGCAGGTGATCTTGCCGGTTGGTATTTCCTTTTACACATTTCACGGATTGTCGTACGTTATTGATATTTATAAAAACAAAATAAAGCCTGATAGAAATTTTATTGATTACTCTGTGTTTGTTAGTTTCTTTCCCTTGCTTGTTGCTGGCCCCATAGAAAGGGCAACGCATCTTTTGCCCCAGGTGAAAACCAATAGGGCGTTTGAATACGCCAAAGCAGTTGACGGGTTAAGACAAATATTATGGGGTCTGTTTAAAAAAATGGTGATCGCGGATAGCTGTGCGCAATTCGCCAATCAAATATTTGATAACCCCGGCATTTATAATGGAAGCACTTTAGTTCTTGGCGCACTTTTCTTTACCATACAAATTTATTGCGACTTCTCAGGGTACTCCGATATCGCCATTGGAACAGCCCGGTTATTTGGAATAGACCTGCTAAGAAACTTTGCCTTCCCCTATTTTTCCAGGGATATTGCAGAGTTTTGGCGGCGCTGGCATATTTCACTTTCTACCTGGTTTAGAGATTATCTATACATTCCGCTGGGAGGTAGCCGGGGAGGTACCTGGATGAAAGTGCGTAATATTTTTATCATTTTTATTGTGAGTGGTTTTTGGCATGGCGCTAACTGGACTTTTATCTTTTGGGGCTTGCTGAATGCCCTTTATATCATGCCTTCTATTTTATTGAAAACTAACAGGAATAATTTGAATATAGCAGCAGAAGGGAAACTTCTACCTTCCTTTGAGGAAGTTTTATCAATGGGTACTACGTTTGCATTAACTGTTTTTGCATGGATATTTTTCAGGTCAGAAAATATTCAATTTGCTTTTAACTATGTTTCCGGAGTATTTTCAAAATCATTTTTCAATATTCCCTATTTTAAAGGAATTGGGTTTAATCTTTATTTTTTTGCGATAGTTTTTATATTTTTTGTTATTGAATGGTGGGGGCGGGAACATCAATATGCTATTCAACGCATTGGCTTGCTTTGGCCAAAGCTAAGTCGATGGTCATTTTATTGTTGTCTCTCAATAGTGATCTATTATTTTTCAGTTGCAGGCCCAACCCAGCAGTTCATTTATTTTCAGTTTTAATAATGGGTCCGTTTTTAAAGAAAGTTTTATATTTTTTTGGATTTGTATTATTAAGCACCCTGGTACTTCAAACCATGCTATCCATCAGGATATATAATAAGACTGTTAGAGGACATGATAACCTTTATCAAACTACAAACGTTAATGCTGATGTGGTTTTTTTAGGAAGCTCAAGATGTTGGGCACATTTTGATCCTGCTTTTTTCGATACGGCCTTTAAGCTTAAAAGTGTAAACATTGGGGTTGACGGCCACTCCGAAATATCAATGGCGATTTTACGATTAAAATATTATTTGTCGGGAAATAAACCTCCCGGGTTTGCAATTTTAAGCTTTGATCCATTGGTGTATGCCGGCAGTACAACTCATAATTTGAATTTTGTGCACAAGGATGATTTTGCACGCTATGCGTTTTTACCTGCCCAAAAGAATTTACCTGTTTTAAATTATTTTAAGTTTAGTCTGCCCGAGAAATATATTCCCTTGTATTCTATCTTTAAATACCGCTTATTGAAGGATTGTATTTTGCTTAATAATATCGACAATTATGTGCAGTATGGTTATGAAAAACATGATGAATTTTGGGACACAACCGCCAACCCTGTAAGCGATATACTGAAAAACAATTTTTTAAAAAAAGAAGATATTCCTTCCCTTACGGAATCAATGGATGATCTGCATAAATTATGTTTAAAAAACAATATTAAACTTTTATGTATCCAAACTCCTGTTTATAAAATTATATATGAGAAGATGGTATTCTTAAGTACACAACGAATATGCAAAGAGCTTTTAATTCCGTTTGTTGACACTAATGAAGATGATATTATAGACAATCTAAAATATTTTTATAATTCTGATCATCTGAATACAAACGGCGTTGCAAAAATGAATGAAATCTTAAAAAAAGATAGCGTATTAAGTTCATTTCTTAATTACAATTAATTCACCTTGGAGCAAATCATACCTAAAATTGATTTACCAGCCAGAACCTAATGATGCGCGTTTCATTTGTATGGCAGAGACTGCGTACCGCTAAAATTTAAAATGAATACCGTTATTAAAGTAGAAAACCTCTCCAAGCAATACCGCCTGGGCACTGTGGGCACCGGCACAATAGGCCACGATCTTAACCGCTGGTACCAGACTACCGTGCGGCGGCGCGATGACCCTTATTTGAAAATAGGCGAAGAGAATGACCGCTCTGTAAAAGGCGGCAGCGAATACGTATGGGCGTTAAGAGATATAAATTTTGACGTAAAGCAGGGTGAAGTGCTTGGCATAATTGGCCGTAACGGCGCAGGAAAAAGTACCCTCTTAAAAATACTCAGCCGTACTACTTCGCCTACAACAGGGAGCGTAAAATTAAAGGGACGTGTAGCCTCTTTGCTTGAAGTAGGTACCGGTTTTCATCCCGAACTTAGCGGGCGTGAAAATATTTTTTTAAATGGTGCCATACTCGGCATGACGAAGCAGGAAATTAAAAGCAAGTTTGACGAGATAGTTGATTTTGCAGGGGTGGAAAGATATATTGATACTCCCGTGAAACGATACAGCAGTGGTATGTATGTGCGTTTAGCCTTTGGCGTTGCTGCGCATTTGGAGCCCGAAATATTAATTGTGGATGAAGTACTTGCTGTAGGTGATGCTGAGTTTCAAAAGAAGGCGTTGGGGAAAATGAAACAGGTTTCGGAAGGTGAGGGACGAACCATACTCTTTGTCAGCCACAATATGCCTGCTATTAAAACCTTGTGTAAGTCCGGTATGTTACTGGATAACGGGCAGGTAAAATATACGGGAAGTGCTGATGAAACTATCACCCAGTATTTTAAAAGAAATGCAGATACGGAAGGACATTTTACGCCCGGAAGATTTAGCGCCGAAGAAAAAGTTGTTATTAAAAGTGCGTCGATCTGTAACCAGAGGGGAGAACAAACTGAAACATTCCAGGTGGGAGACGATTTGGTTGTAAATGTTATTATCGAATCGGAAAATGAATATGTGGCACCACATTTTTTTATCGCTATAAGATCAAATTTTGGTGGTGTATCAGGCGCTAGCACTATGTTGGATGGGAATAACAGCATTCGATTCAAAAAAGGTGAGAATGCAATTTCATGTACTTTTAAGAGCCTTCCATTGCTACCGCAGCAATATTATTTATCTATGGGAATAAGGGGAAGTGATGCCAGAGCTGGGCTAACTGCCAGTAAAGAAATAGGCTATTTTACAATAAACACACGTATGAAAGATTTAGGCGTTGATGGTGAAGTTGCTGAAAGGATGGCTTCAGAGTCAGTAAGCCCCTTAATACCTTACGAATGGAATTTTGGAAATGGTATCATAAAGTCATTCAATTTATTTAATAATGTTAAACGATAAATCGATTTTAATTACAGGAGGTACCGGTTCATTTGGGAAGGCTTTTGTGAAAATTGTATTAAACAAGTTTCCTCAGGTAAAAAGGCTGGTGATTTTTTCAAGGGATGAGCAGAAGCAGTACCAGATGGCACAGGAATATCCGGTAGTTAAGTATCCTATGATCCGTTTTTTTATTGGAGATGTAAGAGATTATGAACGATTAAAGACGGCATTAAAGGGAGTAGATACCGTGGTACATGCTGCAGCCATGAAACATGTGCCTATTGCAGAATATAATCCCATGGAATGTGTCAAGACAAATATCATAGGCGCCGAAAATATAATCTCGGCCTGTCTTGAATCCGATGTCGAAAATGTAGTTGCCCTGTCAACAGATAAAGCGGCTGCGCCTATTAACTTATATGGCGCCACAAAACTTGTGTCGGATAAATTATTCATTGCGGCCAATAATATAAAAGGAAATAAGAAGATTAAATTTTCTGTAGTTCGCTATGGAAATGTTATGGGATCAAACGGATCGGTAATTCCTTTCTTTATGGAGAAAAGGAAGACAGGTATTTTACCAATTACGGACCCTCAAATGACGCGGTTTAATATCTCCCTGGCTGATGGTGTTGACATGGTTTTATACGCCTTGGAAAAAGCATGGGGAGGTGAATTGTTTGTACCCAAAATTCCCTCGTATAATATCCTTGACGTTGCGCAGGCTATCGGGCCAGATTGTGAACACCCTGTAACTGGCATTCGTCCGGGAGAAAAGATCCATGAAGAAATGATCACTGCTTCAGATTCTTTTTCGACGTATGACCTTGGTAAATATTATGCCATCCTGCCACAGGTACCGGTTTGGGATATGAAAAAATTTATTGATCATTTTAATGCGGTGAAAGTACCGGAAGGATTCAGTTATGGGTCTGGTACAAATTCAGAATGGTTATCAGTCGATGACCTGCGAATGCTAATGAAAGAAAATGTTGATACTGATTTTCAATAATGAAAAAAATAAATCCTATACCTTATGGCAGGCAAAATATCACAGAAGGGGATATCCTTGCCGTGATTGAAACGCTTCAATCAGATTTCTTAACACAGGGGCCAAAGGTTGGTGAATTTGAAAAAGCATTTGCTTCGTATGTTGGCGCAAAGTATGCTGTGGCAGTTGCAAACGGTACAGCCGCATTACATTTATGTGCAATGGCTTTAAGGATAGAAAGTGGCCAAAAAGTAATTACTACGCCAATCACGTTTGTAGCTTCTGCAAACTGTATAAAATATTGTGGCGGTGACGTAATGTTTGCGGACATAGATCCGCAAACATACCTGTTGGATATTACGGAAGTAAAAAAGATTTTGAATGCCTCACCGCGGGGAACCTATTCGGGCCTCATACCCGTAGACTTCGCAGGCCTTGTGGTAGATATGGAGGCGTATAGAAAACTGGCTGATGAGTATGGCCTTTGGATTATAGAGGATGCATGCCATGCACCGGCAGGCTTTTTTACTGATAGCAATGGAAAGCAGCAACTTTGCGGAAATGGCCAATGGGCCGATCTTTCTATATTTTCTTTTCATCCCGTAAAGCATATAGCCTGTGGCGAGGGAGGAATGATCACCACCAATAAAAAAGAATTGTATGAACGGCTACTGACTTTAAGGACACACGGTATTACACGCAAAGAGGAAGACTTTCAAAATGATATGCAATGGGCATCGGGAAATACAAATGAAATTGTAA
>JBDTOV010000267.1:0-6314 GCA_039933035.1 Ginsengibacter sp. | reverse complement strand
CACTGGCGTATTCGAAATCCCACAACATTTTTCCATCCCAGCTAATTTTTTGTAAGCGTCCGTAGGGGCCGCCAAAAGCAAATGTTGGAAAGTCGGGATCAACAGCACCCTGCACGAGCGAGCCGTCATTCATCAAATACGCGTTGAATGCTTCATAATTTCCTTTCCATTGATGTACTACGTCACCCCTGCGATTGATTAAATTAATGAATGGAGAGTTTGGAACCGCAAACATGATGTATCCATCTAACAGTCCGGGAGAATTAATTTTTAAACCGCGTGGTATGGAGTGCCCAAACATGTTCCTGTCTTTTGGGGGCTGCATTTTTTTTGCCACAGAATCTGTATCAACGTGTGGCTGGCATAAAAGTCCTGTTGACATACATATCAAAAGAACCAGGAGAAAATACTTTTTTTTCATGTTGAAAATTTGGTTATTTATTTTGAAGAATCCTCCAGGCTTTTTTCACTTGAATTAGCTTTCCCCCTCTTATTATTGATTTGGAGGCGGCGGCATTGCCGGCAACTTAAAGACGGCGGGCTGCGGAGTTACAGGCTCCAGTTTTTTATTAGCAAGCCCGGGATGATCCGCCGGAATAAAGTTAGACCTGAATGCAAAATACGCGAGCGGTATCGGGTTAATGGGGTCGCCATTCGGCATATGCATATCGCCACGATACGGATTTAAATATTCCCACACAGTTTTTCGTTCAGGGGTTACTTCAAAAAATCTCGCCTTGGCTCCTTCATCAATGAAAGTGTTGCCGTTGCTCATTCTTTGTGCGCCGGAAATGAAACCGCTGAAAAAAGAAAATGTATCCGGCGCCATATACACCCATGAAGGCTTTTCGGGTCCGTATGTTCCATTCTTCTCCATAGAATAATTTCCTTTTTTATCAACAGGTGTTGTTATTTCATATACAGCGGAGTAAGGCATGTGGCTTGTCGCAGGAACATCGTTGTCGAACACCGTTAGGTCGCCCTCCCCGGGCTTTCCTTTTTCAATCCAGCGAACATCGTGTTGTCCAAATAATTTTTGATCGGCTGAATCACCGTGATGATAGTTTTGCGGATTTCCCCAGCGGTAAAGAAAATCACCGCCCTTTCCATATTTGCCACCTTTGTGACCGGCAGCTTCTTTAATAGTTGTGCTGTGATCAATAATAAATATTTCACTCAGGTTGGGAGAGCTGAAAACAATCTGATCAAGATCAGCATTGTATTTTATCGCATTGAAATGGTACACTTCTGATCCTTCATTTTCCGGAGTTTGATTTCTCCACGCTCTTCCCTGTGCATGTAAGGTATCCATTTGACCCTGCGTCATCATAGGGGGCACTGTGTCGCCCACATTAAAATCCAACAACTCAGGATGGTTGGCCGGCTTACCATAATTTGCCTTATGGGCAGCATAATCCTGTACCAGGTGATCCCATACATGCCACTCCCATACTATCTTTCCACCTGTTTTTCCTTCAGGCACTATTTCTACTATTTTATCCGGCCACAAACCGGCTTTTGGAATCATGTTGGGCTTACGACCTGACATGACACATTCTCCAGGCGTCTTTGCTTCCCATGCGATGGCGAGTATATGCCCATTAGGCATAACCGCAAAATCGTGGTGGTGCAAATATTGTTCTGTGGCATATTCAAAGTCCCAAAGCATTTTACTATCCCATGAAATTTTTTGAATTCTTCCCGATTCACCACCCCCGGCAAACACAGGAAAATCAGGATCGGCAACGTTTTGTATTATCGAACCATCAGGTTGGAGATAGGCACTTACAGCAGGGCTACCATAATTACTTTTCCATTGATGCACTACTTCGCCCTTTCTATTGATTAAATAAACAAGAGGAGAATTTGGAACGCCGAACATAATATAGCCATCCGCAAGTCCATCGGAAGTCCTGGTAAGGCCTCTTGGAATATGAAGGCCGAACATATTTCGATCCGGTGGAGGCGGAGGCTTTTTAGCAGCCGTATCACCCATGTTGGTTGTTGACTGGCAAAATGATGCCAGCCCCGTAAAAAGAAATAATTGAAACAGCAGAATTGACTTTTTCATTTTAAATGAATTGAGTTTAAAATATAAAAATTATCAGGAAAAAAATTTGTGTGGGAGTTTTTCTATTTTCTAAATGTAGCACTTAAAGATATACATTAACTAACGGCATTTAAAATAAATTAAGAAAGCTATTAAAATTCTTTTAAAGATGAAAATTAAAATGGTATCTTAACTAAAAGTTTGTAACTCTTTATCAAAACCAACTCAACATGTCAATCAAAATTATCGGAGCAGGACTGCCACGTACCGGTACAAACACGCTTAGAGAATCACTTGAAATTCTCGGCTATAGTAAAACGTATCACATGAAGAACTTGCTGGTACATCCCGAAAATCTTCACTATTGGACAACCCTGAAAGCGACAGGAACAACCGATTGGGAAGCCCTGTATGATGGCTACCAGGCTACGGTTGATTTTCCCTGTTATCCATGGTATAAGGAGCACATGAAACAGTATCCCGATGCAAAAGTTATTTTGAGTTTAAGACCATTTGAAAAATGGTATACCAGCTACTACAGCACAATCTGGAAAGCACAGAATCCCCCGGAAGCTGAGAGAGCGGCCATGGGAGAAAGAATAGCTGCCGATCCCCGGCTTCAAACCGTCATGAAGGTGATGGGTTTTTCGAAGCAAGTCATGAGTGAGGAACATTTCCAGGGCAAATTTTTGGATAAAGAATTCATGGAAAAACTTTTTAATGAGTACAATGAAGATGTAAAAAAATATGTTCCGGCAGAAAAATTACTTGTTTTTGATGTGACTGAAGGCTGGGAGCCACTTTGTAATTTTTTAGGTGCAGAAGTGCCCAATGAGCCACTTCCCCACACGAATAAGAAAGAAGATTTTCATATAATGGTTAAAGAACTTTTTAGCGGCAATTTGGTATAGTAAATTTCATGAGCTTCTCCAAAAAGGTTTTTTTGAAATAAATGATCACTACTGCTTTTTCTCTTGGCTATTTTATAAAAACCTTTTCTTTAGAACCTTAGCACAACAATGAAGGGTGCATACATAACGTCGGCAACCGAACAGTAAGGTGTTTCCATATTCACGATGGAGAACGACGTTGTTGTTCCTGTGATCAAGAACTAAAAGTTATTACATATCATTCTGAGCCTGGTGAGCCGATTCCGCATTTAAATAAGAAAGTGAATTTTAAAGAGATATTACAGTCATCTTATGATAGGCGAAGTGGTTTAGGGAATTTTATGAGCTGATCTGCCGGGCCTAATAGCGTTACGGTTGATCTCGGAGACCTTGGCGGGTCTGGCTACCAGGCTCTCATTACCATTGATCCAAATACAAATCAGCTAACAATTGCTGCTGCTCCGGGGGCAGCGGGTGCGCCTTATACTATGTTTACCTCCGGTTTGCCTGCTACCAATCCTGGCTACACGCCACAATGGTCTGGTTCTGCATCATGCAATAATACCTACGACCCTGCTTCTAAAACCTTTTATGTACGATATGGGTATTTGGGGTCAAACGGTTGGAGAGTAACGGAAGAAGCCATCAAGTTGAATTAAAAAGTAATCAAGATGGATTAATTACAAAGATTTTTTATTCGTAGTTTTTCTCATAAGCATTAGCTGGTAGCCGGCCTTCGGGCCGGTTTTTTTACTATTGTAGTATTTTTGAAAATCGTTATTTTAAAATATCCTAACATCAAAGCATTCTCAACGCTGGACAAAAGTCAATTAGAAAAACAAACGGAAAAAAGGAACAGGATTTCCAGGCCGAAAAACTAAAAAAAACTTTATGAAAAATATAATTTACATATTACTTGGTTCAGGTTTTGTATTTTTTTACAGTAGTAACATTCATGCACAGACGCTAAAATATGAATTAGCTCAAAAACCCTGGGCTGCCGGTTTAGGCAATCACCGTGCTATTCTAAATATTTATAAACCGGCGGATGCAGTGAGATTGAAAATCACCTGGCGCCTGCATGATTTGCACACGGATAAAAAACGTTTTTTAATTATTAATGCGGCAACAGGCGATACCATTCAAAATGTATATAGAATTTCTGTAAGCGATGAGCAATGTGATATGGTATTTGGCCCTTTTACTAAAACAGGGAAATATTACTTTTATTATCTTCCCTATAAGCCTGACCCTGATCCAGGATATTATCAATACGGATATCTGCCTCCCAAAATGCCGGATGCACAATGGATAGGCAAAAATCATTTATCGGATAAAAACGCTATCTCAAAACTCACTTCCGTATCCTGCAATGTATTGCAGTCACGGACTGATTTCGATTCTTTTTATCCAATGGAAATTATTGCTACACTTTCTGAAAAGGAAAAGTTTTTGTCGAGGCATAATGATGGTTACCTGCTTTTTCCTGAGGATAGAAAATATCCAATTAAGATGCAGGATGATATTCCATTAAAATGGATAAAAGAAGGCCTGCAAAAAGAATTTAGAGGCGTAGCGGAGCGCAATGAATATTACACTTTTCAAATCGGCATGTATGCAGCGCAGTCAGATGTTGATAGTGTCCAGGTAGGCTTTTCGGATTTGAAGAACAATCAACAAAAGATACCTTCATCTGCTTTAACTTGTTTCAATACAGCAGGGATCAATTCTTATGGCAAATCTTTTACAAAAAGTGTGAATGTTTCTAAAGGCAAAGTGCAGGCTTTATGGATAGGAATTGATATCCCAGGGCATGTAAAACCAGGTGTTTACCAAGGCGCAGTTATTGTCTCAACTTCAGGAGAAAAGCCTAAAAGAATTCCTTTACAAATAACGATTACAGATAAGTACCTGGCAGATCACGGTGATGGCGAAACGTGGAGATACTCGCGGCTTCGCTGGCTTAATTCTACTGCAGGAATTTCTGATAAACCTACAGCGCCTTTTAGTCCGATAAATTTTGATGGCCAGGGGCAATTTTCATTTTCTGATAAACACGTTTCGTTAACAACGGATGCATTGCCCGCTTCTATTAGTGTTTCTGGAACGGAGATTTTAACCGGGCCTATTCAATGCATCGCCACGGGTGAAAATTTCAACCAACCAGATTTCGGCGAAACTCAACAGGATGATGGGAAAGTAGCCGGTTCATGGACAGCATATAGTAATAATTTTCTTCTTAAAGGAAAAGAATCGTTGGAATTTGACGGCTATTTGCATTATACGATTCAATTGAAAGCGCTGCATGATGTTACACTAAAAGATTTTCAATTAGAAATTCCTTTCAAAAAAGAAATAGCTCAATATATGATGGGAATGGGCCTTCCGGGCACGATAATTCCTGATGCCTTAAATGCAAAATGGAAAGGGCCGCACAATAGTTTTTGGGTCGGCAATACTTATGGTGGAATTTATTGCCAGTTGCTGGGAGCTTCCTATTCAGGGCCCTTATTGAATTTGTATAAACCGCAACCACCGCCAATTTGGTATAATGAAAACAAAGGTGGTTTTTCTGTCCGTAATAATGGCGATACATCCCTGGTAACTGTTTATTCCGGTAGCCGTAATTTTAAGAAAAATGAAGAAGTGTCCTTTGGATTTGATTTGATTATCACACCAATCAAAAAATTAGATACTAAAGCTCAATTCAAAGAACGATATTACCACAATGGGAGTAATGCATGGCCCGATTCAAGTGCCGTTGCAGCGGGCATTAAAGTGATTAATGTTCACCAGGGCAACATTACCAATCCGTATATTAACTATCCATTTCTTGCAAAAAAGGAGATTAAATATTTTGCGGATTATTGGCACAAAAAAGGAATAAAAACAAAAATATATTATACGATCAGGGAACTCACCAATCATACCCCTGAGATTTGGGCATTGAGAAGCCTTGGAAATGAAATTTTTTCAGGAGGAAAAGGAGGAGGGTTTCCCTGGCTGCAGGAGCATTTAATAAATGATTATACTCCCGCATGGTACACACCAATCGGTAATGACCTGGGCAAAATAGATGCAGCAATTGAAACAGCGCCGGGAGATTCACGCTGGTATAATTTTTATGTATATGGACTGGGATGGCTGATAAAAAATGAAGATATTGATGGCCTTTACCTTGATGATGTAGCATTTGACCGTCATATCATAAAACGAATGAGAGAAGCAATGGACAGCATAAAGCCTGGTTGCCTGATAGACCTTCATTCCAACACAGGATTTTCTAAAGGGCCTGCCACACAATACACAAGTTTCTTTCCCTACATTAATAAGCTCTGGTTTGGTGAAAGTTTTCAATATGATAAAATGTCTCC
>JBDTOV010000266.1:0-6342 GCA_039933035.1 Ginsengibacter sp. | reverse complement strand
GGAAGATATTTTTGATGCAGCAATGAAGATCATAAATTATACAAAAGATATGTCTTTTGATGATTTTATGCAGGATGACAAAACAATTGACGCTGTAGTAAACTGAGCGTCCGGAAATAGAGCGGCGTAGAATAATTGGTTTCCGTAACCGTATCATTCACGAATATTTTGGTATCGACTATGAAAATCTTTGGAGAATTAAAAACGACAATATTCCCACACTTTCTGAATTTATACAACAAGTTCCTGAGGATGTAAACATTTAATTTCAGTGCGTACATTATTAATTTTATTCAGCCATCAATGAGTTATTGTTATGGCCAAACAAAGTATGTACAGTTTCTATGTCCGTGCCGGAAACACTGAGCTTTACAGCATTGGAAGGGCCTTCTGGCAGCCCAAAAGAAGTGGAATTCGATGCAGATCATAAGGGACATTACCTTGCCTTTTTTGTAAAAAGAAAAACTTAATTTTGATATATGTCATTAACTAAAAAAAATACAGGGGGAAGGGTGACATTAAAAAGAGTAAAAAATAAAACTGTCATTGTTACTAAATCTAAAACTTCAGGAGATTCTCCCTTTTCAAAAAAAATTAAAAAAATGAACAGGTTGCTTGAAAAAGCAAAACTGCTCTCCTAATACGGCTTTTGCACCATTAGCAATGTTGCCATTAATTTTATTCAGCCACCAATGAATTCTTGTTTTGGGAACAACAAAGTAATTACCGTTTTTATGCCCATGTTGGAAACAGCCCTGCCTACCGGCAGTCAGGCGCCATTATACAAAATTACCCTACAAATATTTTTAAATACCAGGTAGTAAAACCGGACAATGGCTGGTATTGTGCAACAGATTTATTGTTCATGTATCTACAAAATATAATGGGTACATGCAATTATAACCAATGACTTGCGTTATTACCTCTCAACCCGCTTACCACGAAAACGTCGATTGCCTGCATTATACGAGTAAAATGTTGAGCCATCCCTCTTTGTGCTACCAGGGAAATTGTATAGAAAAAAAATTAATAAGGAACATTATCTACATGCTAACTATCAGGATCAATGAATTTGAAGGATATGGCCTCCGGGAGTTTGTACTGTTTTTGACAGAAGCGGAAGATCATGTATTCGAAATTATTATCCCCAAAGAAACTACTGCTGCTTCTTCGAATGCCGATATTGCCTGGGAATTTTTCGTGGGGGCGTATATAGGTCAGCAGTTGAGTGACATTTCATCATCATTCAGTTATATAAGCGCCAAACCAACCGATGCCGGGCAATTCAGTTTTAAGTTTACCTCCGGGCTGATTGATGCTCTGGCCAATATTATTTTTCAAATTTCGGGTGCTTTTGGCAATACTGAACTGGCGGTACCGTTAGCATTTGCCTTAGAGGTAGATGCATTTATAGTGAGCTTTCAATCTAAATATGCCGCCTGCCAGGATATGTTTGATATTGCCAATACATACGATCCGGGAATACGTGACTGACAGGGATATTCCCTTCTTTGATAGCAACCAGGCACGGCGATCGCATGAATTTGTCGTGCTCAGCCATGGTATTAATTTCCCCACTGCTGTAATTTTCCTGCCGGGTGGCATGCAAAAACCTATAGCGTTGTTAATTTATGTAAGGGTAATCATTCTTTTACTTACTGTTTGCTATTATGGGTGGCGGTGCATGCTACTACCCATACATAACTGCCCACCGGCTTGCTGATACCTTTGCAGGTTCCACCCCATCCTTTGCTCCTACCCGTGGTCTAAGAAATCCTTGTCACCAAAGCGGTGATAGATGAGCAACGAAAAGGCTTTTAGGGCGACAATGAAGGATCGGAACCTATAGCAATAGATACCTTGTTTTGGGCGATGGAAGCTACCAGTATGGAATACGGATCATAAATTGCTGTACTGCCAATGCCTGCCTGTATTCCACGCCAATTCGTAAAACAGCAATTATTATATTAAAAAATAACAATCAAATGAAAAAGATTATGTTTCTTCTGCCGGCGTTACTGGCGGTAATGGCCTTCGCTCCTGCCTTTTCCCAAAAGTATACAACAATAGCCGATACCGCCGCTCTTAACAAAGAGTACGCAGCGGTATCCAGTGATATTACATCACTTACTGCGGATCTCAACAAAGCGCAAAGTGATTTAGCCCGCTATCAAAAAAAATCGGATGCTGCTACTTCTGATGCGCAAAGCACCGCCCAGGAAACTACCGATAAAGCCTCCAATGCTACTAACGGAAGCGTAAAGGATGCCAGGAAGGCAAAGAAAGCAGCCAGGAGATCAGTTAAAGATGCAAAAGATGCCAGGAAGGAGGCTAATAACCTGGATGATCAAAATAAAAAAATAAGTAAGCTGAGTGCTCAACTGGATAAAAAGCAGAACAGGCTAAAAGAACTCGATAATATGCGGGCTTCCATAAAGGAATACTGATCCGTTTATCAGCAATACCGGGCATGAGGTTATTCACCAGGCAAAAAAGCGCCTGCTGCGGGGCTTTGTAATGAGAGACTTGTCTATTATTTCGCTGCCCTTTTATATTGTTCAAGCGCAGTAATTTTTCCATTTTTTACCAGGTTAATATCGTGGTACCAGCCGGAATCAGCTTTACCGTTTTTATAGGTGTCTATTTCTTTGTACCAGGTTACCACAAAAGCATCCTTGTGATCCGTTGCATACATTTTTTGCCAGGCCTGTATCTCAATGGATATGGAGCTCAGGCTATCGCGGTAAGTTGTCCACATATTCATAATGCCTGCATTAGGCAATTGAAAGTGATCGCCATTAGGCCTGTCCCAGGTCAGCGTATCACCATAGGCTTTGGCAACATTGCTCATATTACCATCTGCCCAGTCTTTGTAACTCATCAAAACG
Organism: Ginsengibacter sp.; assembly: GCA_039933035.1. Classification (GTDB taxonomy): domain Bacteria; phylum Bacteroidota; class Bacteroidia; order Chitinophagales; family Chitinophagaceae; genus Ginsengibacter. The sequence goes on along the minus strand of JBDTOV010000266.1, from coordinate 3,454 downwards.
GTCTTTAGATCAGCATCTGATACATCGGTGGTAAAGCTGCTGGAGAAAGAAGCTTTGTAAGGCAGGTCTGCCGCAGGTTGATCAGTAGTAGTGGCAACAGTTGAGTCTTTGGAACCGGATGTACCCGTAGTTTTGCTGTTATCATTGTTACACGATAATAAAAATGCTCCCACGCTGAAGCATACAAGAAATTTTTTCATTCTTAATTAGTTTTTAGTTTACAATAAATGCAGGGCTAACGGGCGGGAATCAAACGGGAATGGATAACCAAATATAACAAAGAAATATACAGTTACTGTAAGATAATGGTTTTTGTCAGAGCCTTTTCTTCTATCCCGATACAAAAAATCAAGGACAACCCAATTGCTCCTTGTGTTTATCCGGCAAGCGCCACCGTAGCGTTTTTGGGGGTTGTTTTTATGAATTTGAAGGTTGAAAAAAGTTTTATATTTTGTTAAGGCCATACCGGGTTTACGGGGGAGCATTTTAGCGTGTAGCCTATACCGGTAGCTATGCCTGCAGGGGCCGGCTGCCACTTTTTATTTCTTCCAGCATCGTTATGATCTTATCTAATTTTTCAATTTCAATTGAATCTAATCTTCTCTGGAGTTCCTCAATCTCCAACTTGGCGTCTGTATTGGTCTGGTAATCTTTCTGCGCCTGCACCCTATCCCTTTGATTTTGCCTGTTTTGTGCCATCATAATAATAGGTGCCGCGTAGGCAGCCTGTGTAGAAAACAGCAGGTTAAGCAAGATAAAAGGATACACATCCCAGTGGCGCATAAACCCTATAATATTTAACGTCATCCACACTATCACAAAAATACTTTGTAAAATGATGAACGTCCAGGAGCCCATGCCGTTGGCCACTTTATCGGCGAGCCGCTGGCCAAATGATAGACTTTCTTTGTACTGGTCGTGCCATGTTTTATTGACAAGCATGTTTTATTTTTTAGGGTAATTGAAAAGCTACCAAGGGGGTAAATGTAAATGGTAAAATTAGATTTTCTTTTGTGGGATTTGTGCCCGCCCCACTTTCTTTTCAATTGCATCCTCCAATATTCAGAAATGTTGTACGGTTGCTGGCATTGCGTTTTCATTTGTCCTGGTACAAATGAAACAATAAATCAAAGCCTGCCCGATCAACATCCGTAGCCAACCCAAACGTTCCGCCTGTTTATTCACCTTCTTTTATTTTTTATTTATTGTGATCATGAGCCTTGCGTGCAGGGTTGTCTGGCAAGCGACATCGGACCTTATGCGAATAGGAAAATCAATTCTTCCTTTTGAGTAATCCTTCTATCTTTAGCGTAGCAATAAATAGCTTACAATGGCAAAACAATGACAAACTGCAAAAACTGTGGCCGCCGCTTTAAGGGCAAATTTTGTAACAACTGCGGGCAGGCAGCGGAAACGCATACTATGAATTTTCACTTCCTCTGGCATGATATACAACACGGTCTCTTTCATGTTGATAAGGGTATCTTTTTTACCACCAAAGAACTCTTTACCCGCCCGGGGCACACTATCAGGGAATACCTCAGGGGCAAGCGGGTTAGTCATTTCAGGCCCATATCCATGGTGCTGATATTGGCAGGCGTCTATGCGCTTTTGTACCATATTTTCCATATCGGGATGCTAAAGGGCTCGGTTACGGTTTCCGGCCGGGGCCAGGAGTTAATAAACCTTAACAATATAGTAGAAAACCTGCTCCTGTGGATTGGTGAGCATTATGAGCTGGTGGCGCTGGCGCAACTACCTTTTGCGGCGCTGGGCACCTACCTCGCCTTCAGGAAGTGGGGATATAATTATGTGGAGCATTTTATTTTAAATGCATTTATTACAGCACAAAGCCTCATTGTACGTATTGTGCTTTTCCCGTTTAACTATGCCTTCAGTGGAAGGCCGGCCTTAAAGAATTTTTACAACCTGGAATATATCATTAACCTGGGCCTGCTGGTGTGGGTACTACTGCAGTTTTTCAATACCCGCAAAAAGTTTTCGATCTTAATGCGCACCCTGCTGAGTTTATTGATCTATGGCCTCTTTTATGCAATAATTTTTTGCAGTGTGGTTGCCGTCAATTACTTTTTTATACAACAGCCGTAGTGGGGAGCCATAATTGACTGTGCATTATCGTGCAACGCAAAATTTTTATAGGGTATTATGCTATATTTTAGTAAAACCTACACGAAATTTCCGGGGATAGAGATTAGCTTCGTGAGGCAGGTGCCTTGTTCGTTGTAGGGGTTTCATGCCACCCCCTTGCCTTAATATGGAAGACCCGCCGGGATACCTGGTTTAACGCACACATTCGTGCTTACCAGCCGCATACACAAATATGAATGCATGATATTTTCGGACTATCAATTTGCCGGGGAGTTTGTTATCGTTTAGCCGGTACCGGTAGCCATGGGCATGGGTATGAAAAATTTGCGTACCGGCATTTCGTGCTTTGTATCCCTGGCATTAATGACTGACCTGTTTTTACTGTGTATTTCTTTTATATGAACATCTGCCATTGCATGCAAATGCACTTTCTTACCACAAAAATATACGTGTAATGGTAATATAATTCAACCAACTTATTTTTACGGCATGATTATTCTTCATGCCGTACAAAAACTTTTAAAAACGTCGGGTTTACAACCGGCCATGTATATATCTGCACCATCGGAAAACCAGTACCTGCATGCATGGTATGCAAAGCTATTGTCAACCGGCTTTCCGGGCAAGTTGCTCGTAATGTATGTACACCAACCTTCGCTGCTGCTGGTACTCACCCGGGGCAGAAGCATTAATACTACCTTACCTTCATTTTTTAGCAGGCTGCCACAATTGTTACACCGAAACAATTTTAAGCAGGAGTTTATTGAGCAGGAAATACAGCTTGTGGAGGAAGGATATGTTATCAGCAGAACCAATAACAGGAGTATGCTGGGCAGTATGAATGCCATTACGGTAAATATTGAAACCAGTTGCCGGATGTCGCCTTTATACGAGTTAATAAACCTGGATGACATTGAAGATGATTACCTGGATTGGTTCACCCTGGACGCTGCTTCGGGCAGGTACCTCCGTACACGAGATTACTGGGTAGAAAGGGGATTTATTAATTGAGGACGCCATTTTAGCGGGAGCGGGAGTTGTTATCGTGTAGCCGGTACCGGTAGATGAAACCGGAAAATAAATAATTAGTTCCTATTATGATAGTAATACCATTTTTGCTGTTGCCATTGACGGAGACCTACCATATCTGCGGTTGTTCACTTTTCGCTACACGTGTGTTTACGATGTGCACCGTAATTTCAGCAGCACTATAATCAGGCAGTACTGCTCTTGCGCAGCAAGTGGTACCGGCCTATCTTTGTTCCAGAAGTTGATTGATGTTATAACAACATTAATCGTCCGAATTCAAGTGCGCTAAATCCGCTAACGCTTCAGTTCCACCTGG
>JBDTOV010000265.1:0-6375 GCA_039933035.1 Ginsengibacter sp. | reverse complement strand
ACATTCTTGGCCTTTATAAAAAATGGGGATGGGACGCAAAAATAGAAACCTTTCACGTGCTGTTTCCTACGCCAAAAACAAGATTGCTAGAGATGACTTTCCCCACATCTTATAAGGCATTATTAAAGGAACCCGCTTTAAAGGAAGATGCAACCAGCGGCCAAAAGGATCAATTACCAACATATAATGCGTGGAGTGCAGATGGCGATGTTACTGCTGAATTAGTATTTGTAAACTATGGACTTCCGCAGGACTATGAAGTGTTGGATAAAATGGGCGTGGATGTGAAAGGAAAAATTGTTATCGCAAAATATGGTCATAGCTGGCGTGGGATAAAACCAAAAGTAGCGCAGGAGCATGGAGCTATAGGTTGCATTATTTATAGTGATCCGATGGATGATGGATATTTCGAGGGAGATGTATATCCAAAAGGTGCTTTTAAAAATGAATATGGTGTTCAGCGGGGCTCAATAATGGATATGGTAATTTATCCGGGCGATCCTTTAACTCCGGGCGTTGGAGCTACAGAAGACGCACAAAGATTGGATAGGCTCAAAGCGCCTAACCTTTTAAAGATCCCCGTACTGCCTTTAAGTTACCACGATGCAACACCATTGCTTGAAGCGCTTGATGGCCCTGTCGCACCAAATGACTGGCATGGAGGTTTACCTTTTGCCTATCACATAGGCCCCGGCAAAGCGAAAGTACATTTGCAAGTTGCAATCAATTGGGATATTGTTCCCTGTTATGACGTAATTGCAAAAATACAAGGAGCAAAATATCCGGACGAATGGATTATACGTGGTAATCATCACGATGCGTGGGTTAATGGTGCGAACGATCCAATCAGCGGACAAGCCGCTATTTTGGAAGAAGCGAAATCAATTGGCAATATGTTGAGCACAGGATGGAGGCCTGATCGTACTATTATTTATTGTGCATGGGACGGCGAGGAACCAGGGTTACTTGGTTCTACAGAATGGGTGGAACAACATGAAAAAGAATTGCAACAAAAGGCAGTAGTTTATATAAATTCTGATGGCAATGGCCGTGGCTTTTTATATGCGGAAGGATCGCATGCGCTCGAGCCTTTAATGGATGATATTTCGAAAGAGGTAATTGACCCACAAACTAATGTGAGTGTATTTGAGCGAAAAAAAGCCAATGATGCCATTTCCGCAAAAACTACGGAAGCGAAGAAAAAAATAATAGACGAAAAAAATTTGAAACTTGATGCGATGGGTTCCGGTTCTGACTATTCTGCCTTTATACAACATGCAGGTGTACCTGCTTTGAATATTGGATACGGAGGTGAAGACAATGGAGGCGAGTATCACTCTATTTATGACTCTTATGATCTGTATACGAAATTTAAAGATCCAGGGTTTAGATACGGCGTCACTCTTGCAGAAACTGCCGGCCATGCGGTTTTAAGAATGGCTAATGCAGATGCGTTGCCATTTGATTTTACGCATTTATATAAAACAATTGATGACTACTCAAAAGATTTGATGTCGCTTTTGCAAAAGACACGGGAAACCACCGAAGTAGAAAACCAAATTATAAATTCCGGAGGTTATAGCCTCGGTGAAGACCCAACAAAAAAGCTTGTAAATCCTGAGGTAAAATCTGAAGTGCCTTACCTCGATTTCTCGCCATTACAAAATGCATTGGAAGCATTGAAGAAAAGTACCGACAGTTTAAAAGCGCTCTATGCAGATAAAATCAAAAGCAGCAATGTAGGTGATGCATTTAATCAATCTCTGTATAAGGCAGAGCAGGAATTGCTTACGGAAACCGGTTTGCCGCGGAGAGGTTGGTATAAGCATACCTTGTATGCGCCTGGGTTTTATACTGGATATGGAGTGAAAACAATGCCAGGCATTCGTGAAGCAATCGAACAAAGAAAATGGAAGGAGGCGCAGGAACAGATTGAAGTTGATGCAAAAGCTATAAATAAACTTGCTGACTATTTTGACGCTATCCCAGGGGTGAAATAGGCAGCAGCGACTAATTTCTCATCTAAATATTAAGAGTAAGAGAAGCGAATTCTAAAAAACCAGGAACACATTATTGTCATAACTTTTAATTCACGCTTTCAGTTGTAAATTGCATATCCCTATGCCATTCCAACTTAATTCATCATACAAACCAGCAGGAGACCAGCCCCAGGCAATTGAACAATTGACGAGGGGAATATTAGAGGGAGAAAAATATCAAACCCTTTTGGGCGTAACAGGCAGTGGTAAAACTTTTACCATGGCCAATGTGATACAAAACGTGCAACGGCCTACCCTGGTTCTTACGCATAATAAAACACTGGTTGCTCAACTGTATGGAGAGTTCCGCCAGTTTTTCCCGGATAATTCTGTAGGGTATTTTGTTTCCTACTACGATTACTATCAGCCTGAGGCATATATGCCGGTAAGCGATGTTTATATTGAGAAAGATCTAAGCATTAATGAAGAACTTGATAAATTAAGACTTGCGGCGACCTCTCAATTATTAACAGGCAGAAGAGATATTATAGTGGTGGCCAGTGTAAGTTGCATTTATGGAATTGGAAATCCTAAAGATTTTGCAGAAGGTGTTGTACGAATAAAAGAAGGGCAAACAATTAGCAGGCAGGGATTTCTTCATTCACTGGTCAATGGACTGTATTCACGCACCCAGGGAGATTTTGCAAGAGGCACGTTCAGGGTAAAAGGAGATACAGTTGATATCAATCTGCCTTACATGGATAACGGTTACCGCATTACTTTTTTTGGGGATGAAATTGAAAGTATAGAAACACTGGAATTGAGCACAGGCAAGCGAATCAGCAAAGTTTATGATGCTGCCATTTTCCCCGCAAATTTATACATAGCACCAAAGGATAAACTCCAGCAAATACTTTACGAGATACAAGATGAAGCTGCGAGGCAAACAGAATATTTCAAGAGCATTGGTAAATACATTGAAGCGCAAAGAATTTCAGAAAGGGTAAACTATGATGTTGAGATGATTCGTGAACTAGGCTACTGCAACGGCGTAGAAAACTATTCAAGATTTTTTGACCGCCGGGATCCGGGCACAAGACCGTTCTGTTTATTAGATTATTTTCCGGATGATTTTTTATGTGTAATTGACGAAAGCCATCAAACCATTCCGCAGGTGAGCGGTATGTATGGTGGAGACAGATCAAGAAAATTAATTTTGGTTGATTATGGCTTTCGCTTGCCTTCTGCATTGGATAACCGGCCGCTTAATTTTAATGAGTTTGAAAATATGCTGAATCAAACCATTTATGTAAGTGCTACACCGGGCGATTTTGAATTAGAGAAAACAGGTGGTATAGTGGTAGAACAGGTTGTAAGGCCAACAGGTTTGCTTGATCCTCCAATTGAAATACGGCCATCAGTTAATCAAATTGATGATTTGCTGGATGAAATTGATAAACGTGTTACAAAAGGCGACAGGGTGCTGGTAACAACGCTTACCAAACGAATGGCTGAGGAAATGGACAAGTACCTGCATCGGATAAACATTAAATCGAAATATGTACACAGCGAAGTTCATACACTGGACAGGATAGAAATTCTGCGTGAACTTCGTCTTGGGAAAATAGATGTATTAGTAGGTGTAAACCTTTTGCGTGAAGGCCTTGACCTTCCTGAGGTTTCATTGGTTGCTATTTTAGACGCAGATAAAGAAGGTTTTTTGCGCAACGAGAGATCGCTTACCCAAACTGCTGGCAGGGCAGCCCGTAATGTTGAAGGCCTTGTAATTTTTTACGCCGATATTATGACTGAAAGCATGCAAAAGGCGATAGATGAAACTACCAGGCGGCGGGAAAAGCAGGTTGCCTATAATATTGAACATAACATTACGCCAAAGACTATAAAAAAATCTATTGACCAAATAATGGGGCAAACTTCAGTGCTGGACATAAAAGGTACCACCGCCTCTCCTTATGCGGCTGATGATCTTATAACTATTGCTGCCGAAGAACAAGGGGAATATTTAACGGCTAAAAAGACCATTCCCCAAATGGAAAAAACCATCAGTACGATAAAACGCAATATGGAAAAAGCTGCCCGTGATCTTGATTTTATGGAAGCCGCGCGGCTACGTGATGAAATGTTCAGGGTGCAGAAAGAGCTGGAAGAGATGAAGAATTAATACAACAACTGCTGAAATTTTTGAAAAAAATTTCCCCGGAGCCATTAAATCCTGCAACTATTTCTGCACCTTGGTATCAATCAAATTTTAGTAAGCCATCCGAGTCTGAATATCGCCGGTAAATTTATTTGCCGTGGCTTTAGCTTGTAAATAGTTGCTTTACCCGTTTGCTTGGCAATGCGAGATGGCGCCTGATTGATCTGCAAATCATTCATCAATTGCTGCGCTGCTTTACCGGAAATTAAGGCAATTTTACAGGCCTTATTAAAATCGGTGTGCATGGCATAGCTGTCGAGAAGTGGCGGAAGGTCTTTGTATTCCGTGAAGACCTGGTATTTTTTTACAAAATAAAATGTGTCGCCGTTTACTGTTCTTACATACGCTGAATAAGAATTTTCCATGTTAAAATGTTTTTAGAGGTGAAACCTTTATAACAGTTTTACATGAATAATGGAAATAGAATATACGGTTAGGGAAGTATATCAAACCAGAAATTCAGAGGATAGGAGCTATTAAATAAAATTATGGTTAATTAAAGGAGATGGAGATGTTAGGTTGCGTGTGTAAGCTGGGACAAATGTAAAACTTTTTTTCCTGGGATGCAAGTGTTTCGAATTATTGAGATCATCGACAACGACTTTTTTAGCAATCCGATACTTACACTAATTTGTTATTTTCTCAAAAAAGCCGGCTTTGCTTTCACCATCTTTTTATAAACCGGGCAACTTTCAATATGTGCTCCTGGTAAATAGCCGGTGCTCATTAAAAATTCATTTACAATCTCACCGCCGGTGAAGCGAAAAGTATTTTTAAAAATCTTTACCCACTCTTCTTTTGTTTTAGGATGGTGATGATCTATCCATTTTTTAAATGAACCGTATTCCTTTTGAATACCTAAAAGTGTTTTCGCATTTTCTATCGCTGCATTTATTTTTAGGCGATTTCTGATGATTCCCGGATCATTCATCAGTCTTTCAAAATCCTTTTCTTTAAATGAAGCAACTTTTTTAATACTAAATTTTTTATAGGCCTTCTTAAAATTTTCTTGCTTGTTCAATATCGTTGACCAGCTAAGTCCCGCCTGATTTATCTCAAGCACAAGCCTTTCAAAAAGTTCGTCGTCATTATCGATTGGAAATCCATAAGCCGTATCGTGATAGATGCGATGAATATTGTTTTTATCCATTATGCTCACTACATCGCAGTAAGAAGAGGGGTTATCCATAAAAATATTTTAAAGAAAAAATAGTTTGACAAAAGAAATCGAAATTAATTTTTTTTCAGGTAAGCTTTATCTTTAGCCAATCACTAATGAGATTTTTTAAATCGTTTATCACAATTATATGCTTGAAAAATTTGACTGCAGTAAAAATTATGTTTTGGAAGATGACCGTGTGTTACTCCGGCCGCTACAATGGGAAGACTTTAATTTTTTACTTCCATTTTCAATAAATGAACAAACGCTGTGGAAGTATTCCCTGGTTGGCGCAGAAGGTGAAGAGGGGCTTCGAAACTATATGAATATAGCTCTTACGAATAGAGATGCAGGAAAAGAATATCCTTTTATAGTTTTCGATAAACGCACTAATGAATATGCCGGCAGCACAAGATTTTATGATATTCAAAATGATTTGCAAACTGTACAGCTTGGCTATACCTGGTATGGAAAAAAATTCCAGGGAACGGGATTGAACAAACACTGTAAGTTTCTTCTTTTGACTTTTGCATTTGAACAGATCGGCTTTGAAAGATTTGAATTAAGAGCCGATAATAATAACGAACGAAGCATCGCAGCGATGAAATCTTTGGGGTGCAAAGTTGATGGAATTTTAAGAAGCAACATGCCAACCAGAACTGGCGGTCTTAGAAGAGACAGTATCGTATTGAGTATTTTAAAAGATGAATGGTTTGGTGGGGTGAAAGAGAAGCTCGAAGAAAAATTATGAGTAGCTTTTTAGGAAGCGCTATGGTGGTGTCCCTTTAAAACACTGAAAGAATAATGAAAAAAATATTACCAATTGGTAGTCTCATATAATGTGCGCTGTTTTATTTCTTTCCAGTTTTTTATGTGCTGGTCCAATTGATCGTGTATTGTGTTTAGCTCATAGCTATTGAGTGAATGTTCAAGAGTTCTGTAATTTTTTTGCCCATGCGCATGCCTGTTCATTGCATCTTTGCAATGTTCGAAATCTCCCAGTTCCAGTTTTTCATAAA
>JBDTOV010000264.1:0-6494 GCA_039933035.1 Ginsengibacter sp. | reverse complement strand
ATCCTTTTCTACCCAATTCTCAATTAATGAAAGCCAGTCGGTTTCAGCCGGCCCCGGGCCACCTGAGCAATGCAAAACGCCTGGCAGCAGGAACAGGCGAAAGTAAGATGGTACCTCTTTATCTTGTTGCTCAACTTTATTGTAATACCGAATGGTAGAGAAAGCTGAAAGCGCAGGATCGTTCCAGCCATGATACATGATCATTTTCCCTTTATGTTTTTTGAAGCCGGTGTAATCTGTATTGGTAGCGTCAAGATAGGCCGATGCGTATTGCGTTTCTTTGCCAAAATTTGAAAAAGTATATGTACTGTAATCCCAGGTTGAATCATTAAAGACTAAATTTTTAAACATTTCGGTGCCGAACATAAAGTGAAGACTGGGGATGCCCATGCCGGGTTGGTTTCCTGCAATCCACACATCCCAACTGCCTTCTTCATTTTCTGCACCAAAGGGATAACCAGTATAGATAGTGTCCTGTTTTTCAGTAACCGGGGCATACACCGTTTCAATTGCCTCTAATTGCTTCATGGTAAAACAATCAGCTGTTGACTGGCCATCGGGGCATATAGGCAGGGAAGAGAAATCAAATTTACAGGCCCGCGGGTCGTTTACAATATGATCTTTGATGCCATCAAGTGTATCGCATTGCTTTAATATGTTGTCCTGTAGTAAACGCAAATTATCTTTTGTAATAACAGGCTTCTCTAAGTTGCGAGGATCGGGATAATTTTTCTGGCTGATTTGTATAAACTTTGCACCCGTGGCCGGCCAACTAAAAGCCGGTGCTCCTGCAACAATTCCATCGAAATCTTCCGGGTACTGCTGTGCTTCCATCATGGCCTGGCCGCCACCCCTGGAGCAGCCCGCGAAATAAGAATAAGCAGGGTCGGTACAGTAGTAAGCGCGGATAATAAATTTAGATACCGCAGCCGTAAGGTGAATGGCTAACTTCCCGAAATCAAGCTGCCGCTCCATATTGTTGAAGGCCCAATCTGCTTTTATTCCGGAACCCTGGTGCCCTGCATCCGTACCAACGCTAACATAGCCTGCATTGACCTTAAAGCGGAAACTATTTTGAATGCTGCCGACGAAACCTCCTCCGCCTGACATCAGGAATCGCTTATTCCACTTAGCAGGCAAGAGCAATTCAAAATTAATTCCTTTACTTATTCTCCCCAATACATAACAGAAGGGAACCGTTATTACCTGGCCCTCAATCGTGTCATTTTTTATTGACTTCGCTTCCAGGATGGTCACATCAGGAATTTGTAAATTCTTTAGTTGTTCACATGGGATGCAATTTTTAGATTGCGTAACCTGTGCCCATAGCATTAACGGGAACCATACCTGCACGATTAAAAAAAAGATAATTGTTTTTTTCATTTTTGGATAATTTTAAGGGAGATGCCTTGGAGTAGCTTGAGTAATTACAGTTGCAGCACAAGATACAAAAGTCGCATGTCATGTCAGTTTTTTAATAACAACCTGTAGGCATCATCCCGATGTATCCTATAACTCCCGGAATAATAACTCTTGTTTACTGCTAATGCCATACGTTTTCAAAGCCGGGGTTTTACGAAAATTATTGTATAGATTATTATCGGTACCGTGAAAATCCTGCCCGGCAATAATTTCATCTAGCCGTCACCGTTATATTATTTTTTACTCCCGAAATTAAAAGCCATAACGTTATCGAAAATTGAAAACTTCCCGATAAAAAATTTAAATAAACTACTATTGTTAAATAAAAGTTAATAACTTTAAAACCTTCATTGTAACCAAAATTGCTTGTTATGACAAAAAAATTAAAAAGGGGATTTCCCTCTACCGCCGGAAATCTGCTATTATCACTTGTTTCACTTTTGCTTTTTTCCGCTTCATCGCATGCCCAGGCTGTATCAGGAACCATTACGGACGATAACAACCAGCCTGTGCCTGGTGTTACGGTCCAGGTTAAGAATACCAACCGGGCAACTGTATCTGATATTTTAGGTAAATATGAAATCAACGCCTTAGCCGGTGACGTACTGGAGTTTAGCTACGTTGGCACACCAACTCAAGCTGAAACTGTTGGAAACAGAAAAACCATAAACATTCACGTCGCAGGCAATGTGCAAAATCTTAGAGAGGTTGTAGTTACTGCCCTGGGTATCAAGAAGCAGTCAAGGGGTTTAGGCTATGCTGCTACGAGCGTCAACCCTGACGAACTCTCCGTAAATCGAACTCCCAATGTAATGAATGCTTTACAGGGTAAAGTGGCGGGCGTAAATATTTCTTCATTGGGTACCGGCCCCGGTGGAACTTCGAAAATACGCATCCGTGGACAATCGTCTATTTCCGGGCAAAACAATCCGTTGATTGTAGTAAATGGCGTGCCCATAGACAATACCAATTTCAACGATAACACCGTTGGCGTTACAGGTGGCGGGGTATATTCCGATGGCGGAGACGGCCTGTCAAGCATTAACCCCGACGATGTTGAAACCATGACCATTCTGAAAGGTGCCCCCGCATCTGCACTATATGGTAGCCGGGCCAAAGATGGGGTTATTATGATCACTACCAAAACAAGAGGTAAGGGAAAAGGTCTTGGCGTATCTTATAATGGAAACTTTACCGACGAAACTCCTTTGGATTTTACTGATTATCAAAAAGTATATGGCCAGGGTGAAAATGGTGTTCGTCCTACTGCTCCGGATCCGACATCGGGTGAATGGTCATTTGGTGAAAAATTTGCCCCGGGCATGACGCAAACCTTATTTGGTACTACCGGGATTCCCTACGTACCACAGGGAAGCAGGATTAAGGAATTTTACCGGCATGGACAAAACCTTTCCAACACCGTTACACTGGAATCCAGTACAGAACAGGGAGGCATCCACCTTTCTTTAAACAATACGGATAATAAAGGGATCGTACCCAATAACAGCTTGAACCGGAAAGGTATGAATCTTGGCTTTAGTTATAATTTATCCGACAAATTTAATTTCGGCGGAAATGTAAATTATACCAGGGAGGATAATAAGAATCCTCCCAACATTGCTAACCAGGATAATTCCGTTCCCACAGCCCTGATGGCGATGGCTAATTCGATGCCATTAAGTGTGCTGGATGCAAATAAATACTATCCGGGAACTGAAGATGAATATGTTTATTCCAGGTTCAAGAACAGGACCAATCCATATTGGGAATTGGCACAGCAATTCCATAATATTAAAAGGGACAGGATTTTTGGAAACGTATCTGCAAGATACAATCTCCTGCCCTGGCTGGTTGTACAGGGCCGTTTCGGACAGGACTATTGGTCGCGTGATGAGGATGTGAATAATTTTCCTACGGGCCAGGCCTCCCGGGCATCTGCACAAGCGGGTTTTGTGAATGGAATATATACCCAGGAATCACGTCGTTTCAGGGAAACCAACCTCGACTTTTTAATAACTGGCAACAAAAGTTTTGGAGATTTCTCTGCAACCCTTACCGGTGGCGGCAATCAATTGCGCAGGCGTGCCGATATCAACAATGTACAGGTCACAGACTTTGTAATCAGGGGGCTGTATACCGTTCAAAATGGAAGGGCAAAAAATCCCGTTTATACATTGTCCCAGCAAGGTGTAAATTCTTTATATAGTTCCGGTGAGGTATCATGGAAACGTACCTTGTATGTAAATGGTACCGTAAGAAACGACTGGTTCTCTACGCTGTCAGCGGCAAACAGGAGCATTTTGTATCCGTCCGTTTCCGGAGCATATGTATTTTCAGAATCGCTCAAAACCGTATCATGGCTAGACTTTGGAAAGATCAGGGCAGGTTATGCAGAAGTAGGCAGCGATGGTGATGTAGCACCTTATTCGGATCAGTTGTTCTACACCATCAATTCCAATTTAATCAATAATCCAAATGGGACGGCAGTAGCGGTTGGCGGAAGCGGTACTACGTTGCCTAATGCAAACCTGAAGCCGAGCAGGGTAGCAGAGACTGAAGTGGGCCTGGAATTAAGAATGTTTAAGAACAGGGTAAATCTTGATGTTGCGGCGTATAGAAAAATAACAACCGACCAGATTGTCCCTGTACAAATCTCCGATGGCTCGGGATTTGTTAATACCCGTATCAATAGCGGTAAAAGCCGCAACCTCGGTTTTGAGGTGTTGCTGGAACTATTGCCTGTAAAAACAAAAAACTTCACCTGGGATTTTACCGCTAATACTTCTTTCAACAAAACAAAAGTGCTGAGTATTCTTACCAATACTCCCGGCGAGCGGATCACTATAGGAAGCCATCCTTTTAATGGAGAACTAAGAGATGTGGTTGGTGAAGAAATGGGACAAATTGCAGGGTATGGTTATGCAAGAGATGCTAAAGGTCAAAGAATTTTCCAGGCAAATGGAATACCATTACGCACAGCGAACCTCGTGTTATTTGGCAGTGCGCTGCCTAAATGGACAGGTGGTTTTCTCAATTCCTTTACCTACAAAGGAATTAGTTTGTCGGTATTCATAGATTATAAATTGGGCAACAAGGTACTGTCTGGTACCAACTTCAACGCCATCCGGGAAGGCCTTCATAAAATAACGCTTGAAGGAAGAGAAGGCGGTGTGGTTGGAGTCGGTGTTGATCCTTCGGGAGCCGTAAATGCAGCCGTAGCTGCAAATCAGACGTATTGGGAACATCTTCGATCCCAGGCTCTCGTGGAAGCCGTTATTTACAATGGGGGTTATTGGAAGCTTCGCCAGATCACATTGGGATACGATTTTACAAAGTTCATTCCCACAAATTGGCCGGTTAATGGGCTTAAACTTGATGTAGTGGCTAATAATGTATTTATCATAAAGAAATGGATAGATAATATAGACCCGGAATCATCGGGGTACGGATCTGATAATTATATCGGGCTCGAATCTCCGAGTATCCCAACAACAAGAGGTTTGGGGTTGAACTTAAATATTAAATTTTAATACGATTATTATGAAAAAAATATGTAGCTACCTTTTACTGGCCCTGTTATTACTATTTGCCGGATCGTGTGATAAAGGGCTGGAAAAATTAAATCAAAATATGACCGACCCAACGGCTATTGATCCCGTTCTACTTTTAAACAATGCCGTGATCAACACATCCTATCCCGTCAACTCACTGGTGTACGATATAGGCATTGTGCAACAGATGGTAACTCCAAACGGAGGTGTATTGGCTGGCGCCAATTTCAACCAGGATAATCGTCAAACGGGAACCATTTGGCCAACCTATTATCAAAACGTAATAAAGTACACCCATGATGCCATTGTACATACGAAGGATCTGCCCGCAAGGAGTAATCTATATAATATGGCCCGTATATTTCAGTCATATGCATTCATGATTCTTACGGATGAGTACGGCGATATCCCTTATAGTGAAGGAGGAGCCGGCTATTCCGACCAGATATTTTTTCCTTCATATGATCAGCAGCAGAACATTTACCCGCAGATCATACAGGAATTGGCAGAAGCTGCAGCAGCGTTGAACCCCGCGGGTACTGTTGAAAACCAGGATTTGCTGTATGCCGGAAATATTACTAAATGGAAAAAGTTCGCCTTTTCAATACTTTTAAGAGCAGGCATGAGACTTAGCAAAGCAGATGCTGCCAAAGCCCAGTCGACAGTGCAGGCGGCTGTGGCTGGTGGTGTAATAACGGATAATGCTGATAATGGATACATGAGGGATGATGCGAACTATACCCAGCCCATAGGAAATACACTTAACGGAAGTGAAGCCGCCAATTTTTACCTCGCCAAACCATTTGTAGATCAGTTAAAAAGTACCAATGATCCCCGGTTGCCTGCCATTGCTGTAAGATATGAAGGCGCCACCACGGGAAATGGACAAACACCGGCTGTAGCAACCAGTGATCCAACCAAACAAATTGGAATGCCCATGGGGTACGACAATGGAAGCATTGTTGCAAGGGCCACTGCCGATGGACTTGCCAGCTTTTATGATTACAGCCAGGCAGACAGGAGAAGGATTGTAAAAACATCGGCTCCTGTATTTTTTGTTACGGCTGCTCAAACAAATTTGTTGCTGGCTGAGGCCGCTTTCCGGGGCTGGTTATCTTCAGGTACGTCGGCGCAATATTTTGCCGATGGTGTAAAAGCTCATATGGACCAGATGGCAACTTTTGATGCAGGTTGTGCTATCGACCCGGGTGCAAGGGACGCATACATTGCAGCCAATCCACTAGTACCAGGAACGGAGTTACAACAAATCAATACACAATATTGGATCGCCTCCTTTTTAAACGGGCCGGAGACATTCGCAAACTTCAGAAGAAGTGGTTACCCTGATTTGACACCTAACCCTTACGGACAACCGAGCAACCCGGATGTACCGAACGGGACTTTCATCAGGAGACTTACGTATCCTACTTCTGAACTCTCTGTAAACACCGATAATGTGAATGTCGCTATTGCTGCACAGGGAGGGGACAAGTTGAGTACAAAGGTTTGGTGGGATAAATA
>JBDTOV010000263.1:0-6558 GCA_039933035.1 Ginsengibacter sp. | reverse complement strand
ATTTAAAAAGACAAAAAATGGACGAAAATATACGGGTAATAAACAATAAAGAATTGATGCGCTTTGAAGTAAACATTAACGGTGAGTTTGCTTTTATCGAATACAGAATGTACAAAGGAGACATGGCATTCATGCATTCCGTTGTGCCTGAAAGTTTCAAAGGAAAAGGTATTGGATCTGCAATGGCCCGCGCCGGACTTGACTATGCAAATAAGGAAAATTTAAAAATTATGTTGTACTGTCCTTTCGTTTCAAAATTCGTAAAAGAGCATGAGGAATACCATCACTTGGTCGATGCAAAATATCATCCGGCATATAAAAAATAAAATGGATTTTTCATCTTTGATCCGAAGGTCCGGCAGCTCTTAATACTCAACAAACAACTCATCTTTATAGCACCACATCCACCGCTCGCCCGGCTCCGATGAAATTATGACCGGGTGGTGGGTTTTATGATAATGCTTTGTCATGTGTTTATTGGGGGACTCATCACAACACAAAGTGGCGCCGCAGGTTTGGCACGTACGCAGGTGCACCCAATCACTACCAATTTTTATACATTCTTCGCATACAAATTCCTTAGCAAGTTTTAATTCTTTTATTTCCTGTATGTGAACACAAATATCATCAGGCATTTCTTTTATTTTTTGATTTGAAAAAAATCTTTTCTTAGAATTTAAACTAATAGTGCAGGTAACGAATCACACTTCCGCAAGATACTTATGTACAAAGCTGATCGCCATACTGCCTTCTCCTACTGCAGAGGCTACGCGGTTCATAGCATTCGCACGCACATCGCCCGCGGCAAATATACCGTGGGCACTGGTTTCAAGAAGATAGGGATCGCGTGGTAATTTCCATATTTTTTTGAATTCATCGTGGCCCATCGCGTCTCTCCCGGTTTCAATAAAACCCTTATCATTCCGGATAATATCTTCACCGATCCAGTCCGTATAGGGCCTTGAGCCGATAAAGATATACAAGGCATCCGCCTGTTTTGTTTCCCTGTCATCACCATCAATACTACCTATAACGACCTCCTGTAGACGATCTTCTCCCCTGGCTTCTTTTATCTCAGTCTTGCCCAACACTTTAATATTATCCGTCCGGTTGATTTGGTCAATTAAATAAGCCGACATGGAAGAGGTAAGATCCTCTTTACGTATGATGATGTAAATACTTTTTGCAAACTTGGCAAGATACATGGCTGCCTGCCCTGCTGAATTTCCACCGCCAACAATATACACTTCTTTGTCTTTACAAAAGGATGCCTCCGTCATCGCGGCGCCATAATATATACCGGCGCCGGTAAAATCCCCTATACCTTTTGTTTCCAGTTTTTTATAATCCACTCCTGTGGTAATTATAATCGTGCGTGTGTTAATTTCTACGTCGCTATCTAATACTATTTTCTTGTAACCATCTTTTTCGCGGATGCCTTTCACGTCTTGTGGAGAAAGAAACTCCGTTCCAAAACGGGAAGCCTGTGTAACGGCACGGCGGGTAAGATCTGAACCACTCAACCCCGAAGGGAACCCCAAATAATTTTCAATCCTGGAACTGGTACCAGCCTGGCCGCCCGGCACATAGCGCTCAATCAATAATGTTTTTAAGCCTTCTGATGCACCGTACACAGCGGCGGCCAAACCGGCAGGACCTGCACCAACAATAACCACATCATACATCTCATCTTTATGGGTTGGATTCAATCCGATCTTAGCGGCAATTTCTTTTAACGAAGGACAGGCCAAAGAAGAACCATCTTCGAAAATCACAACGGGCAAGTCCTTCTCCACAAAATTATTCATTTCGAGCAATTGCTTCCCGTCCTTATTTCTCTCGATATCCAGCCATTTGTAGGGGACAAGATTACCGGCTAAAAATTCTTTTACAACGTGTGATTTCGGTGAGAATTGGTAACCGATAACCTTAATGCCCTTAAAATCGGGCAAATAACTACTCTCCCATTCACCGAGCAAATCATCAATCACTGGAAATAATTTTTCCTCCGGCGGATCCCATGGCTTCATTAAATAATAATCAAGATGCACTTCGTTTATGGCTTTGATAGCAGCATCAGTATCGGAATAGGCAGTTAACAAAACCCGTTTCGCTTCAGGATACCATTCAGTTGCTTTTACCAGGAAGGACACCCCATCCATTTCCGGCATTCGTTGGTCTGCAATAAACAGCGCAATGGTTTCACCTTTATTTTTTAACTCTACCAGGCTGCTAATCGCTTCTGTAGATGATGAGGTGCTTAAGATTTTATATTCTTTCCTGTATTGCGCTTTCAGGTCACGGGCCAATGCACGCAATACCTGCTGGTCATCATCAATACAAAATATTATCGCTTCATTCATTTTGTAAACTATAATTTAATAACACTACAATTTTTAAACCTGGTTATGTATACGCTCTAAGTATATATTTTTCTGTTACACCATTCAACCGTTTATTGGAAAACAAATAATAAAAGAGGTTTTCCCCGGCACAGAATTAACTTGAATACGTCCGTTGTGCTGCTCCACAATCCTGTTTACTACATCGAGGCCCAAACCTGTTCCCTTACCAATTTCTTTTGTAGTAAAAAAGGGATCGAAAATGCTATCTTTTATTTCCTTTGGAATGCCGGGGCCATTGTCTGAAATGGAAATTATTACATTGTCTTTTTCACGGCTCGTTTGTATTTGCAGTATTCCATTTTTATTAACTTCCATTGCATCAAGCGCATTGTCTATAAGGTTGGTCCATACCTGGTTCAACTCACCAACAAACGCCTTAACCGGTGGCAACTTCAAATCATAATTTTCCTGCAACGTCACATTGCCTCTTTTAAACTTATACTCAAGCATAGTAAGTGTATTTTTTATGCCTGAATGAATATCAGTAAATACTTTATCAGCCCCCCGATCCATATGGGTGAAATTTTTTATCGAGTTCACCAGCTTTTCAATTCGCTGGCTCGATTCCTGGATATCATCTACCATTTTTTCTGTAACGAGATTATTATTGATCCAGTTTAATATCGGCGATAAATATTGGCGAGAAATAATACCCGCAAATTCATCCATATCGTCACATGTAAAACCATACTCTACAAAATTTTCAGAAATTTCCTGGCTATTTTCTACAGAAAGATTTTCAAGGCAATCGGCGAATTTTTCCTCCATAGCTGTTTTTTGCATCAGCGTAAGAACGGGTAGATCTTTTCGTCCCAGGACCTGGAACATTTTATTATTAACTTTATCAACATCCCCGGGTGTCACCTTTATTTCCATTACTTTTTTAAATGTTTCAGGGGATAATTGTAAATGCTTTCTTAATGAAACCGAACCTCTCACGATCGCAGCAGCTGGATTGTTCAACTCGTGAGCAAGACCGGCAGACAATTTACCCAGCGCCATCATCTTTTCATTTTGCTGCTGAAGAGCGGTAAAATTTCGTACCCTCGAAGTCATAATATGCACAAGGGCTTGTGTTAATTCAAAATGTCCGTTGATCAACTCCTTCATTCTTTCAATCGGGTAGGTCATAACGGTGAGTTTCTCTACTACCTGCCCGTTAACCGTTGATACCAGCCCGCGCGAAAAAGGCAGATAGCCCGTTATGTCTTTTGCCTCAGAAAACCCAATGGTCCTGGTGCCATTGCTTTGATTTAAAAACATATGAATTCGGCCATCTAAAATCACATGAGTTCCGTTTGCAGGCTCCCCGGTTCTGAACAGGTAGTCTTGTTCTTCCAGCTCATAAACGCGGCTGTTATCAATCCACCATTGCAGTTGTCCGGCAGGTACCTCTTTTAAAGTATCTATGGTTTGCAGCCACTCTTTTGTAACGGTTTGCATGAACTAAATTTTATCAGCTGGATTTTTCAAATTGTAAATTTAATTCATATTTTCCACGAGATGATCTCAATTGCCATTACCTTTCTTCCCATTCGTAAACCAAATGCTTTTATAACCACTTTAAAAAATCATCCGTCAAATTGTAACATCCCTATTACTATTCCATCAACGACATTTTAATGATGCCGGTTAGGAACAAATCAATAGCGTACATTTATCTTCTTCATTTTTTTATATTTTAAGATGATGAATTTGAAGATGAAAATGCAGGTTGTTATACAGGGCTATCATAGCGTGGTTTTTTATATTTAAAATAAACACGATAATTTAAAAGATCAACGCAGCCATACACAAATAACGATAATTCATCGTTTTACTGATCCGCTACATTCTCGATAGGAAATCAACAACGAAATTAAACGTTGCTTTCCGGCAATGGAATGGATAAATAAGCGGTTTTGTTGTATAAATGCGAATTCGAGCGAAATATATCATACATAGGTAAAGCCTAAAGAACCAGACATATTTTGGCGGCAATAGATGTCAAATTTTCGAATAGGCTAAGTTTTGAAGATTTTATTTTTTTTGTGATACCCACAATTGGCTTTATTTACCACAATGAAATATTCTATAAAAACCCTTCCCATTTATTCATTTATGTTTTTATTATTATTCAAAAATTTATAAAGTTCTGAACCTGTTAACAGGAAAGCGCCTACACCATAAATTTCCGTGCTGTTGCTATCCACCTTATCGGGTGCAGCGCCGATTGGCTGAACATAGCCAAGCATGCCGTCTTCATGAACGCACGCAACCAAAGCATGCCATGCACTGTTTACCACAGGCCAATACGTTTTATTATCAAGAAGATGATGATTCAATCCCCATAACAATGCGTATGTGTAAAAACCGGTACCGCTGGTTTCTTTTACCGGGTACGATCCGGGATCTAAGAGAGAGGCATGCCAGGTGCCATCGGGCTGCTGAAGCGATGCGATTTTTTTTGACATGGCTTTGTACAGATCAACAAATCTTTTTCTACCCGGATAATCAGTAGGCATATTTTCCAGCACCCTAACAAGGCCAGCCAACACCCAACCATTGCCTCTCGACCAAAACATCTTTTGCCCATTCTTTTCCTTTTTATTCAAAAAACTTCCATCCCTATAATAGAGTTGCTCTGTTGAGTCATATAAATAGTCTGTTGTCTTCCACCATAATTTCGCGGCCATGTTCAGGTATTTTTTATCTCCCGTAGCTGAAGATAAATAGGCCAATGCCGGCGGCCCCATAAACAATGCATCGCACCACGCCCACTCTCTCAACTGGATATTATTTTTCCATTCCAATGATTCATCGTGCGGCATCATGACGATGCTATCCGCAACGCTTTTGAAATTGGCGATCATTTTCTTTTGTTTCGTCTTCATGTACAACAATGAATACGTTTGCCCAATACAGTAATCATCTGCAAAAAAATGTTTTGGCCCAATTTCCCAATTGAGCGAATCACCAGTTTCAATAAGTGCGTTGTGATACATTTTATTTTTGCTGATATTTCCTAATGCGAATATTCCGGTGTAACCCGCTGCATTCGTCCAGTCCCATTTTGCATGCCCGGATCCATGTATCTTCCATGAATTCAATTGCCAGTCCGCAACTTTTTCCATCTCGGCCAAAACTTTTTTTTGTGTAAGTAGAGAGTCTGCCGCAAAAGAATACAACCCGGCAAAAACCACTATACAAAGAAGAAAAGCTTTCCTAAAAAACGTTGATTGCATAATTAATTTTGTTAAAAATTAGTATAATATTTGAAGAGGATTTCGGCGGGGCATTAATTATATACAAAAAAAAGTATTTTTTTGCCTCGTAATTTAATTTATTTGGTTGAACATTACCTGGCATCAAAGATGATGGAAGCCCGCCACGATCACGCTGATTCCTATTAATCTAACCTACCCATTATCTTGCACGACCGGGAAATTACCGATACTATATCGTTTAAGGTTCCGCGTTAGTTAGTCTAAAAGACTTATATCTTATAGCATCATATTGTATCAAATTTGCACTGAAGGTATCTTTTTCTTTTCCATCACTGAAATGAATATCTGATTTAAAGGATTAGGAGTTTCCGGGAATATGTTATTCGCAATAGCATCAGTACCCAAAAAAGAAAAGGAACATCTTCATAAGTCTATTTCTCTCCATTTATTTACTACCGAAATCAACAGGAACGAAACTCATTTCATCGCCGCTTTTAAAAATGGCTTCAATTACCTTCATATTATTTATCGCATCGTTCAATTGAAAAGGCACGGCTGAATCGTTAATAATTGCTTCCGAAAACTGATCGGCCTGGATCGTGTATTGATCAACCGCATCAAATAAAATTTCTTCAGAACCACTTTTTTTGTGCAACCACACTCTTGCTTTATCGCCGGGAGGCATGTTGAAGGGAATTTCAATTTCAATACGTGCCTCTGTGCCCAAAATATTTACCCGCTGGAAAGGGGTTAATTGTGTTGAGCATGTAAACGTTGCCGTACCCGTTCCAAAGTTAAGAATTCCCGATGCCATACGGTCAGTCTGGAATTGCGGATCAAATGCTACCGAGCCAACAACTTTTTCAGGCTCCCTGCCAAAAATAAACCTGGAAAGGGAAATACAATAACAACCAATATCCATCAATCCGCCGCCGCCCGCTTCTTTT
>JBDTOV010000262.1:0-6566 GCA_039933035.1 Ginsengibacter sp. | reverse complement strand
ATTTTTATAAAAAAGATTATGATGCTTCCGACGTACGGGGAAGCATATGCGCGGCAATAAGTGTGCGGGTGCAGGAACCGGTTTTTGAAAGCCAGACGAAAACTAAACTGGGCTCACAGGTCATGCATGAAAATGGACCGGGCGTTAAAACTTTTATCAGCGATTTCCTGGGAAGGGAACTGAATAACTATCTTCATAAAAACCCATCAACTGCGGACGCCATAAAAAAAAGAATAGAACAAAATGAGCGCGAAAGAAAAGAACTCGCCGGGATAAAAAAGCTGGCCAACGAAAGGGCAAAAAAAGCCAATCTACACAATAAAAAACTGAGGGATTGTCGTTTTCATTTCAATGACGAAGCGGAAGGTAAAAATAAAGATGAAATAAATGCGCGGCGCCTCGAGACAACTATTTTTATTACAGAAGGAGATAGTGCCAGCGGATCCATCACCAAGTCCAGGAATGTAGAGACCCAGGCAGTCTTCAGTCTCAGGGGTAAACCTTTGAATTGCTTTGGCCTTTCAAAAAAGGTGGTGTATGAAAATGAAGAATTTAATTTGTTGCAGCATGCTTTGAACATTGAGACCGGCTTCGAAGACCTGCGTTATAATAATATTGTATTTGCCACGGATGCGGATGTAGATGGCATGCACATAAGATTATTACTGATGACCTTCTTTCTCCAGTTTTTTCCTGATCTTGTAAAAAACGGGCACGTATATATACTGGATACGCCGCTATTCAGGGTGCGCAATAAGCAGGAAACCATTTATTGTTATAATGAAGATGAAAAACAGAAAGCGGTTGTAAAATTGGGTAACAAGCCGGAGATAACCAGGTTCAAAGGATTGGGAGAAATTTCTCCTGAAGAGTTTGGAAAATTTATCGGAGATGATATCCGCCTGCAGCCGGTAATGCTGTTACCTGAAGTTCATATTCAGCAATTACTTGAATATTATATGGGTAAAAATTCTCCCTCGCGCCAGGATTTTATTATTGACAATTTAAAAGTGGAATTGGATTTAGCGGAAGAAATTGCCTGACGAGGAGCTACCAATTGAGCAAAAGAAACATTAATCAAATATCAATTTATTAAATGATTCATATAGTATTTCAGAATGCAGATGTGGAGACCCTCTCAAAAAGTTTTGTGTTGGACGAAACGCTGGCGGGAGATGTTTTACAAATTCACGATGATTTTGCGGTGGGGCCCCTGTTGAATATATATGCTGAAGAAGGTATGGAACCACGCAGGCAGTGGTGGAGAGAAGTTTTGGCGGGTGGAGATTACGATGGAAGTGTTGAAAGGCCAGGCGTTGATGACCAAAAAACGGTTAGTGACCTTATTGAAAAACTGCAAGAAAATACAGAAGAGGTGGTATGGATTTGGGCGGCGCAAAACAAACATGATGTGTCAGGATATTATTGGCTGATGAGCCAGTTGAAAAATTTCCAGGGACGAATATTCATTTTGTATTTAAACAACCTTCCTTTTATAAATGAGAAAGGACATATTTTTTATCCCGGTAACATTTTTGAAATTCAGCCCAAAGAATTTTTAAAAGCAAAAAAATTAGCAAGGCTGATAACCCTAAGCGAGTTTGAAGTGGATCCTGATGAATGGACGAAATTGTGTAATGAAAATAAAGGGGTCAGAACTTTGGAAGGCGGCAAAAAATTACTGCAACATGATTATGATTATTATGATAGTGAGTTAATGAAGTTTATTACCCCGGATTGGCAGAAAGTAAATAAATTATTCAATTCATTTTTTTCTAAAACAAAGAATACTACCGGCGACGCCTACCTGCTTTGGCGTTTAAAAAATATGATAGCAGCAGGCGGCATTGATGTGCAGGGAACGATAAAAAGTATGAAAGATTTTGAAGTAAAAACCAGGTAAAGTAATAGCTGGGAATTACACAGATATGCACGGGTATACATAAAATTGGATCCCCCGTAATTTCTAAAATTGGTGTAATTCCCGGACGATTAACAACAATATAATGTCTAAGAGTATAAAAGAAGATTACGTCCACGACGATAGCGGGATAAGTGGCCAGTATAAAACGTGGTTTTTAGATTACGCAAGCTATGTGATTCTTGAAAGGGCGGTGCCTGCGGTAGAAGATGGCCTCAAGCCGGTACAGCGTCGTATTCTTCACGCAATGAAAGAAATGGATGATGGCCGCTTTAATAAAGTTGCCAATATCATCGGCCAGAGTATGCAATACCATCCTCATGGAGATGCAAGTATTGGAGATGCCATTGTAAACCTTGGCCAGAAAGAATTGCTCATAGAAACACAGGGTAACTGGGGCGACATCCGCACAGGAGATGATGCGGCAGCTCCGCGATATATTGAAGCCCGCCCCAGCAAATTTGCTTTGGAAGTTGCTTTTAATAATAAGACCACCAATTGGCAACTGAGTTATGATGGAAGGAAGAACGAACCCGTTACCCTTCCCATGAAATTTCCATTGCTACTGGCACAGGGCGCCGATGGGATTGCGGTTGGTCTCGCCACCAAAATTCTCCCTCATAATTTCTGTGAGCTTATTGAAGCTTCCATAAAATACTATAAGGGAAAAAAATTTGAATTGTATCCTGATTTTGCTACCGGCGGCACCGTAGACATCACTAATTATAATGAGGGCATACGTGGAGGAAAAGTTCGTGTAAGGGCCCGGATCGAAGAATCGGATAAGAAAACCCTTTTAATAAAAGATGTGCCTTATGGTACCACTACCACGCAATTAATTGATAGTATTATTAAAGCCAATGAAAATGGCAAGATCAAAATCAGGAAAGTAACGGATAATACCGCTGCATCAGTAGAGATTTCTATAGATCTTGCTCCCGGTATTTCGCCCGATATTACTATTGACGCTTTATACGCTTTTACCGATTGTGAAATCTCTATATCACCGAATGCATGCGTAATCAATGGTCAAAAACCGGTATTTCCGGGAGTAGGGGAATTGCTAAAAATTTCAGCGGACAACACAAGGGATCTTCTAAAGAAGGAGCTGGAAATAAAGCTGAAAGAATTGCATGAAAAATGGCACTATACTTCCCTCGAGAAAATATTTTTTGAAGAGAAAATTTACAAAGAGCTGGAAAAGAAACATGAAACATGGGAGAAAGTATTAAATGCCATTGACCGGGCATTTATCCCTTATAAAAAACAATTAAGAAGGGATATTTCAAGGGAAGATATTTTAAAACTAACGGAAAAACCTGTACGCAGAATCTATAAACTCGATATTGATGAACTTAATGAGCAAATAAAAACCCTGGAAGGTGATATTAAACAGGTAAATTATCACCTCGGGCATCTTACGGAATATGCAGTTAATTATTATGAAGACCTGCTTAGGAAATATGGAAAAGGGCGCGAAAGAAAAACGGAGATCAGGCTTTTTGATACCATACAGGCAAAATCAGTAGCGATCGCCAATACAAAAATTTATGTAAGCCGGGCGGAAGGTTTCATAGGAACCGGGCTTAAGAAGGATGAATTGGTGGATGATTGCAGTGACCTGGATGATATCATAGCCTTCACTAAGACCGGCCAAATGAAGGTAGTGAGGGTGGCGGACAAAGTATTTATCGGTAAAGATATTATTCACGTCGCTGTATTCAGGAAAAATGATGAGCGCACTACGTATAATATGATGTATGCCGAAGGCAAAAAAGGCATCAGTTATGCTAAAAGATTTAATGTGACCAGTGTAACCCGGGATAAAGAATACGATCTTACTAAGGGAGATGAAAAAAGTAAGGTCCATTACTTTTCAGTAAATCCTAATGGAGAGGCAGAAACGGTTCGCATTATTCTTACACCGGGCAGTAAAGCGCGCAATAAGGAACTTGATTTTTCTTTTGAAACATTGGATATCCGCAGCCGGAACAGTATCGGCAACCAGGTTACCAAATATCCTGTGAAATCTGTTCGTTTATCTGAAAAAGGTAAATCAACACTTGATAAAAGGAAATTGTGGTTTGACGACACCTTCGGTCGCCTCAATACGGAGAATAAAGGGATCTTTCTTGGAAACTTTGATGGAGATGATAAGATACTGGTTATTTACAAAGATGGCAATTATGAAATAACAGGGCAGGAAGTATCCCAGCGGTTTGAAACAGGTAATATTGAGTTGATGGAAAAATTTGATCCGGAAAAGATTATAACTGTAGTTTACCTGGACAATGAAAAGCTCCAGTATAACGTGAAGCGCTTTAAAATAGAAACCAATACACTGAATAGTAAATTCTTTTTCATAAAAGATGGGGAAGGAAACCGGGTTATGAAAGTAACCAGCGTTGCCGAGCCCTTGCTTGCCATGCAAAGTGGCCGTGGATCCCAGGTAAGGAGAGCAAAAATCAAACTCAACAAAGTAGTAGATGTAATGGGTTGGCGCGCTATCGGGAATAAGCTCACTGACTATTCCAAAAGCGACGAGATGGAATGGGTTGAATCCAAGGATCAACCGTTGCAACAAAATTTATTTGAAGAAGAATAATAAAATATTATTACTACCGTTTAAGTGTCAATGAAAGAAATAAACCGTAAAATTACTGTGATTTTGTAAAAAAGGACGTAGCTTTGCGGCTTCACTTACACAAATCTCCTACAAGGCACATCAATACCCCAAACTGCTGATGCGCTGCAATAAGTTCCTTAGTAAAGGAATCAATTTTCAAATTAGTTTAGGTTTTTCCTGACATCCTTTGTAATTATCAATAGTGTAAATAATATTACACCCTCCACTATCATGAAGCCGTTTATTTAATGTATAAACTACCCTTTATGAAGAAAACGTTTTCAACCCCGGCAACTTCTGTTATTGTAGAAAATCACAGGAAGAATTTTTATAGTTTCAGCAAAATTTATTTTTGCCTTATTTTCTGCATGATAATAACTCTATCTGCAACTGCTTTTCCACACGACAGCAACAATTCCACGGTGACTGTCACAAGCGTTATCAAGAAAAGTTATAATGGTTCCGATATAAGCTGCGCAAGTGCTGCAGATGCAGAATTAACCGTAACGGGATCAGGTGGAACCGGCACGTATCAATATTCCAAAGACAATGGGACTACTTACCAGGCAAGCAATGTATTCAGTGGTTTAAGTGGTGGACAGAATTATGTCATAAAAATAAAAGACTCCAATGGTAATACTTCAGATGCATCGTGGATATGGGTAAATGGCGCGCCGAATGCTGTTACTATATCTGGCATAAACAAAACCTACCGGTTTAACGGTACTAATGATGTTAGCTGTTCTTCGGCAACAGATGGTGAGTTTACCATTTCTGCATGGGGCGGAACCGGCACGTTGCAATATTCTAAAGACAATGGAACTACCTACCAGGCGGCGAATGTGTTTAGCAACCTTGCTGCGGGTAATTATAAAGTTAAAGTAAGGGACGCTAACGGATGCACATCAACAGCATCTTCCATAACGCTCGTTGCTCCCTCACCCGTTAGCGGTTCGATCACCGCTCAAACTAACGCAACTTGTTCAGGGTTAAATACAGGTATTGTTACCTTATCCGGGAACGGCGGGGTGGGTAATTATAATTACAGTTTGGACGGAGGTGCCTTCCAGTGGTCGGGCACTTTCACTAACCTTACTGCCGGCACACACCAGGTATCGATTAAGGATAACAATGGTTGTATTGGAACAGTTCCTGTAACGATTTCTTCGTTATTAAACGCTGTAATCAGCGGGAGTGTAACCATATTTGCAGGCCAGCCTGCTACTTTAAATATTACGATTACGGGAGTAAATGGAACAAAATATACAGCGGTTTATAAAGACGATGCCGGCAATAAGGTTACTGTTAATAATCTTCTTACCGGTCTTAACACTATAAATTTAGGTGTACTATCCGGCTCAAAAACTTTTACGCTTGTTTCGGTAACTAATAATAATGGTTGTACAGGAACCGTTAGTGGTACGGCAAGCATAATTGTATTCTCTGGTTGCCAATGGTTGGGCTTAAACGCCAACTGGAATGATGTCACCAATTGGTTGAGCAGTATTATACCCACGTCAAACTATAATGTTACAATCGGCGCTACACCCAACAACCCTGTAATTTCCGGGGCAGATGCTTTGGTCGGGAATCTTACAATGACTTCCGGCGTTGTACTCACTGTATCTGGCAGGACCCTGAAAATTTCCGGGACATTACTTGCCGATGCCGGGGCGATAATTGCGGATAAAGGCACCATTGAATACAATGGCACCATTGCGCAAACAATTTCGGCAAATACCTTTAAAAATAATGCCTTGCACGATTTGGTGATCAGCAATACCAGCAATGCAGGCGTAATTCTTGGAGGAACATTAAGTATCTACGGATCCTTAACTTACTCAGGTACCGGAAGAAAATTCAATACAAATGACGCCCTTACTTTGAAATCAACGGCAACTGAAACTGCACGCGTGGGTGACATGACCGGAAATACACTTATTGGAAAAGTCACCGTAGAGCGATTCATCCCCGGTGTTAAAAAAGCCTGGCGTTTTTTAGCCGTTCCTACCATTCCGG
>JBDTOV010000261.1:0-6760 GCA_039933035.1 Ginsengibacter sp. | reverse complement strand
GGGTGGCATTATGTTTCAAAATGTCAACTATCCGGGGTTCTGCATTGTAAGTCGCACTTTTCTTTTCATACATTAAGTCCTTCGGGTTTTCCGCACTTGAGCCTATTCATTAGCCTGCATCGGTTTTCAATAATAAGAGAGATAATTATTGCATATTTTTATACGACTGTACATGAATCAACGATACGTCGCAACCCAACGTCTGCAAAGGCCAAAGAGCACAAATAAATTGTAACTGTATGACTGCAAACGAATTTAAAGCACTCGCACTTTCTTTTCCTGGCACCATTGAAAAACCTCATTTCGACAGAACGGCTTTTAAGGTAATTAATAAGAGAATATTCGCAACGCTCCATGAAGAAAGCAAATCGGCTAATATTGTATTGCCCCTAAAGGACCAGGATGTATTTTGTGCCATCAATAAGGAATTCCAAATTAAAAAAGAAATGATTTCAGGTTATCGCAACAATAAAACCGTTCCCCGCTTAATGGTGTCTTTACCCTTTGTATTTTTAAAATCCATATAGAAAACATATATACCCCCGGGTTGCGGCAATCCTTTATAATTGCCATCCCATCCCTTGTAAATATCTGCGGAATTAAAAACAACACCTCCCCAGCGGTTATAAATTATAAACCGGTTGATGGTATAATTGTCATAAGGCAATACGCGAAATACATCATTGATTCCATCTCCGTTAGGTGTAAATGAATCAGGAATAAAGAAATCGTTATAAACTTTTACGACCACGTCGTCAGAAACAGACCCACACCCAACGGTGGACACCGTATGCAGCGTGTAGCTGGTAACCTGCGTGGGATATACTTTTGGTTGTATTGCACTGATATCATTAATTGTTACCTGTGGTGACCAATAGTAATGTACAGCAGTACCTTTTATAGAACCATTGAGTAGGGAAGTATCTCCACTTACAATTAATTTGTCGGGTCCCGCCGCTGCAAAAGGAAGCCTGTACACATGTATAGAAAGGAAGGCAGAGTCCTGGCAGCCCCATGTATTGGTGACGATCACTTTATATTGCATTGAATCTTTTGGTGAAGCGACCGGGTCGGGTATGGCGTCATTGGACAACCCGGTTGCCGGGGTCCATTTAAAAGTTCCTGCTGCGGATGCCGAGGTACTAAGGGTTTCGCTGCCGCCTTCGCAAAGAGGGTGTGAAGGTTGTGCAGCCAGGGTTATTCCGGGAGACACTTGTAAACGAAAACTATCCAGCGATGTACAGCCAAAATAAAAAATCTCTTTTAATTTGTACAAGCCTGTATCACTGAATTGCAGGTTAGGAATTATAGATTTGGGATCGACTGAGTTATAGCTATTGGTTCCTGTCCACAGTATATCCAACGCTTTAGGATCACTCTCAGGCAACGCATAATCTCTGCCCGTGCAGCCCATAATATCCTGCAAGGGCGTGTGTGCGGCCAAAGGGTGTATGTTGGTATAAATAGCATTTGACCGTATCCTGCAATTAACCGAATTAATATTTTGTTTTTCAGCAACAACCATTCTATATAGAATGACACCCGATATTCTATGCGGAACGGCATACATCGTGGTAGTTTGTCCGGGGATATCCTTCCATGTGTTACCGGAATCCAAACTATTTTGCCATTGTATGGCAGGATTGGTAAAGCCCGCGGAATAGCCGCCCTTCATAATAAAAGGATTGGTATAATCAGCGCATACATTTTGATCTGCTATGCTTCCATCTATGGTAACGTTTACTTCGGGGCCGCAATTTTGAAATACAATATCGTCAATAGCAAATGCATTTCCACAGCCATATGCGGCGCTGTCTTTGATCTTTAATATTACCGTACTGGTGCCGGGAGGTGTAGTAAATACCAGGCCATACTGTTTCCAGAGCTTATCATCTGTAACAGGAATGTCCCCGGTGTTATAACTCGCCAATATAATTCCGGAAATGGATTCAACACTAAAAGTAAGATTGGGTAAAACGGGGTTACCATCGCATGTATAAGCAAGCCGCATTACACTGGTAACAAAAGCAGTGTACTGGTACGTCATGTTGCCGCATAGTCCGAAAGCGGTATCCTGGTGCACAATGCCGGGGGTGCTTTCGGCATTTACCAGCATGTAATTGCCCTTGAGGCCACCGGTGTGATCCCCGGTTAACTTGTTCCAGTTTCCGCCACATCCAAACAGGAAATCGCTGATAGTATATTCCCCTTTTGACGGGCAGCCTGTAACATAGGAATAGGTAGTGTTATTTACGGGATAATTATCACCGTTGCCAAAGGTTATATTAACGATTGGATCGCCCAGGTTCTGATTGCATAACTGCGCCATTGAACCAACAGGAAGACACAATAAAAAGGTTGTTGCCAACGTCCACCACTTCATTTTATATTGATTGTTCGCTAATCATAAGCTACTTTTTATATATGCTATTTTTTATAATGGCCCGTCACAGTACTTTAAGGTATACCTTTTTTTAATGAAATAACAAATGCTTTGGAGGCGAGTGCATTTCAATTTGTCACTTGGGCTTAAGGTTGCCAACCCTGGAGCGAGGTGCTTTTAACATGCCAACAAACTTATTGAAGGTTGGCAACCTTGCGACAATTGAATATGCACGCCTGGAGGCGCTACCCCCCTTTATCCGGTTTCCCGGCAATTTACCAATGCCTTAATCGCATGACAATATTTTTTCATTAGTTTTATAAAAAAATTATTAATGCGTATACTTTTATTTTTATCAGCCTGTTTGTTTTTGGCTGGTGCAGGATTCTCTCAAAAAAATACAGCTACCGACAGCGTTCCAACTTATCTCCGCACAGCAGTCATACCTGATTTTACAACATACAAAGCGCCTGACAGTACCGTATTTACTAAAGAAGATATGCAGAAAGGAACACCCGCTTTGCTGATGATATTTAGTCCCGATTGCGGGCATTGCCAGAATGTAACAACAGAAATTATAAAAAATATAGATCATTTTAAAAAGACGCAAATAGTAATGGTTACGTGGCTGCCTTTTAGTGATATGACATCATTTTATACAACGTACAAGATTGCTGAATATCCTCAGATAATTATGGCATGGGATCCGAAATATTTTTTTCTTCCCTATTACCATGTCCAGATGTATCCCAAACTTATTGTGTATGATAAGAAAGGCAAATATGTGAAAGAATTCCAGGGAAACATACAAATTGAAGACGTGTGGAAAGCGATAGGTAATAAATAAAAGTATTACTGAAATGCATGTCCCGGGAACGCTAAGTTTCCGGAGGACAGTGTAACGAAGATGTTGACATCCGGCTAAGTAGTAAGATACATAAGGGTTATTTTTATCTTTGAAACAACATTCTCAAACTATTAATCGGCAATTACATGGACCGGCAACTTTTTGAATCAGTAGACCAATACATCAGCCAGCTTTTTCATAATGAAGACAATTGCCTGGAAGCAACGGAACTTTCCATTGTTGAATCAGGCATTCCTCAAATCAGCGTTTCACCCAACCAGGGAAAATTTTTGGAGATACTCGCCAGGCTATGTCATGCTAAAAAGATATTGGAGATCGGTACACTGGGTGGTTATAGTACCATCTGGATGGCAAGGGCATTGCCGGAAGATGGAACCATGATAACACTGGAAATAGATAGCAAACATGCGGAAGTGGCTCAACAAAACTTTAACCGTTGCGGACTAGCATCAAAAATTGACATCCGTTTAGGTAAAGCAATGGATCTGCTTCCGCAGTTGGAAGCAGAAGGTGCCGGCCCATTTGATATGATTTTTATTGATGCAGACAAAGAGCCTTATATGGAATACTTTCAATTGGCCCTGAAATTATCCAGGCCGGGAACATTGATCATAGCTGATAATGTAATCAGGGAAGGGAAAGTATTATTGGAAGAAAGTCCCGACGAGATGGTGACCGGCGTAAAACGCTTCAATGAATATGTATCGAATTGCCCACAGGTTATAGCCACTATTTTTCAAACGGTCGGTTCAAAAGAACACGATGGTATGGCCATAGCGATCGTACAATAAAATCTATTGCCCGGACTGCAATACAATTTTTACATTGCCAACCTTACCGCTTATATCAAATGTGACATGTCCGTTATGATCGCTTTTACTTTTTTTCAATAGCGCGTTATCAGCAAAGATTGAATACAAGCCTCCGCGGACAAGGTTATTGACCGTGTACTTTATACGACCGGTTGCATCCTTTGTTGTTTGCTCCCAAATGAATTGTTTGCCGGTACACTCAATGATGTTAAGTGTAAGATGCGTGCTATTTCTCACGGTAGATTTTATAGAAAAGACAGGGTTGTTCTTATCAAAATACAGCAACGTATTTGCGGTGGAGGAAAAGCCAAAGTCTGCTTTTGAGCCAAGGGTGAATTGGTTGCCAGAGATGGTATAGAGATTGGTATCGAGGCCAATTAGCAAACGCTCTCCCCTGTAATCGTAGTTAAGCCTGGAGCCGGAGAGTTCTTTGGTAATATGAGGGTTAAGGTAGAACCGGTTGTACAAAGGATTAAAACCATAAATGGCCTGGTACAATCCTACTACCGCAAGGCTGTTCCCGGAAAGTATATCATCACCCTGCCCATCCTGGTTTTTGCGCGAGTAACGTTGAAATGCCAAACCATCCAGGCTATCCTGCCGCAGAATATTTTTTACATAATGCAAAGCCAGTTCAGGTTTGTAGGAAGCATAAGCTGCTACTGCCACGCTGCCCCATGATAGAAAAATGTCTCCGTTTTCATAATAAGGAAATGGAAACTGGTATTCTTTACCTTCATCTGTTTTATAAGGAAACATACTGATGGGCCAGAAAAACAAATGTTCCTTCTGCATCTGCGTTTCTATTTGGTCCAATATGGAATTGCGACGGCTGGAATCATCACAGATGCCATAGGCAATGGCCATAAAATTGACCGGTGTAACCAGGTTGTTACCGTGTATGGAATTATCCTTATCCCGCCAGTAATCGTAGTAACCTTTCTCTTTATCCCAAAAGCCACCTTCCTGAACGCTTTTGTTGAAGCTCACTTTAAGTTTTGCCGCATAGTCAGCATAGTAAGTTGCTTTTAGTTTATTGCCCAACTGCTGCTCAATACCCGACCATAATTGTAATGCGTGGTATAATTTGGCGTTCACAAAAGCATTTTCATAAGATGCCCAGATGATATCTATCCAATCGCTGCTCCTTTGTTGGGTGTGGTTATTATTCATCATTTCTACCAAATGGTTGCCGTTGGTGTCCCTTCTCAACAGGAATTCAAGCGCCCTTTCGCAAGCCTGTTGTTGTTTTTTGACCCAGGTCTTGTCGCCGGTCTGATCATATAGCTCGGCCACATTGGTAACAAAATCAGGGTTCGAGTCCATCAGGTATCCCCATTGCGCTTCATAAAAACCCTTATCGGTAAACTGGCCGGGCATGGCATCTTCGTTGGTATACGCCCACCGCGGCCAAACCCTGCCATCGGGCTTAATCGCGTTATCGCGATAAAAATCCAGGCATTGCTTATAGCCATTCAGATAATGGGCATCATTAATACCGATGCCCATTTGTGCAATGTATTGTTCATGCAGGCATACGGGGCCATAAGGTGTATGCCAACTGTTTCCTCCAAAATGTTTGGCATCAATAACGCCCATACGCCCAATGGTATTTAAAACGGAAGTTACCTGTTTACCATTAACGCCTTTAAATTCGCCGCGTCCGTATTTTGCTGCATATTCAAAATAAGAAAAATTGATAGCTTGCGAGGTGGTGCCTGCGGCTACACGAAAGGGTGACCATATATCTGTTTTTTTCCTGATGAAACGCCGCCGGTGCGTTCCGGAATCATAACGCGGCACCATTTCTTTTTCGGAAACAGCTATACTGTACGCCAGTTTATCATCTTCAGTACGCGTATATTTCATGGCCACCTGCTTACCCGGTGCATCTACAGAAATGTTCAAACCGTTATTCGTTTCGCTGTTCCAAAAAGCGGCTTCATTGGTATGATCACCATAGGTACACAGCTTTTCATTAAACAAATAAAACCAGGCTATGCCGCCAAAACCCTGGAACGCTCCTTCCCAGGTATTGATATTATTAAATTCAATAGCCGGAAACGAAACGGATTCCGCTTCAAATGGTTTGGGACAATTCCTGGTTATACTAAATGACACCGCGGTGTCATATACCCGGATTCTCCAGCTTTCATGTATCACTACTTTATCATCGCCATAATTAATACCACTGATGTCCACCGTATTGCCTGTTATGGTAACACGTGGCGAGTTAGTTAGCCGCAACGTAGAGAAAGTTTGATCAATAGTTTTTATTTCAGAGTATATGCCGGTAGATCCATCCATCACTTCCTGCCCGTTTACCTCCATAGCGGATACCCGGCATTGATGGTCATAATTCAATATAAATTTTATTTTACTGTTGCCAAAGGTGACAACCCGGCTTTGTTGGTCGGCCTTTACTGAAACTAGCTGAGCACAACAGCAAGCGGATGATAAAACTAAGGCGCTAAACGAAAGAAATAGTTTATGGATCATATTATGTATTAAAGCAACATTTTTGAAATGGCGCCTCAAAACTAAAATATAAAACCTACAATTCGATATTATTGATAGCCTCGGGTGCATTTCAAAATGTCGCCTGTTGGTGTCTCCACCAACCGGGGCTGGCTGCCGTTTGGGCGGTGTCCCCACCGCCCACTCCATTTCGGCAATGCGACATTTTGAAATGCACCC
>JBDTOV010000260.1:0-6767 GCA_039933035.1 Ginsengibacter sp. | reverse complement strand
TAAATTTGTTTTGTGCGGCGATGCCGCCAATCCAGTCCATTGTTTGTTTCATCCATATTTGCATTTGTTCCGGTGAGGCTATCTTTTGCCCGTCTTCGTGCCTGAAAATTAAAATGAATTCGTCCATCTTGTTTAATTTAATTGTTATTAATAAAGTTAATTCAATCAATAACAAATAAAATTGCCGCAATTGGACATAACGGCGAATATTTTTTCAGCCGGGAATAAAGTTCTCCCGCAGGTCCCGGGCAACTAATTTCTTTAAGGTGTTGGAATAGGCTCCATTAACATTTCATTTCTGGTAATGTTATAATAGACACAGGTCATTTTTTGCATGTTAACAATTTAAGAGATCTATTTAAACCCGGTATACAAATATGGTTAATGCGCTTTTACTAAAATCAAAAGCGATATTGCATCCCATAAAAAATGACATACTATTAATACAGTAATGTTTTTGTATTTACGGTAATAGAGGGCAAATACCAACCCGATAAATACCGGCCCGATAACATTAAACAGCGTACCATAACTGTAATGCAGTAACCCGAATAGTAACGAAGACAGGATAATAGCTAATGACGGACTGTTGGAAATAATTTCAAGCCGTGGCTGGAGATAACCCCTGAAAATTAATTCTTCAACAACGCCCGCTGTAAAAGCTGTAAAAAAAAGCATCGGGTTATTATTACGAAAGATGTTTAATAAGGCGGATAACCGCACACTTTTAGCCTGTGAGACAAATGATAATAGCTTCTGAATAATCAAGCCGCCGGCAAAAAGCACCAGGAATATTATAATAACGGATAATAAGTAAGTTGCGATCTTATATTTTTTTTCTCCCCAGATCAGCAAGGGTTGTTTTTCTATCTTTATTGAATATAAGATGAGCAGGCCCAGGCAGAGCCAATACAAGATTCTCGAAGTAAGAAAGGCTGCGACACTTATATGCGTAAAGCCCAAAAAGCGAAGAACGGGTGCTGATGTCGTAAATGAAACCAGGATTAACAATATAAGA
Source organism: Ginsengibacter sp. (assembly GCA_039933035.1). GTDB lineage: Bacteria > Bacteroidota > Bacteroidia > Chitinophagales > Chitinophagaceae > Ginsengibacter. Next base: position 5,749 of record JBDTOV010000260.1, on the reverse strand, counting down.
ATTGCTATTATTCCAAAAATAACAGGGAATTGTTTTGGTTTAGACTGTCTCTCCAATTTGGCAAATTGTTTTGATATGGAAATATACTCATTTCTGCTTTGCAAAAATTTCAATGACCTGTATGTTGAAAATTTTTCCAATACGTCTCAGGGGCTGCGTTTATACGTGAACATCAAAAAAGCAGGTTATAATTTATTATGTCGGTGATGTTCTGCATCGGCAGATGCGGCAAGGAGTTGAAACTTATTTACCGGGTTTTTTTGGATTGCTTTTTATAAACCGTCGGGGAAAACGTGGTTTCAATAAAAATTACCAGGGCGATTCCTGCCGTGTAAATAATCATGTCGATCCATGCAAATGAAGTACCCATAACAATCCTGGCCAGTTTTGAATTTTGGAGCCCGAGCTTATTAATGACGTGATAATATTGCGAAATTTCAACAGCGTAAGAAAATAGCAATACCGAAATCGCCGTGGGCCAAACCGCTAATGTTAAAAAGGATTTTAAAAAACAGTAAATTAAAATAACCACTAAAAAATCTCCAATATAAGGCCGAACGATGCTGTCATGAACAAAGAGTGCAATCATAACTTCAACCACCAGGATAAAAGTTGCTATGATACAATAAGACTTGTTACAATGCATTACCGGGCTTATAAGGTTACAAAGAAATTGCAGGTGGCCTTAAGGAAAAACTGGTTAACGATTAGTTCAATGATGCTGTCATGCATTAACAATGATCAAATAGCGGCTGAAATAATTTTTTTTGCTTCATTTTTCAATTTGCCAAAAAGTTCTTCGTCAATATTATTGAAATCTTTTTTGGCGTATGTTTTTACAAATGATCCGTTTTCCAATAAATAAATGTTGTCGCATATAGTAAGCAATGGTTCAATAATATGCGATGAAACAAAAATGGTTTTATTTTTTTGCCGTAAGGTTGTGATGATTATTTCGAGTACTTTATTGGTCTCAAGATCAAGGCCATTAAATGGTTCATCTAAAATAAATACGGGCCGGTCTTGTTTTAACATGCCAAGCAAAGCAAGTTTCTTTTTCATGCCGGTAGAATAATTTTCGACTAATTCATTCAAAGGCAATTTAAAATAGTCTTGCAGAATGCTTAAGTTAAAAGCGGCATTAGTTTGCCTGAATATTTTCAAATATTCGTTCCCGGTTATCCCGGAATAGAAATAATTTACGGTTTCCAGGTAGGCAGTATCTTTTATAGAAAGAGCCACGTTATCGAGTAAGATCCGCCCTGCACCTGGTTGTAAGGTTTTAGCCAGTACATTAAAGAACGTTGTTTTACCGGCGCCATTTAAACCGACGATACCGTGGATCAATCCTTTTTCAAAACGAATATCCAGGTTCTTTAAAACTGGTTTCTTGTCGAACAATACACTGAGGTCTTCTATACTAATCATTCAAATAATATTTTAAATTATTCCTCGCCTTGTAAAAATACAGGAATGAAAGTACGGCCGGCAAAGGCAATAAATAAGGTAGAGAAACTAAAAAGGCAATTATCGTTAGTAACATATTATTTGCCGTTTGCATTGAATTGGGCCTATACGAACTGTATTTAAGACCAATGGCAAAACACAACAGGGCAACCTGTACGGGGACGAATAAGAGATTGATTAATAAATAACCAGGATTAAAAATTGTATTGATTAGTATCAATGGCGTATACAAAATGACAATGTAAATGGAGTGCCGGTAAAGCTTGTGCAATAAAAATTTGCCGGCGGTTTCTCCGCTCTCTCTTAAGACCTGGATGGATTCACATTCACTGTAAAATGAGATGATTATGGTGGTTAAAAACCATAATAAAAAAAGCGGTAAAATTCTAAACCAGCAAAATGCCACGGCTAACAAATACACCCCAATAAATAAGATAAAACTTTTTCTGAAGCCACTTATCCATTCAAAATTCATGGCGGGAATTACCCTGGATAAATTTTTGAAAATAGTTTTTTTTCTAACTGAAAATTTAAGGTAGGGAATCAAAAATAACAGGGTTGCCAGCAAAGGAAAATACATCCACGATTTGGTAAAAATAGCGGTGACCGAGAATGGCAGGGAGATGGCTGCGTACTCTGAAAATATTTGCAGGTGCGGTTTGTCAACATGTTTATAAATGAACGATGTATCCTTCCGGTAAAACTGCAGCGCAACACAAATAATAACTAATCCGCCAACGATATAGTATGCGTGCCGGCCCGTTTCAAATTGACTGAATGAAACAAGAATGAGATAAAGAGCTATTGCGGCTATTGCAATCATGTACATACCGAGGCTGCGCAATTCTCTTTGCAATTGTTTCAGGCGTATGTATAAAAGCGTTAATTGCATTTCATTGGTTTTTGCGCATTGCTCGGTAACATATTTATATTTTGTAATTAATATTCCAGCGATTAAAAATTATTTTTTCTTGTCGTTCCACAATATGATTGTTTGCGGAAATGATTCTACTCCTTTTTTAAGAAGTTTGGTCAGCTCTCCCATTGAATAAATATAAGAGCCAAGAACAATATCATCATATCCATCATGATTAAGATCGCCGACTTCCATAGTAAGCCATTTACCGTTGCCGGTAAGCGGAGTGGACTCAGCAGAAAAATGTAAACTGCCTTTATTTTCAAGGTAAAGAAAAGCGTCTGATGGGTTTGCCGGATCATCATAAAAAGAGATGGCAGCAATATCCAGGTCTCCATCATGATCGAAATCCCTTGCTATGGCTTTACTGCAACCATATAGAGGAAAGAAGTGGCTTACTTTAAAATTGTTTTTACCATCGTTCATTAGTATTCTTATGCCATGATAATTTTTTCTCACGGGCGACAAATCCCAGTTATCTCCATTCGTAACAAGTATGTCAGGATGTCCATCTTTATTAAAATCATCCAATTCAAAATAGCTAACGCCATAAACCGGTGGAAACGTATACAACACTTTCTCACTAAACTGGTTGTTTCCTTTGTTTGTGAAGAGCGTAAGTTCTTCTCTTGCCTGAGCCATTAAGGCGATGATGTCTGGTTTGCCATCCCCGTTAACATCTTTTATTTCAACCTTTCTTGCTCCGGGTTGTAATTTCAAAATATGTTCTTTCTCGGGATCGCCACCATCGAACCAGCTTAACTTGCCGGTGTGGTTTCCAAATTGACAAATTACAAGGTCTTTCTTTCCATCTCCGTTTAAATCAGCTTCGGCGAACTGAACAGGCCGCGCCAGCTTTTCAAACTTACTGGTTTCGCCAGGCGAAATTTGATTGGAATCCAATGAATATAAACTACCTGTTTTCTTTTCACTGGGGCTGATGGATCCTATACAAAGCACACGTGGGAAGCCCGATGCCGGGAAATCAATATCTACCGGCGGGCTCTCTACCTTCCATGATGCCACCAGTTTCGAATTACTGCCTCTTACCGCATACAATTCATTTTGTGCATCTCCTATGTACAAAAGTGATGTTGCAGGGTCAAATTTTAAAAGAGACGTTTTTGGAAATTTCTTATTACCGATAAAAAGCGCCTGTGCATGAAAGCCTGTTAATTCTTTTTCAAAAGCCAGCGGAGGTTTTTGTGGCAAAGGTTTGTCAGGCGCTTTAAGCAGAAAATATGCGACAATTTTTTGCCAGTTTTCTTTTGTGATAAGAGCCTGGTCCGGGTACACATTTAGTGCTTTTACGATTTCAGCGTCGTCCTTTTCTATAGCTGCAAAAGGCTCATCGCCTGGTTTTCTTATCCCAAGCCGCCAACCCATATTGGGCAAAACATGTTCTTTCCATGTTGATTTATCCAGCAGTGAAGGTTCAGGAAAAACATGACAGGTAGCGCAGTATATCCGGGCCAGTTCTTCCCCTGTGGGCGGCATTAATTGTGTCGTTTGTTTTTTTCCTGGTTGGGGAAAGAAGATAAAACCTGTTACCAGCAATACTATTGGAAGCATTCCCAAAACGATATATACTGGCAGTCTTTTCATGATTACTTTTCCTTGTTAGTACCTGCTAAATTCAATATGATGGTGTTATTCTGTGGTGTTAATCTAAAAACGATTGCACCATTTACTTTTGAAAAGGAACCTTTTACCGTTTTAACAAAATAATTCATTCCTTCAAATTCACAAGTAACCTGGCGAGCGCTTATATTCTTAAATGGCAACTTTGCATTATCCGCAGTTGTCAAATCAAGAAACCATTTATTCGATGTTGCCCCTATTATTGTCATCTTTATTTGCCGCTCATCAATGTCTATAACAAGCGTCCCTGCAAAAGATTTCAAAGGCCAGGAAATATGTAACGTACCCTTAACAGCATCTGTGACGACCGGATTACCACCCGCCAGAAATACTTCTTTTCCGTCTGCAATAGTTTTAAAACGCAAACCAGACATTGTACCGGAAGCACTCCAGATATACCCGTCAACAAACGGAAGCGTAAAAAAAGAACATTCATTGGAAGTCGCTTTTTGCTTTGTATAAATTGAAGGGAAATTTTCATTAAATAAATGTATATCGCGAAAACGTAATGTACTGTTTTCCCATAATAAATTAGCCCGGTAAAACCGGCTGTCAAACCATACCGTCTTGCGGTCACTTCCCTTTATATCTTCCGTGACTGTCACGGAAGTTGCCGGGGTAACTTTATAATGGTCCCGGAACCATTGGCCTGATTGGGCAAGCGTCTCAACCTTTAATTTTTTTTCATCGCGCAAACGGGCAATCAGGGGCATTTGTATCCGGAATCCATTTTCCATGGCATCCCATGTAAATGAATTTTCCTGTCCAGCCTGTGTATAAGCAAACTCCATAGAACTTCCTTCAACAAATTCTTTAAAATACCAGTTGACCCAGGCTGAATCACCTCCTGCATGCGGGTAAACTGGCTCCAGCGTAATTACCCCTTGCCTGCTTGTTCCCAGCCCATTATCATATTGACGAATGGGATCACTTCCCAGCATCCTGAAAATAGGAACAGGCGTTTGGTTTTGCTCAGTTTGAGCAGGCATGTAGGAATTTAGTTTGCTGGGATAATATGCCTGGTTCCAATATCCGCCCCACAAAGTATAGCCATCGGTGCCGTACTGGTCTTTACAATTACAGGAGGCTACAATTTTATATTTCGTATAAAGATAATTTAACGTATGGGCGTCAATAAACCATGAGCCTACTGACTTTGGATAGTAACCGAATATCTTTTTAAAATCGCTCATATACATATCCACCAATTTTTCACGTTCTTCGGGTGAATAGCCTGTAGAAAACCCCACGTCCGCATGCCAGTCCCATGGATAACGTCCCCGCCATGTAAGCCCGGCGTTTTCAACAAGTGGCTGTGGAATTTCCCACCACGCGCCAATTTCGAAAGAATCCCGTGAAAGACTCTTCAACAATTGTTGATACCGCGGATCCAACAGGGCATCATATTGTAATAAAAAAGTTCCGCTGAGCTTATATTTTTTCATAATAGCCACCTGCTTTACAACAGTCTGGTAAAGCACATCTTCCGTAACTGCAGAATCCCGGGGCTCCAGTAAGCGAATAAAATTGATAATATTTACGATGTTAGGATGTTCCTTTTCCTTACCTGAACTCCGTGTATGCCGGCCACCGGCTCCCGTAAACGAACAAAGTACGAATATGCCGGCTATCGTTAAAACATTGGAAGTTCTTCTCTTAACATCTATCATTAGTTATTACTTTTTATGCGCGCCAATTTAGAATATTTTTTACAGTAAAATTTTG
>JBDTOV010000259.1:0-6770 GCA_039933035.1 Ginsengibacter sp. | reverse complement strand
TGCCTCCTGGAATATATCCTCCGCATCTTCCTGGTTCCCGCTGTTTTGTTTTATAAATATTGCGATTTTTAGAAAATTCGCCCTATATAACTGCCTGGTTACATTATCCAGGTTGGTGCCGTTCTTTATATCCCTTAATAACTCTTTATCAGCATAACTTCCTGCGATCTCCATTTTATATATAGTTAATAAAAGCAAAATGCCATTATGTAATCAAATTATCGTTTTTTTTTCAATTTACCAGATGAAATGAAATAGGAATTGCATTAGCATCATGCGAAAGGTGCTAACAAACCTAAATCACCGGAAAAAAAGTTGCATTGAAAATGTTACATTTTATCCGCTGGCATGTACCAATCTATATAAGGATTAATTTTACACAAATGAAAACAAAAATCGTACTCATAGTTTCCCTGTTATTTAGCGCCCTTTTTAACGATTCTTGTAAAAAGTCAGGGGGTACTACTGATCCGGTTACACCGCCCACGCAATCGGTTTTCAGCTACGGCGATTCGGTGCTTTACCAAAAAAATCAGTCTAATGATTATGTGGTAACTCCATCGAACAGCCTAACTGGTAAGTATATCTCTTTCCCTGGCGGACTGGTTATAGATGGTAATTCAGGAGCTATTAATGTTACCAGGAGTGAAACAGGTCTTAAATATATGGTGGCTTTTATACCAAAAGGAAGCATTGATACTGCATTTGAGTTTGTCACTCTTTCCGGGATTAACTATATGGATGGCTTTTATGTATTAACCGGTAACGATTCTATCGCTTACCCGGTTTATAATGCACAGCCTGGTGTGACTATTCCCCAATTAAACAATGGTAGTTTGTTTGATGTTGGCGGAAATTGTAACAGCCAGGGTTGTACGGTGAATACGGGCAGCGCAGCTATTAACCTGGCGCAAACCGTGCGCAATGGTGTGTTTGGCGCAACGCCCTCCAATAATGACCGACATGAATTTGACCTTAATTACCAGGTAAATGATAAAAGTAACCGGGCTGCCAATAAGCTGAGAGTTAAGCTATATTATTTTAAAACCATGAGCGATGTTACGCCGGAAGCTTATAATATCATCAATTCACGCCTGGGTACAATTATTAACCAATCAAATACGGTTCCTTCTCCTAATCTTATAGCTGCGGCGGCAAAGCCTCGTCCTCCCTGTATTTTCATTGTGGGCAGGTAGTGATTAATGCCAGTATTGACTTCAAAGTATTACATTGCATATACAAACTCATTGTAAATGCTTTATGCTTTTAAGAAATGTTTTACTTGCAGCCTGTCTTCTTCTCACCTTCAGCCCGCAAAGCCAAAACAATAGCCATGACCCGAATTACAGGACAGTTTACAACATTGCGGAAAAATTTTATAGAACTGAAAACCCTGGTGTAAGTACAGACAGCCTTGCACTAAAAAATTATGGGGATGCTATTGCGATATTGAAGAAAAATAACTCTAACGATTCCATTCTTTTCGATTGCTATATAAAGTCTGGCATCATTTCTATGTCTTCAGGTGCGGAAAATGCGGCAGTTCATTTTTTCCTGGAATCAATCAAACTTCAAAACAGGAAATCCTTTCTGCCGGATTCTGTATTGTTTCAATCGTATTTGTATGCAGGAAACAGCTATTACAATATGCAGAATATGGATTCAGCGTTATACTATTATAAACAGGCAGAATCAATAGTTAATGAATATCCTTCGCTGAGCGAAGCCGAAAGATTATACAATCAAACGGGTGCGCTTTATTATGGAACCGGTGATTATAAAAAAAGTATAATTTATTTTACCAAAGCATTATCCATAACTGAAAACCGTAAACCGCTGAATAAATACTTTGTCGTCAATTATAAAAACAACATTGCTTCTGCATATAGAAAGATCGGTAATTATGAGCAGGCGCTTGCGATCTTCCGAAGCTTACTGTTGTACAATATTAATAGAAATGAATTGGTGCAGAATATCGGAGTCACACTCTTGGAAACCGGAAAGTATCGCGAAGCTATTTCGTACTTAAAATCCGTTACCTATAAAAATGAATCGAAATACAATGACCTGGCGAGGGCTTATATTTTATTACACGAGTATGATTCTGCGATGTACTACCTTAACACAGCTTCGCAAATCCGGGGAAATTTGCAAAGCACTCAAAAGAATATTGACCACGCGTACACATTAAAATATCTCGGTGATATAAATACACAGCGGGGTACATTGGATAAAGCCATCACCTGTTACCAGCAGGCAGTGATTCAGGCCGACCCGGATTTTAACGACACGAATGTGTTACACAATCCAGCTTCCTTTTATGGTCTTCACCAGTCTTTCTTTTTATTTGATGTATTAACTGCAAAAGCGGCCGCTCTCCAGATGAAATATGCATCCGGCGCCGGCAAGTTCTTTTTACTGCAATCGTTTGAAACATATTCCTGTGCCCTGGCACTTTCAAAACATGTTGAGAAGATATATAATTCCGACGAAGCACGTTTTTTTCTAAAAGAAACTGTAGATACTGCATACAAAATTGCAGTGGAACTTGGCCTTCAGTTATATGAATCAACAACCGATACTTCTTATATTTTTAAACTATTAAAATATATTGAAGATGACAGAGCTTCCGTGTTGCAAGCTGGTTTACAAGAACTGCAACTCAGCACTATACCCTCTTTGCCGCAAAATCTTTTGCAGGAGGAACGAAAATTAAAATTTAACCTGTCGGGTCTTAATAACGCTCTTTTGCAAACTAAAGATTCCGCTCAAAATAATAACCTGCGTTTACGCATACAGGATAATGAATTACAACTTGCTACAGTCCGGGATAAATTAAATGATGATCCTTCTTACTTCCGTTTAAAATTTAATCCTCCTGTTGTTGATATCAAAAGCCTCCGGGAACATACCCAAAAAGACGAAGCGATCATTTCATATTATTACACTAATAAAAGGTTGTTATGTATTTTTATAACTAAAGATACTTTTGGCTACAGGGCGGCTCCATTACAAGCTGATATGATGAAGAACATTACCCGGTTAAGAAATGAACTGGATTTGCAGGATAGGGGAGACAGGGAAATAGTGAATCAGCTTTCGAAGTCATTTTACGACATCCTGGTAAAACCTGTCGCTTCGTTTTTAAAAAATAAAAAACATCTCGTAATAATTCCCTATAATGAAATCAGCTACATACCATTTGAATTATTGATAGACGATTCAACGCAGGAGCCTTTGCTTAACAACTTTGCAATTAGCTATAATTACTCCATAAATTTTCTTACAAAATACAACACAAGCTATTCGACCTACAAGGTGTTGGCAGTGGCGCCATTCAATGCATCCACGCCGGACGAAAAGAATCTACCTGTATTGAAAGCATCAGGTGATGAAGTGGCAGGTCTCCCCGGGAAAATTTTATTGGGCGCTGATGCATCGAAAAGAAATTTTCTTGAATGGAGCGCTCAATACCCTGTAATTCATCTTGCAACGCATGCAGTTGTGGATAATGCAGCTCCACTTAAGTCTTTTATTGCTTTTTATCGACCCGGCAAAGACACATCGTTTAAGAATAATCTTTTTGAAAATGAAATATACAATCTTAATCTTGCCGGCAACCAACTGATTATTTTAAGCGCCTGCGAAACGGGCAACGGGCAAATGATAAACGGTGAGGGGATTATTAGTTTGTCCAGGGCATTTTTTTATTCCGGTGCCAGGAGTGTCGCGACAACATTGTGGAAAGCGGAGGATGTTTCCATCACTTTTATCACAAAACACATGCATCAATATCTTATGAAAGGATACGATAAAGATGAAGCCTTACAAAAAGCAAAGTTAGATTACCTCCATAGCGATGAGATTGATGCAAGATTTAAAATTTCAGCTTACTGGGCACCGTTAGTTTTGTCTGGTGATTTTAACGCCATTGCCAAACCGGCGAATCATCAAAGATGGCTTTTTGTTTTCCTGGCCATCATGGGTATTTTAGGTATATTCATTTGGTATAGGAAATCAGCTTTTCGCACAGCGAAATAAAACGCCGGTTTACCTGATCAATGTAACCGTTCCTTTTTTCTGCAGGGTATTACCATTAAAGTCAATGCCTTCGGCCATCCATATAAATACATAAGTGTTTTGACCTTGCCCTTTATAATTTCCATCCCATCCTTTTTTAGCATCCGTTGTGTTAAAAACCAATTCACCCCAGCGGTTAAAAATTTTAAAATATTTCAATTGCTTAATGCCTACAGTAATAATTTTAAGGATGTCGTTTAAGTTATCGCTGTTTGGCGTAAATGCTGTGGGAACATATAAATCTGGTTTTTGAAAAACTGTTATTTTGATATCGTCGGTCGCTTTGCAACCTGCCGCAGTAGTTGCGGTCAATACATATCTTATGCTCGCACTTATTATCGCACCTGGATTTTGTATAGATGGATTATTTAAACCGGCGGAAGGTGACCATAGGTAATTTACAAATCCTACATTATTTATATCAATTGCATGTAATTGCAAGGGCTGGTTTATAACTATAGAGGTATCATTCCCTGCAAAAATACCCGGTTGCGGAAGAATGTTTACTGCAACTGTATCTGCCTGCAATGAACTACAACCATTAGCGTCAGTAACATTCAGACTGTATAGTAACACACCTTCCGGTGGTGATAGCAATGTGGGATTTGAAATATTTGTATTGGAAAGATAAGCAGCAGGGGCCCAATTATAAATTATTCCACCGCTTCCGCTAAGTTGAACGGATGTACCTACGCAAACGGAAACTTCTTTTCCGGCATTTGGGACAGGCGCCGGATTTACAAAAACAATGATCGTATCTGATTGTGAGCAAGCCCCCAGTGTACCTGTTAACATGTATTTGGTTGTTACCGATGGCGACGCGAGTGGATTTAGAATAGAAGGATCTGATAAGCCGGCCTGTGGTGACCATGAAAAATTTGTTGTGTTTGATATGCCGTTCAGTTGCTTTAAAGTGCCTTTACAAATCGTTATATCCGCGCCGGCATTTACATTTACGGTAATGCTCAATTTCACTACAACAATTATTTTACCTGTACAATTGTTAGCATCTTTTACTGTAACGGTATAAGAATTAGCTGCAATACCGGAGAAAACATTCGATGCCTGGAAAGTAATTCCGTTAATTGAATATTGATAAGGTTTTACACCGCCTGAACCTGTTGCAGTGATAGAGCCATTACTTGCATCACACGATGCGTTGGTTGCGGTTGCAGTAACACTTGCCCCACCTGAATTGTTCAATACGACAGTTGTGCTGTTAGTACAATTGTTTGCATCTTTTATGGTAACGGTATAAGAATTAGCTGCAAGATTTAAGAAAACATTCGATGCCTGGAAAGTAGTTCCGTCAATTGAAAATTGATAGGGCGTTACGCCGCCAGAACCTGTTGCAGTGATTGAGCCGTTACTTGCACCACACGATGCGTTGGTTACAACTGCAGTAACAGTTGCACCATTACTGTTCTTCACAGTGGCACTTGTGGTGAAGTTGCAACCATTTACGTCCCTTATTGCAATTGAATACGTACCGGCTGATAGATTTAGATAGACGGAATTTGAAGTAAATGTTCCGCCGTTAAAAGCGTATGAATAAGGCGAGGTGCCGCCGGTAACTGCGCCAAGCGTTATACTTCCATTATTTGATCCGCATGTCGCGTCAACAATACTTATCGCTACGGCTCCCGGCGGAATTGGGGCGGCATTCACGTTAATATTTTTCACTGCAGATATACAACCTATGCCATCTTGCGCTCTTAACGTGTGTGCTCCCGGCAACACAGTATATCCTATGCCCGGGTACACATTAAATGTCCCACCATCCAGGCTGAACGTAAACCCTGCGATAGCCGGGGTTACCGATATCGTCCCGGTCTGTGACATACAGGTTGGTTGCGTAACGGTTGTTGCGGGCGCAGGTAACGCCGCATTTATTCCAATAGTTACCGTAGCGGTTGAAGCACATTGCCCGCCAGCCGGCGTAAAAGTATAAGTAGTGGTAGCGGTGTTATTTAAGGAAGGAGACCAGGTACCCGTGACTCCATTTAATGATGTAGTTGGCAACGCCGGAATGGTGCCTCCCGAACATATCGGTCCAACCGGGTTGAATAAAGGCGCAATCACCGCATCAATTGTCACGGATGTGGTTGCGGTTACGCCTGCGCAGCCTCCCGATGGCGCTATTCTATAAGTGACGGTAAAAGTGCCGGCATTGCTGGAGGCTGGTGTTATGGCTCCGTTGGTAGTATTAATAGTAAGACCTGCGGGAGCACTGAAAGTTCCGCTGGTAAAGGCCCCTGTCCCCGTCAAAGTAACCGGTTGCGCCCCGCTGGCGGAGTTACAAAATGGACCAGTATAACTGATGGAGGCCATAGGCGGAGTACATGCTGTCGCAACGCATGCTATCGTTGCCGCTTTAAAACAGCCTGTGCCAGTAGGCGTGACCGTAATATTAACGTTATCACCACCGGTTAATCCGTTTACTGTATAAGAAAAAATATTTCCGATTGCTCCGATATCTACTACTGGGTGCGAATTTAGCTGGTACGAGATTTCATACCCGGTTGCCCCATTTATCGTGACCCAGGTAAATGTCACAGCAGATGAAGTTGAGACTCCGCAATTTATTGTTGCATTTAATACCGGATTTACTATTATAGCCAAAGTGGTTTTGGAGGCGCATTGCCCAACCGTTGGTGTAAAAGTATACGTGGTGGTTGCAATATTATTTA
>JBDTOV010000258.1:0-6775 GCA_039933035.1 Ginsengibacter sp. | reverse complement strand
AATACTCTTGAAATATTAAAACCAAACAAGGCATCGGCATTGTCCCATCTGCCGGAAGTTTCTGATATGAATTGCTTTTCCGTTAGTCCAAAAGAATTAGAAAAAAGCAGTTCAAATACATGGCCACCTGTCCCAATATCCATTCCAAAAGATAAAACGTTATGTGCACCAGGTGCTTTCATATCAGGTAATTGGTAATAATATTCAGCGTTAAAATTTATCCTTTTAGAAAGTTTCTGGCGGCCTGCAATACCGATAGCAAATATGTTGCGCTTATTATGAAAGAAGGAAATATTGTCTACATGAATAAATGTCGGCGTTAGCTGCAGTGCAGATCCCTCCGAAAACTTCCTGGCAACAAGCAATTGCAAAACATAAGAAGCCCTGTCTATTTTTGTTGCCGGATCGGGCTTCACAGCAGGGTCAATTTGCGAAGGTTTTAATGTACTGATAGTAACTGTTGGCACAAAAGATATGGTGACCGGTGACTTTACAACTCCCGTTGATTGTTGCAATAATTTGAATTTGAAAAAAGCGTCATAAGTTTTATTATACCCGCTGTGTGCCACACCGATCATTACATTGTTGGTAATGCCATAATCGAAACCAATCTTGACGTTAAAGGGTGAATAATCTAAACCAAAAAAATTATAAATGCCGCTGCTAAGCGGTCCGAACCGATGCAGTATTCTTACATCCAGAACACGTGCAGGAAGATTTTCCACTGACTGACCATCAATAACATGCGTATACTTAAAAGTGGCGGTAGCATATTGGGTTTCATTTTTAACCTCCTGTGTTTCTAATTGGTTCATGAGGTTGGCGTCACGCTCCACCCTTGTTGTATCCTGTGCATTTGACTTATTGTATATGCTTAATAGCATAGTTGCCGGCAATAAAAATTTGATTAAACGCATATCTAATTAATTTGATGATTTTTTTTCGTAATTACAGCTAACCGTAACTTCAATGTCCCTGGCAATTTTATCTGTTACGATCGTGGGTATTTTTATGTAGTAATCCGCCAGTAATACTTTGAAGGAAGCCGTTGCTGAAATATTTCCGTTTTTAATTTTTATATTTCCTGTAGTACTAATATTTTTTGTCACACCATGCATAGTTACCTCACCTTTTATATGAACTATATAATTTCCATCCTTTGATAAATCGACACTACCGATATCAGTAATATTTCCTTTAAAGGCGGATTTCGGATATTTATCACTTTCCATATAATTCTCATTAAAATCCTCCTGCATTTTTGCCTTTGGAAAATAAAAGGCATTATTGATCAATGAAAATTGAAGTGAACCGGTTTCCATATTGAGAACACTTAGTACCTGGTTGTTATCGGCAGAAATATTTTCAACGGGTGTTGTTGAGTAAAAAGATATTTTGCCGTTTTTTGTAAAATATAACTGGCCATATGAACTGCGATAGCTACCACTTAACACTATGATACATAAAATAATAATTGTTCTTTTCATATGCTTACATTGATAGATAACATCTTATTACAAAAACATCGCCCGGTATACCCATCTCCGCATCTCCACCGATGTAACCACTGCAGATGCCCTTGAGAACAACCTTATCTCCTTGTTTTATTTTATTGCGGTTTTGCTCCATCGTACAATTCACTGAGGCGCCGGGTACCGATGTTTTTAAAAGAACTATTTGTTGTTGTTGTTGGTTAACGGATACTGCCTGTACCAATCCGGAAACCGCAATAACCTTGTCAAGAAAATCCGCTTTGGCTTTTGCAGCATCACTTGTGAAACTATTATACAACGAAATGGCATCCGTCTCTACGGAATCAGCGCCCTTCACTTCCCGGTGAGGTTTATTCCACACCAGGTAGATAATAACAAAAGAGCACAATGCAAGCCCGGTAAAAATAAAAAGTAGGTTCCTGCTTTTTCTTCGCATATAAATGTTTCAAAAAGTATATCGGAAATTTTTATAAAAAGGTTGCCGCCTTCAATTGATTTCGAATTGGAAAATCTCTTTTGCAATATGACTATGGTTACCTGCTACTGTCCATTAAAGCACCTAATCAATTTTGTTTAAAAAACCGTAACAATTGATATATTTAGGATAGCTACCCGGAAATCCATCGCACGTGCAAGGGAAAATTGAAAAGGTTTTTAAAAAGCTTGCGGCCACTCCGCTTTATGTCAGCCCCGACCAACCTGTCCTGGTTGGATTCGGGACACCGTTCGATCACCAGTTGTCTAAAAGCAACCGGTGGGCGAAGACGGCACATGCCATACCATGAAACAGTTCAGTTGTGGCACCGGGCTTTGAATTAATATGCTTTTAACCAACGTAATGGCATATATTGGACTCAACTCATAAAATAAATGAATAATAAAAACAACCTGATGAATCTAAAACAATTGCTGACCTGCCTATTTTTTACACTGGCCTTTTTTAGCATACAAAATGTTTATGCCCAGTCTAAAGCTGACATTGTTGTTTCCGTAAGTAAACCTGTCGCTGAAGTACAACCCACGATGTGGGGAATTTTTTTTGAAGATATCAATTTCGGCGCCGATGGTGGAATTTATGCAGAATTAATAAAGAACCGTTCATTTGAATTTGCTATGCCGCTCATGGGATGGACGGTGAAGAAAAACTACTTTAATGAGGGAGCAGTACTTGTATTAAACCGCAATGAGCTGAATCCGGATAATCCGCGCTTTGTGCGCATCACAAAAAATAATGCGAATGATTCCCTTAGCCTTACCAATGAAAGCTTTCGGGGAATGGGTATTACAAAAAATTTGCGATATGATTTTTCAGTTTTGTGCAGGCCACAAACGGCAGGTCTAAAAATGCATATAGAATTATTGAATGCTAAAGGGGAGGCTATTGGCGGCACAACATTAATGCCTTCGGGTGGCCTCAATGCATGGAAAGAAGAAGCGGTAAGTTTTAACGCGACCGATACGGCAATTAAGGGGCAGTTTAGAATTTCTTTTGAAGGAGCGGGTGAAATGGATCTCGATATGATCTCGCTCTTTCCTTCCAACACATGGAAGAACAGGCCGGGTGGCATGCGGAGAGACATGATACAATTACTGGCGGATATGAAGCCCGGTTTTATAAGATTTCCGGGTGGATGTATTGTGGAAGGTCGCGACCTTGCCAACAGGTACCAATGGAAGAAAACTTTAGGCCCTGTTGATCAACGCCACCTTATTATTAACCGGTGGAACACCGAGTTTGCACACCGGCCTGCACCAGACTATTTTCAATCTTTCGGGCTTGGCTTTTTTGAATATTTTCAATTAGCGGAAGACATAGGTGCAGAGCCCTTGCCTATTTTAAATTGCGGAATGGCTTGCCAGTTTAATACCGCTGAAGCAGTTCCTTTAAACGAGATCGATCCTTATGTACAGGATGCTTTGGACCTTATTGAATTTGCTAACGGTGATGGTAACACGACCTGGGGGAAAGTTCGGGTATCCCTGGGACATCCTGCTCCGTTCAATTTAAAAATGATGGGTATAGGAAATGAAAACTGGGGACCCCAATATATTGAACGGTTGAAAATATTTCAAAAAGCAATAAAAGATAAGTATCCCAATTTTAAGCTAATTGTTAGTTCCGGTACGGACCCTGGTGGTGAACGCTTCGATTACCTCAATGATGAGGAAAGAAAAATACATGCTGATATCATCGATGAACATTATTATCGCAGGCCTGAGTGGTTTTTGGCAAATGCAGCACGGTACGACAACTATCCACGGAACGGCTCTAAAATATTTGCGGGAGAGTACGCCGCCCAAAGTGATCATACCGTTAGCACTAATAACAAAAATAACATGGCCACTGCCATCTCCGAAGCTGCATTTATGACGGGGCTGGAACGCAATGCTGCAGTGGTTAACATGGCTTCATATGCGCCGCTCTTTGCGCATGACGAAGCGTGGCAATGGACTCCCGATCTTATATGGGTGAACAATGTTCAATCTTATGGTACAACCGATTATTATGTACAAAAACTTTTTTCAATAAATAAAGGCACCAATGTTATACCGGCATTGCTAAATGGCCAGCCATTAAGCGGCCAGGATAATTTATATGTTTCAGCCGTTACAGATAAAAAAACGAATGAGATCATTATTAAGGTGGTTAATGCATCTGCCAACAAACAGGCGAACACCTTCAGGCTCGACGGTAAAAAAATTATGACGTCAACAGCCACGGTAACAACATTACAAAGTAATGACCTCAACAGTGAAAATTCTTTTAGTCATCCCAAAAATGTTGCACCTGAAGAATCATCCGTTGATGTAAAAAGAAATACAATAAACTTTATATCACTCCCCTACTCTTTTTCTGTAATCAAATTAAAGATGTGAGGAATACAATATTTGTTTAACGATACCCTTCCAATCGTTCATGATACTGTACTAATAAGACGGGACAGCACTTACTATACTTTTTTAACGGCCAGGGAATTTATGTCTGTTCTTCACAAGACATATTATTGTTTAGCCCGGCACTTCAAAACTTCCTGTAATCAGGCTTTCCTGTTCAAAATCTTTTGGTGATAACAAACACAAAGGCTTTAAAAAATAACGGCTCCTCTGATGAGCAGGAAAGGATACGAAAAGAATGATGGAGCCTTCGTAGCCGGGTAAATTTAACCGGCAAAGACCAACCGCCATACCCAGTCAACAAGGGTATGCGTAAGCATGGCGGCCAGTAAATTATTTCCACTTTTTTTATAAGCCCATGCATAGCCAAGCCCCGCTAACGTGGCCAGGGAAACATAGGTGATTTGCATGTGTAACCCACTGATATTGTTCCAGTGCATTAACCCAAAAGCAAGGGAAGATACCACGGCCGGAATCCATTTCCCGGATGCAACTTTTTCAAGGCCCGTTAAAAGTATTCCCCTGAAAAATAATTCTTCGGGCAAAGCAACCGTTATAAAAATTCCAATAAAAGTGGCCGCTAATTTTGCCACATGTAATTTTTCCGGAAATCCAAAAGTGAGAAATCCTGTAAGAAGCCCTACAGGAACCACCACCACCATTATCATAAGCAGCGCCGCAAATGCAATGTATATATCTTTGAATTTTGGAACCAGGTTAATACCAATTTCTGCATTACGGTACCCCTTCCAGCCAATAACGGCAACTACAGAAATTGCTATGGACCACCAGCTATAACTGAGTAACGGATGCATCTCCATCGACCAGCGAAGGTCAAAGGGAATCCAAAGCAATATCCAAAGGGCAACATCAACCCAGTTCAGTTCAAAAGATTCGCTGCTGAACTTTTTAAGCGAACCAAATACGGCAAAAACAATAAATAAAAAAATAATAGTGGTGTATGGGTTAAAAGTATCTGTCATTATACCCGGCAGTGCAAATAAAAGGGTTATGCCACCAGCGGTATAAACAATCGAATTTTTATCATTTTGAAGCCAGGCTCTAAACTGTTGCCAGGCTTTCGGAGAGCCCAAAGCCAGTAACAGGCCCAAAAGCGGGGACGTGCTTATAACCATTGCAATAACAGCTAATATAGTATTCTTTGAATCGGAGGATTCTATTTCAAAGATTAAAGCAGCGCCGGATAAAGTCCAGATGAGCCAAAGAGTGAGTAATCGATTTTTCATTGTTTATCTATTTTTTAAAATAAGTTTTATTCTTATTTCAATGCTACTACTATTTTTCCAGACATGAGAAAAAATATCATGCATGCGCGAGCACCAGGAAATGTAGCACTTACCGGCCTCTGTATAAGCGATGATGAGAGGGATCTGGCCTGTTTAAAAAACATAAGCCGGGAAGATGCCTTCGGGGCTTATTAATTTAATAAGGAGATAGTCTATTATTTTCTGCTTTACTGTGCAGCAAAAACGTAAATAAGGCCTTACGATTTTTACCCCCGCTCTGACCACGCGGCTGAGCCTTTGCCGAGCGTACTTGTGCCTTCGAATACTAACTGTAACTTAATACAACCAATTCCTCTCCTCCGCAAAAATCTCTGGCACTGCTATACTTCCAATCTTTTTTGTAAGGCCGAAAACAGGTTGCAATCGCTTTCTGCCAAGCTTCAAACAATTAATATTTAAATTATCCCATTAAGATTTTAATCAATAATTAGGAGGTAGGCGTGGGTTTATGCAGGTTAGTGATACATTCATTCGTCGGAGTTTCATGCTGCCCGAAAAGCTATACTATGAAAACCCCGCGGGACTGATATAAGCATCTTATGGCCTATACAAGTTCAATATCCATTCTTCGCAACAAGCTGTCTTGTATAGTGTAAATGTGCTTTACTGTTCCATCGAACACCAGGTTGGCCCTGCGGGTCCTTTACTATTTGGTGAACCGTCACTTCTAATGTTCCGTTCTGCCCTTCATTAAATCCGATTGGTTCAACATGAGGATTTATTTCTGTCCATTGCCTTGTCCAATATTCTGCCCGTAACTGAAGCCAAATTTATAAATAATTGTTCATTGCTATTGCAATCGCTCAACAGCGGGGAGAATACTTATAGCAGTGCAATAGATAATTATTTAGCAAGCAATACGGGCTTTTAGAAGTAGCGTTTTTATTTTGATAGCAAGCTTTATAAGTCCGGAGTTGTTCCAAAGGAACTCTTGTGGAGCAACTCAAGACAGAGAATTTTTTTAGCTTTGGGGTCACTACGAATAGCGAGGGTTGCCAACCTTTTGAAGGTTGGCAACCCTAATCTAACTGAAGCCAAATTTATAAATAATTGTTCATTGCTATTGCAATCGCTCAACAG
>JBDTOV010000257.1:0-6873 GCA_039933035.1 Ginsengibacter sp. | reverse complement strand
AATTACTATCAATCACAGGATTTCTTTTATAGCGTATAAACGTTTTTCCATTGTCAGTGCTGACGGCAATGCAATGCACCTGTTTCTGTGATACCCGGTCGAAACAGGCATAATATAATAGGATGGGGGAATAAAACATTCGTATAAATTTGAGCAAACGGTAATCTTTATGACGATTCGTTTTCTAATATATTTTATGACGTTGATCATTTTTTTATTCTCAAGTTGTACGACAAAAACTTCAAATTTAAAGACTACAAATAACGACACAACAACAGCTCTTTCGCTCTTATTAAACAAAGACTTCTTAGGGCGAAACATGCCAGGTTATGGAGGCCTACAAAGACAGGGTCCTTTCGGCGACACAATTATTTTTAGGAAGGATGGCATTGTATCCGAATATTTAACTAAGAATTTTAATGGCTTTCATTTTAAATTTTTGACCCAAGAGCAAATTTGCGAACAAGCGATTCTTTATCATTCAGACACAACTGACTTCCCTAACTTATTTCAATTACAAAGAATTCAAAAGCGAGACAGTACTTATGACATTGCATTACAGGAAACATGTGTTATGCCACTCTATAACAAGAATGGAAAAAAATTGCTTGACATTGATGCCGGAAAAAGCAATAAATGCATATTTGGAATGCTATGCGGAGGTGGAATTGCTGTCACCGTTTAAAAAAGCAATGACACGTTAAAAATAAAAAAGCAAACAAGCTGGTCGGATTAAATCTGCAGGTAACTTTGTCCAAGCGGGGCCGATCTGCTAACAATCAGCATTGGTGCATGTTTCAACCATAGTTCCCAGTTTTCAGAATTCTATTGAACGACAGTAGTGACAATCAACTTTTAATTATAAATTTGGGAACGGTACCAGGCAGACGAAACTATATTTCCCGTAGTGCATAAATGCGTAACGTAGGCTGCTATATTCGCAGACCGTTTACTTATGGACAATGAAAATCTTTCTATATCATTTTTAAACATTAAGAATAAATTCAGCTTAACTGAATACTTACAGCAAGTATGCTCTTGTATTATTGAGAAAACCATTAGTAAAAAAGTTATTGAAGAAAGATTGAAAATCAATGGCATCAATTATTCAATTGCGAAAGTGGATTCCCTTTATTTGATTTTTGAGTACATAAAAATTCTCCCTGCTACCGTAGTAAATTCAAATAATAAAGAGCACTACGGAACCTCAAAAATTAAAAAATCAAACCGGCATCCTTCTCATTTATTCTTCCTCAATTCCCTGAGAGAATAAAATGTATCTCTCCAGTAAATACCTCCATTATACAAGTTGGTGATGGTAGCTTTTATTATAATATACACCATGATACTGCCTGCATAGATACTTAGCAATGCGTACCACCATTTTCCATTTGAGCCAGGCATGTTTCCATAAAGTATTAGCTGGAAGATGAACATGCCAATCATTACTATCCTTGCCGTATTATCACCAAATATCAATACCAACGGCATGGGTAATACGAAAAATAGCAGCGTTCCCAAAGCTCCCCCGGCTGCCAGGAAAACATTGTACTTAAAGCCTGAGAAAATATTTTTCATTAAGCCATTAATAAATTGTTGTACACTGGTGTACCATTCTACCTGTATTTCTTCGCTGCCATAGAGAACATCGGCGCAGCCACCTGCGGCTTTAATGGAGGCGGCAAGCTTTAAATCATCATCAGGCCGCATAGCTATTACCTTGTGTGTACCGGCACGTTCATACATTTCTCTTGTAACCAAATTAAAAGCACCCACGCCCATGGAAGCTTTCGACGTTTTTATTTTTGCTGCCCATGGCCTTTGCAAGGCTGTAAGCATAATTACAAACGTCGCTATGACACTGTTCAACGCCGGTGATGGCGAGATAATTTCGGGTAAAACAGTCAAATGATCCAGTTCATTTTTTAAACAATACCGGATGGCTTTTTTGAGAACATCTTTATGGTATACAACATCCGCATCAGTAAAAAGCAGGTATTCTTCCCGGGTCGATGTGCTGCCTGTGTATAGTGCATGATTTTTACCCAGCCACCCGGGAGGAAGTGTTTCAATATTTATAACCGAGAGTTGTTGGTAGCCTGCCTGAAGTTCCGAAAGTATGTTGGCGGTATTATCAGTTGACCTGTCATTAACTACTACTATTTTGCCATTGCTATAATTAAGGTTGCAAACGCTTGTCAAGGCTTCTCTTAAAGCATACTCCTCATTTCTTACGGCAATAATTATTACCACTGATGGCTCTTTTATATCCCTGGTAATTTCGATGGATGACAGGTTTTTTATTTTGCGCCCATTAATAATTAAGTAGAGCGCAAGAAACCCCCAATAAAGAAAAACAAGAATTGAATAGATGGTCAACAACATAATGGGATACAATTTAGTGGTTTCCATGTTGCATTGTATGCTTTGTTTAAGGAGTGGGCACGGGCATATTACCATCTGCTGCAGGCACCCTTCCTGAATTGTTCGCCCTGCTATCCCGGGTAAGTTGGGTAATAAAAAAACTGCTGTCCTGAGTTGTTACTGCACATGGCCGGGAACGTTACGCGGGCTATATGTGAGACATAACTATCCTACTTGATGAGCTATATGCACAACGACTACTTCGTGAAACGTAGCTGAGAAAAAGGATTGTATAGCCGATGCGGATAGTTGGAGATAGTCACCATATAAACTATTGGTGCTTTAATTATACAATCAGAAGATATTACTTTATGAATTTTTTTATTTGCTCTCCTTAAAACTCAAAAATAAATCCGATCGTTGGCAACAATGAGGTATTATCATTTTTCAAAATCAGGGGAATTGCATTGCTGCCATCGGCTTGTAGCGGATTGCCATCAGTAGTGTCAAAACCTGAATTATCTGCCTTGCGTTTGAAGGTATAATAAGGCAGTCCCTCGGATTTAAATACCAATACATTTTGAAAATCCAGGTACAGATCCAGGCTTGTTCTTTTAAAATTATATTTTTTATCTACCCTCAGATCAACTTGCTGAAATGGTTTTAATTGTAAAGCATTGATGGCACTGTAATCCAGGGTACCCACACCGGTGGTTATATAATTTGCACGGGACGCCACCAGATCAAAGGGCGTATAGGGGGCGCCTCCAGCCAGGCGATACTTAAGGCCAAGCTCCCAGTTTCTTTTAAATTTTTGTCCAAGTGTCGCAGAAACCAAATAACCAAAATCCCATGATGAGGGCCTTAGCACGCCATTGGTTCCTGAGAATTCACTGTTATAAATAGTGGCACTTACTGCATAGAAAGTTTTTTTAATCAATTTCTGTTGTGCGAAGAATTCCAGGCCATAAGTGGTTCCTTTTCCATTCGACAGGACCGCTTCATTTCCAACTGCCGAAAAATCTGCTCCCTGGTTGGCAAGGGAGATGCCCGTTCTTACCGAAACAGGATTATGAGAATATTTTTTATAAAATCCTTCTACAGTAAGCCGAAAATCATTTTTGGGAAGAAATTGAAAACCGAGTGCATAATGAATGGAATGAATGTATTCCATGTCTTTATTTACCAACTCTCCTGTATTATTTTTGAACCCTAAATTAGTATAAACAGGTATTTTGTAGTAAGACCCGATGGACCCTGTAATATCCCATTTAGGTATGATGTTGTAAGAAAATGACAACCTTGGCGACAGGGTTTTCAATGGGTTATTTCCGTCTTTTGTAAATGAATTCATGTCTGTTCGTAGCCCGCCTGAAAGAAGGAGCTTGTTATCGAAAATTCTTTTGGACACCTGGGTAAAGGCCCCGTATTTCAGGAAATTAATATGGCTATTGAAATTAACAGTAACCGACGGTGACACCACATTTCCGTTTTGATCTTTTACTTCATTGCTGACTTTATTAAACAGGCTGCTTGTATAGTCAACATGTTGCGCCATAACCCCGTAAGAAAATTTCCATCCGGCTACATATTTATTGACATCCATGCGCAACTTATTTTCTGTTTCGGTGGAATTAAGTCCCAGCGTCCTGGTGCCCGGCGCCACCTGCCCATCTTCAAACTGGTTTGCCCGGTTATTAAATACATCACGGCTGAGCGACACGTTGATATAACCATTGTTCACCAGTCTTTTTAACGAGGCTCCGACAGTATAAGTCCATTGGTCAATATCAGGGTTTGATCGTAAAATATATTCATTCTCAGGACTGGACTTTTTAGGAACTGCCAACCTGAATTTGTCAATCGCTCCGATTCCTATAAAATTCAGGGTGGTTTTCTTATCAATCTTCGTGGTTACTTTAAATTGAAAGTCCCAATATTGAGGACGGATCGGAAGGTCGAGCGCCTGGAATAAATATTGCAGGTAAGACCTTCGTGCCGAGGCCATGAACATGGTTTTGCTGCTAACGGGCCCTTCTAAAGTTGCCGCTACTTCCGAGGCACTTAAGCGGATATTGCCGCTTACCTTTTCCGGATTGGCTTGTCTTTGCTTAATTACGATAGTCGAAGATAATGCATTGTCGTACCGGGCATCAAAGGCCGAAGAAGTCAATTGTACATCATCAATAAAAGATACATTCAATATTCCTGTAGCCCCGCCGGACGCACCCTGCGTTTGAAAATGATTCAATACAGGAATTTCTATCCCATCAAGATAATACACGTTCTCGTTAGGTGCCCCGCCACGAACGATGATATCATTGCGGTTTGCTTGCGCCCCACCAGAAACTCCGGGCAAAACCTGTATCACTTTGGAGACGTCAAAGTTACCTCCCGGATTACTTCTGATTTCTTCGGAAGTTAGCTTTTGAGTAGACATTGGCGTAATCATATCTGCTGCCCGGGCCGATTTGTTTTTATCAATAGTGATTACCACTGCTTTCAAACTTTTTGCTTCCGGCAGCAGTTCGAAATTGACAATCTGCGCATTTCCGGGGCTTACAACAATGTTATATTTGGTTTGGCTGCCATAACCCAGTTGGCTGATTGTTATATTTTTAGTACCTAAAGAGGTCTCTAACTTATAATTGCCGGTGCTATCCGTGATCGTGCCCTCATTACTGCTTTCAATCTTTATCGAAGCGCCAGGTACAGGGACCTGTGTATATTTATCTGTGGCGTTGCCATATATAATCCCTTTGTCCTGCGCAATCGTTGCTGCAGATAAAAGGATCAGACACCCAAAAAGAAATAATATGCAAAACCTGGTAACCATAGTGATATGTTGAATAACAAATCTAAAGAGAGATTGTTAAGAGATAAATGATTTCGTTAGCCCCCTCATGAGTATGAGGAAGAATATTGATGAACAGTCCCCGGTTTAGTATAAAATTTCTATAAAAACGGAAAGGTTGATTCCGCCTGTTACAGGAAGATAACTTGCTGAAGAATGGAAAGATCGTGCATGTCGATCAGAAATTGCGTAAGCCGAAATAAGCGACCAACCTTTTTAGTAATACTTTTCTGAAAAGCTATCTGTAAAATGGAACTTTTTATTTTGCCTTCTTTTGATGAACCTTTAATTGCTCCATAGCATTGTCGCTATGCTACGTTAATGGCCGAAAGTGGTGGCATACAAAAAGATCAGTATTTAGTTAGCAGGAAATAGCGACTTATCTATATTCGGAACAATGCGAAGTGCATTTTTATAATATATTTTTTTAAGAATAGCATCGGGCAAACCCATACCATACATGCGCCAGAAAGCATGGTATCTTTTATGGTAGGGAAAATATTCATCTTCCGTTTCCAGCACGCGGAAATAAGTAGCGTATTCTGAAGGAACCCAACTGTCTTTTCCAAACAGGATGCGGTCCTGGTATTTGGTAAAAAATGCTTTTGCCGCCCTGGGCTGCCGGCCAAGCTCAGCTATTACAGCACCAAACTCTACCACCACATTGGGCAATGCCGTGAGCAACGAATCGAGCGTTGCCAGGTTGTTTGCGTACCATCCAAAATGCGCAGCAATAAAGGTTGTTTTCGGGTGCAGATTAAACAGGTTATGCTGTTCATTGATCAGCGTTTGCCATGGTGCAGGATCGGTATCACTTCTTTTGCGGCCGGGGTGCGTTTTCAATTCCAGCCAGCGCTCATTATTTTCATCCATCGGTTGCCAGAAAGGTGCAGGGTCGGCGGTGTGGATCAATACAGGTATTTTAAGCCCGGCGCATTTTTCCCAGATAGCAAACAGCCGCTCATCATCAACCGTTACCCGCTTACCCGAAATATCTTTTACAGATAGGCCGAGGTTCTTAAATATTTTTAAACCGTTAGCGCCATTGTGCACATCCGTTTCCAGTTGCTTTAATGCTTTCTCTGTCCATCCCGGTGCACCCACGTTATCAAAATCAATATTCGCGAAGACAATAAACCGGTTGGGGTACTGGCGCTTAATATTGTCCGTCATTTGCTTTAGCCCGTTGCCATTACCTCCACTTAGGTTCACCATCACTGTTAGGTTGAGGCGATCCATATCCTTTACGAGTCCGTCGAGGCTGCCGCTGCTCATGCTGTATTGATGGTTGTGCACATCAATAAAAGGATATTTGGCTTTGGTAGTTACATGTTGCGGCACCACAAGCGTAGAAGGTGGATCATATTTTTCAAAATCCATTTCGCCGGTTTGGCTACACGCAGATTGTGTAATTAATACAGTTGCAACAGCAGCGATACAAAGTATTTTATACATAAGCTTTATTTTAAGAAGATAATTCATTGCATGCATGAAAGGTACTATTTGGCAATGTAACAGGATTTTTTTAAAACCCGTTTCTACTTATCCTGTTTTTTAATTCAAGTTCCCCATCCAAACAAATTTATTGGCTCTTTGGTTGATGATAAAATTTTACAATATCCAGGCAGGTATAATCGAAATATACAACTCGTATT
>JBDTOV010000256.1:0-6978 GCA_039933035.1 Ginsengibacter sp. | reverse complement strand
CCCATAGCTACCATCCAGGAGCTAACCAATAAAATCGCCATCTTCTACACGGAGAAATTTATTATCACCATCCATAAGTCGGAGGCTGCTTTCCTGGACGAAGTACGCAGGCAATATGTTGATACCAGGAAAGCCGGTTCAGTAACGGCGCTGTTGGTAAAAATTATCTGGTACGACCTGGAAACTTTTGATGATCCTGTTACCAAACTTTCGGAGAAGCTGGATACTTATGAGAATGCGGTGATGTTAAAAAAGACCACCAACGATCTTACGCAGGCACTGTATTTTATAAAGCATGAAGCATCGGTATCAAACAAGGTACTCATGCTGATGCAGGAACCCATTAACCACATGCAACCCAAAAAAGGCGATGCTTCATCCGTGCAGGATATGAAAGATCAATACCTGAAAATGCTGACGATGTATGGCCAGGTGCTTGACGATGTAAACAACCTGGTGACCCTTTATATGTCGCTATCGGCGAAGCGCACCAACGAGGTGATGCGGGTGCTTACCTTATTTTCCGTTTTCTTTATGCCGCTTACTTTTATTGTGGGCGTGTATGGTATGAATTTTAAATTTATGCCGGAACTTACCTGGCGGCTGGGTTACCCGCTGGTGATATTCTTTATGGGCATCGTTACCGTTATCATCTATTTATGGTTCAAAAAAAAGCGGTGGCTCTGAGTACCACGGGCTTCCGGTAACAGGTATACTTTTGATGTACGTGTCTTATCTTACGATGGAATTTCAGAAAACCATGTACGAAAACTGAATAAAGATTATGAGAAATAAATTGCCGGTACTTATTGCAGGCGTTTTACTCTTAATGAAATGTGTGGCTCCCGGTACGAGGCGGAACCTGGATGCAAAGCTGCAGGCTTTGTTGCATCAGAAAGAATTTTTTAAACTGGAGACACAATTGAATGCCGGCAAAGATATCCTTGATGCCGGCCAGCAATTATATTTCAGGGCATTTATTGATAATGCCTTCAACAGGAATGAAGCATCGGTTACTGCCATTGATACGCTTTTGAACCAATATGCTTCCCAATTTAATGAAGCTGCCAAAGCTGCCCTGTTGCAGAGCCAGGAAGATGCCTATTTTAAATTATTTGAATACGCAAAAGCAGCAGAGATTGACAGCATGCTACTGAGTGGCTATTCAAAGGGGCTGGACAGCGAAAAGATACACGACATACAAAATACTTTGTTAGTAAGGAAAGCTTTGCGCAACACGCCACCCCAGCGAACTTTCATAACCAATAATACCAATATCCGCTGGACGAGAGATGGTATCGGCCTGGTAGAAATTCCGGTGAAGCATGATACCAGTACTTATAGCTGCATATTCGATACGAGAGCCAACATTTCATCTATAACGGAAACGTATGCGGCCAGGCTTGGCTTACAAATGCTGCCGGTTTCGTATAAGCAATCGAGCGGCGCTACCGGTATTACATTTAAAACGGGCCTTGGCATTGCGGATAGCCTGTACATCGGCAATATACTCGTTCGTCATGTTGTGTTCCAGGTAATGCCCGATTCCGTTTTGTACCTGGCGCAACTGAATATGTCCCTGAATATTATTATAGGCTTCCCGGTTATAGCGCAGTTGAAGGAAGTACATATTTTAAAAGATGGCTGGATGATTATTCCTTTATTTGAAACTGCCAGTGATCTGCACAATTTTGCGCTGAATGGCCCAAACCCCGTTATATCATTACTAACAGGTGGAGATACCCTGTGTTTTAATTTTGACCTGGGCGCAACAACCACCGATTTGTATGAGGCCTATTTTGAAAGATATAAACCCCGGATCGTGAAAGAGGGTCACAAAAAAACGATTCAATATGGAGGCGCAGGAGGCATTCAAAAAAAAGAAGTTTATGTAATTCCATCCCTTGAATTGATGATTGGTCATAAAAAAGTGATACTCGACAGTGTGGATGTGTTAACGCAAAAAATTTTTCCCGAAGAGAAACTTTATGGAAATATCGGAAATGATTTTGCATCACAGTTCAATGAACTGATCCTCAATTTTGATAAAATGTATATTAAAGGAAATTGAGTGGGTGCGAAAATAAACCAACATCCTGCGTGGAAACGGCAGTACATATAACGGCATGCAATACCAGCAGAAAAAAAATATTGAGCATGAGAAATTTTTTAATGAATGCCTTTAAAATAATTCAATCTTCATAATAAGCTGTTGGTTACTTGTGCGTATGCATCTCAAATTGTGGCAAGCTTGCCAACCTTCAATAAGGTTGTTGGTAGCTTGAAAGCACCTGGCTCCAAGGTTGGCAACCTTGAACCCAAAGCGACAAATTGAAATGCACTTGCCTGTGCCGGCGGTAACACCTTAGATGGTAATTCTTTAATTTTGAAAGAGGGAATACTAACATACAAGTAAAAACCAACCTATATGCAAGCTGCACAAATTATAGATTTCATTAGTAAAGGACGTACTGATTTTATTTTTCAATTATTATCATTGCCCAATTGGAAAGCCATACTACATGAAGGACAAATAAAACCTTTGCAATGGCTCGTATACTACAACGACACTACTGCTTTGAAAGCCGTATTACAATCCGGAGGCAATCTTGATAGTATCCATCTTAATAATGAATTGGGAAACGCCGCATTTTTTGGGCATTGGAAAGTCTGTGATTTTTTAATTAATCATGGAGCAGATGTGAATGCCATGGCAGATAAAACCAATGAGACACCGTTACATAGTGCACTCGCTAAAGCCGGAAGGCCATATTATTTCTATACCATAAGGCTTCTTGTTGATAAAGGAGCCAATGTAAATGCCGCCACAATTCCCGGCCTGGAAACCGGGGCATTCATGCGTGATGTAAGAACAAAAGGAGAGACTCCTTTGCACAGGGCAGCAGCATATGCCGATGAAAAAACAATAGCGTACTTAATTGAAAACGGTGCAAATAAGGAAGCTAAGGATGCAACTGGTGATTCACCATTAAGTTGGGCAAGCGAACATTTACGACCCGGAACCATTTTATCTTTATTGGCTTACGGCAACTATCGCGTTGGCGAAGCTCATAAAATTAAAAATACAAGTGACCATGGACAAGGATGGGGCAATGGTATGGACTGGAATTTATTAGGTGACTATTTGCCGGAGTAAAATAATCAAACCCTTCTCAATGGCCGTGAAACAAAGTCAACACCACAACCGGGGGTTGCAGATAAAATAAAATGGCCGACTGCACATGGGATATTTAGGGAAGTCATTTTGATAATTGCCAGCAAGGCTCTGATTGGATATCCCTGTTACTATTTTATTTTAGCGTCGGATTTTTTTCTAAAACTTTTTTAGCTTCCGCCTTCCCTTGATTCCAACCGTCTTCCCATATTTTATATCTCCCAGACGACTTTCTAAAAGGGTTAAGGCGATGTTCAAAATAGGCATTAAATCCGTCCGAAGTAATGGAATCCCGGTCACTATCTGTAAGGAGCTTTTCCACCAGGGGCTCATGGACTATTGCCCTCACCTCTTTAGCACTATCGGGCAGCACGGCTTTCTTTTCTACCGGTTTTATTACTGTTGGCAAAACCGCCGTTTGATGGATGGAATCCCGGCTATTTGATGGCTTTGCCTGTATCGTTGGCAAGGGTTTTTGTTTGGACAGTGAATCATTTACGAAGGATGCCGATGAAATGGCAGAAGTGGTATCGTTGGCAGTAGCCTGGGAGCCACCAACAAATTGCGATGAAGAAGGAATTTTCGCGGGACCTGCAACATGGGAAAATGCCCAATATGCGGCTGGTATGCCTGCAATAAGAAGCACATAGAAACCATATTTATAAAACAAATTTTTTGGCTGGCTATTTTCGTAAGCTTCCTGCTCCCTGGCTGATGTTTCCTCACTCAATTGCTTCCATTCTTTGTAGAGCATATTGTGAAGAACCTGTTCTTTTTCCAATTCTTTTTTCAATTCTATATTATCCGCATGTAATTTCTCTATCTCTTCCCGGTTAACAATACGTTGTTGTGCGTCCAATGTCTCTGATTTTTATGAATATTTTAGGTGCGGTGTTACATTCTATTGCAATATTTATGCTAAAAATGATTTTTTGGCCCAACGGAATCATTCACTGGTATATGTCCACATATAAACCATTATAATATATCAATTCAATTCATTATATAAAAGCTATTTCCCGATGCCAGTTATAATTTAACTTCAATACAGTACGCCTATTTTTCAGCTCATTTTTCCCACCCGGTAATTTCCTGTCATTTCAAATTAAGGCTTATCGCCCGGAAAGTATTTGGTTGTTATTTCATTTGCCTTTTCAGACGGTAAAGCTAACTGAAAATAATACCAGTAATATAATTGAGTATTTTTGAACTGCTTCAATAACACCATTACTCAACTATCTTTAAAAAATGACAAGAAAAATCAAAACGTGGCTGTTCATTTTCTGCATGACATTGTTCTTTGCAGCCTGTAAACAAAGCGATTCCAAAGTACCGGTAATAGGCTTTGCTGATGCATTCCAGGATAACACTATTGAACAGGCAAAAACAGGTTTCATAGATGCCCTGCAAAAGAATGGTTTCGATGAAAAGAATAACACGCTTAAAATTATTTACCGCAATGCGCAGGGCAACATCCCGACGCTCACGCAGATCATGAAATATTTTATAGCACAGGACGTAGCCCTCATTGCTACCAATCCTTCCCTGTCAACAATTACCGCTGTTCAAAATACAAAAGATATTCCCATCTTTATGATGGTATCTCCAACCCCAGCCTTAATGAAGGTAAATGACGCCAGGGGTAATCCACCAAAAAATTTATTGGGTGTTGGTGAAACACTTGATTATATCGATACTTCTTTTTTACAGATTCCCAGGCTCATTCACCCAAAATCAGGCACCCTAACGGTAGGCATGATCTTTAATCAATCGGAACCACAATCGGTAGAAGCCATGGACCGGATAGAAAACCTGGCCAAAGAAAATCATATCAGCCTCATGGCCCTGCCGGTTAACTCCACAGCCGATGTACAATTAGTAACTGCATCGTTACTATCCAAAAATGTTGATGTGTTCTTTGCCAATCCGGATAATATTGTTTTTGAATCTTTTGAAACAATCGTTAAGGCGTGTAACGAGAAAAATATTCCCATATTTACCAGCGAGGCAGGATTGGTAGAACGGGGTGCAGTGGCAGCGTATGGCGCAGACATTTATCAATGGGGTTACCAGGCAGGTGAACAGGCTGCGCAATATCTTACAACCAGGAGCACCAAAGGCCTGCATTGGGAAATGGCAGCCGTCAGAAAAAGAGTTTACAATCCGGCCGTAGCCAAAAAATTCGGCTTAACCTTGCCTTCAAATTTTCAACCGCTCCAATGAGCCAGTTTTATTTAACGGCGTTGCAGTTATCATTATGCCTGGGCCCAATGGCTATGGGTATTTTTATTACGATGAAAGTCTTTAATATCCCGGATATCACCACCGATGGAAGTTATACGTTGGGCGCCACCGTAACGGCAGTCTTATTAACCCAGCATTGGCCGGTGTTGCTCACCTTACCCGTTTGTATGGCGGCAGGTGCGTTAGCCGGCGTTTGCACCGGCTTAATACATACCAAATTAAAGATTGATGCCTTGCTTGCCGGCATATTGGTGATGACAGGTCTATATTCCATCAACCTTATTATACTCGGCAGATCGAATGTGCCGTTAATAAATATACCCACCGTGTTTTCTTACTTGTCGTTCTTTAGCAATGATATATATAATGAGCTCTTCATATCATGTATTATTATTTTCATACTCGTGATAGTACTTAACTATATTATGAAAACGGATTTTGGTATTGCCATGCGTGCAACAGGTAACAATCCAGCTATGACGAAAGCGCTCGGCATTAATAATGACCGGATGAAAATTACCGGTTTAGCCATTGCCAATTCTTTCACGGCGCTGAGTGGTTTTTTAGTAGCGCAATACCAAAATTTTAGCGATATCAACATGGGCATCGGCATTGTGATTACCGGCCTGGGCACCGTACTCATTGCCGACGCATTGCGTATATGGTTTAACGTTAGTAAAATCGGTTCTCAATTGCTTTTAGTACTGGCAGGAAGTCTACTCTTCCAGTTGGTGCTGGCGTTTACATTGTCTTTGGGTATTGACCCCAATCTCTTAAAATTAGTAACAGCACTATTTGTTTTATGTATTGTGGCGCTCCCAAGAATGAGTAGCCAGTTGAGAAGGGGTTAAAAATTGCGGGGACACAATATAAAATTGATGTGTCTTTTTTATAGAATTAATTTAAAAAAATGATTTCACTCAACAACATATCCAGGATTTTCAACAAAGGAAAAGAGAACGAGGTAAGGGCGTTGCAGGATGTTTCGTTGAAAATAAATGATGGTGAGTTTGTTATCATCATTGGTGCAAACGGAAGTGGCAAATCGACACTGCTGAATATTATCCAGGGAGCGGAGTTACCCAACTCAGGAACTATTGAGATAAACGGTACCGATGTTACCAAACTCCAGGAGTACAAAAGAAGCCGGTGGGTAGCCCGTATTTTTCAAAATCCCAATAACGGCACCGCACCTGATTTAACGATACTGGATAATTTCAGGCTGGCGGCCTTGCGCAGCCATTCGAAAAAATTAATCGTGGGTTTAAATGCCGCTTTTAAGCAAAAGGTGCATGATACGATTGCACAATTGGGCATGGGACTTGAAAATAAAATTAACCAGCCAATGGGCAGCCTGTCCGGGGGACAGCGGCAGGCATTGACCTTGCTGATGAGTGTAATGGATGAAGGGGATGTATTATTGATGGATGAGCCAACGGCCGCGCTTGATCCAAAATCTTCGCAGGTGGTATTGAACCTTGCCGATAAACTTCACCGGGAACGTGGTAAAACTACCGTCTTTATTACACACAATTTAAAAGATGCTCATCAATATGGTA
>JBDTOV010000255.1:0-6985 GCA_039933035.1 Ginsengibacter sp. | reverse complement strand
ATGAGGTAGGTAATCTGTTTTGGGCTATTGGCCACCATGCTGCTCTTGGATGGGCTATTTTTGGCATAGATGATCTCAATGAGAA
Source organism: Ginsengibacter sp. (assembly GCA_039933035.1). GTDB lineage: Bacteria > Bacteroidota > Bacteroidia > Chitinophagales > Chitinophagaceae > Ginsengibacter. Next base: position 6,900 of record JBDTOV010000255.1, on the reverse strand, counting down.
AAGCCAGGTAGCAAAAGCTTATGATGCACTGGATGGTATGCTACCTCAACTGGCCGGCTGGCAGGCCGCTGGCAAAGTGGATGGCGTGTTGCTGGTTGATGGAGAAGAAAACCAGGTGATTACAATGGGTGGATATATAATAAAAATTACCAAACCCCGACAAAGAGGACCGGCCCGGGAGCCAACAAATGTGAAGGCGCCATTGGGATTGGGAGGAGTTACCTTTAATAGCCGGGCTATGCCGGATGATATTCGGCCGTTTGGCATGGTTATCAACACAGCACCTGGTGAATTCCTGTTTATAGGATCTAACTTTACCCCTTCCTTTACAGCTGATCCTGAGACATCAGGTAAAGTAGCTATAGGCTGGATCGATGAAGGCAAATATATTAATGGAAAATGGGTTCCGGGCCGAAGGCTCAATGGCGATGAGGGAAGGCCTTCGTTGGGAAGTGGTAATATAGGAATGTTGAAAATAAAGTTGTTTAAGTATTAGAAACTTTAAGTTTTCTGATAACTCTTCCATTGGTGCGAAAAAAAACAGCTCCGCCTTATATACCTGGAGCGGAAGTAGCCGGAACTATTGCTGGTATTGGCTCAGCTATAACATCTTTTGAAGTTAGTGGGATGGTACTTGCCATACCACCAACCGATGGCTATGCCTGATATACTCGCGTGCCCGGCCTCTTTGAATCACATGCATTTACATGGCAAATTCAGGATGAATATAAAAGAGATGCTGTTCAAAGAAATTTTCTGAAGTTCGTATGGCATACCATACCCCATATCCGAAGCCCTCATTGCATCATTGTTATTGTCTAAAAATGTTTTTGAATCTTCTTCATTTTCAATTTCATAAGAACCAGGAACTTTTCTTGTTAACGATTTCAATATCAATATCCAGAAAAAAGGAACCAACTACATCATTGCCAGGTGGAATCCCTTTACCTTACCAGTAAAAATTATATTCTTTCGGAAAAGAAAAAAATAGCGAATGGTAAAAACGAAATAAAAAATTATTGCCAAGGTTATAAATAAGTCCCGTAAAATAATTCCTTTTGTCATTTAATTAGCAATTTGTTAGGCAGTCTGTTCAGATGGCATTACACAACATGAGTATCTATGCTAATATAAGCTACTGCCGGGAAATAGCGCATACACAATTTGCATGCTTGATGAAGGTTACCAACCTTTGAAAGGTTGGTAACCTGGTAAATATCTTACATCATTTATTAAAATGCTCCAACATCACTTTCGAATACTGAGGCAATGCTATTTCAGGTTCAGCAATTTCTGGATGCCATAATTTTTCCCACTCAAAACTGTAATATCCTTTATAGCCTCCTTTTTGTAAAGCATCTATGGCAGTGAATATCGGAACTTCTCCCTCTCCTAATAAGGCATAATCTTCTTTGCCATTAACCATTTTCAAATCCTTAATATGCGTATGGCGTATGTATTTTTTTATTTTTTGATATACTTCCACAGGCGGTTCTTTTGTAATCGACCACATGTTGGTTATGTCCCAAACCAAACCTGTATGTGCATTAAATGAAGCCTGCATAATTTTTTCAATATCCTCGGACCATACCAAGTCGCCATGTGTTTCCATCAACACGCTTACATTACTTCCTTTTGCATAATCGCCCAATTCAAGCAACCCTTTTGTAATAAGATCCATCGTGGCATTCTTATCCTGGTCCTTTGGCAGCCTGTTTGGAAATACCCTTACATGTGGACAATTTATTTTTTGTGCCAGGTCAATAAAACTTTTTGCTTCATCCAGGTTTTTCTTTCTTTCTGCACTGTCGGCAATGTGTAAATTGGTCGAAGCACCGAGATCGGCAAAAGCCAGGTTTTTATCTTTCATCAGAGCCAGCGTTGCGGCTATATTTTGCGGGCTGAACTCAGGACATTTGGTAAAATCCATCTCGCGAAGCAGGCCACGTAGCTCAATACCTTTATAATTATGCTGCACTGCAAAATCTGTTATCTTATGAAAGTTCCAATCCGGACAACCAAGCGTTGAAAATGCTAAAAGAGGTTTAGTCTTTTTCACATCAAAAAAATTTGGAGCAAAAGGAACTGCCATTAAAAGTGTAGTTGCTTTCAGGAATTTCCTGCGGTTAAAATCTCCCATTATAAGCTTTGTTTTATTTATGAATTCTCTCAAAGAAATCGGTTTAGAAATATTTACTAAAGATACCTGTTAACACTATTCAATTCCGCTCTAAAAGCATCACACCATTTTCTCCCGCAATAATTGCTTTACAGGCAAGCCCATAAAAAAGAGACGTCTCCACTACACCGGTAATACTTTTTAAAGACTGGTTGATACCAGGTAAAGAGGGCCATATTTCAAAATATATATCCAGCAAATAATTTCCATTTTCTGTAACAACAGGACCATCTTTTTTATCACCCATACGCATAGACGTTTTTACTCCCGGGAAAAGCTTGTCAATTGTAAAAGAAACGAAAGACATTGATTGCGGAAGCATTTCAATCACCAAAGGATATTTTACATCAAAGGTATCAACGAGTTTTGTTTCATCCCCTACCAATACAAATTGCTTTGCCATAGACGCCAGTAATTTTTCCTGTGTATGAATGCCGCCGCCACTTTTCAAAGCGTTTAATTTCTGATCAAACTGATCGCAACCATCAAAATAAATATCAATCTCTTTTAATTGGGTCGTTGGCAAAACCCGCAAATTTTCTTTCAACAATAATTCCTTTGTTGTAAATGAAGAAGTAGACAGCTTCACCGAAAGCCCATCTTCTATTCTTTTTTTTAGAAACGCCACAGCATAGGCCATAGTAGAGCCGGCGCCCAAACCAACAATATCATTTTCATTTACTAACCTGATTGCCTTTGCTGCTGCTTCCTGTTTAAAATTCATTTTTTGAAAACTTTTATTATCACGAAAAAGAAAAATTCAATGATTCTTTTTTCCTGCTCACTTTGCATTGCCAATGCTATAATTGGCACGGTGTATTAATGTGGAGGCTTTTTATTTTTCTTCAGTCAACATGTAAATCGGGAACTTACTTCAATACGCATAATATTTGGTGGCAGTTGTTTAGTTCCAAATCTCATTCATTTCGGTAAGAATAAGGGGTTGTCCATCAGTAACAATTATGGTGTGTTCGTGTTGAGCCATAAAACCTCCCCTATTGCCGACCATCGTCCAACCGTCATGTAAAGTTGTTGCGTATGTTGAGCTGGTAGAAATAAACGTTTCAATCGCAACAACCGAATGCTTTTTAAATCTCGTCAAATTGAACTTATCTCTATAGTTTGCGATTGCACCCGGTTCTTCGTGTAAACTGTTTCCTATACCATGTCCTGTTAAATTTTTTATTACTTTAAATCCAAATTTTTTTGCTTGAGTTTCTATCAAATATCCAATATCGGAAATTTTCACACCACCTTTTATATTTAGTATAGCCTTGCGTAAAATTTGTTTGGATGTTTCAATCAATTTATTGTGGTTATTTATATCATTTCCAATTACAAATGAGCCGCCGTTGTCCGACCAAAAGCCATTAAGTTCGGCAGAAACATCAATGTTTATTAAATCACCTTCTTGTAAAACCGTCTTGCTGGAAGGTATACCGTGACAAAATTCATTATTAACACAAATACAAGTCCAACCTGGAAAATTGTAAGTCAAATTAGGCGCTGACTTAGCCCCAAAATCTTTCAACATAGAACCCCCAAATTCATCCAAGTCTTTTGTTGTCATACCTGCTTTAGCATAATTTCTCATATCTCTTAAAGTCAAAGCAACTGCTTCACTTGCTTTTTTAATTCCAATTAAATCTGTTTCTTTATTTATTGACATATTTTGAACTTGCGATTATGTTGTTTTAAAATTGCAACCAACGGCACGCATTTAAATCGGGCCGGGAAATATAGTTCCGGTAACCGGTGCCGTTGCCAAATTTATACATAAAAGCTGATTATTACTTTTATCGTTCATTAGAAGACCGTTAGTTGGTTACCTCAGCTAAAGCATTTACTACTACCCGTTGTTGCCACGTCTGCCCGTCTTGTATACATGCGCATAACGGCTGTTGCCCTACAGGAAAACTACCTCTCCGCCACAATTAGTGGCAATGATAGCGGTAAGTTCTTTTTCAATGTCTTGAATAAAGGGCAGCCCGGAGAATGGCTCTTCACCTAACCTGTTTTTCAGTTCTTGCAGCTTATTACATATGACAGTTATCTAAAGGTTAAATGGAGTGCCGTTAAAATATTGCGGGTTTCTTCCATTGTCTTCAGGGCTTCTATGATTAACATCAAGCGAGAACCTCCAATAGTCAGCATGCATTTGCCATTCCTGTGTATAGACTTCTTCCGGGGCAAGCGCCCAAACATTCCACGGATTTCCGGAAACCCGAACGGAAGATGACCAACTGAACTATAGATTAGGAATGAACGTCACGCTGCATTTAGCAATACTTTGGTTGAACATCATATCAAAAAAAGCGCAGATCTCTAATGATCAGGTTTTTTTATGTTCTTCAATCAGATTAAGGTTGGGAACTTTCTTCAACAGGCATAATATTTGGCTGTCAGGTATTCTTTACACCAGCCTGTATTCTGTCAATTTGGTTTAGATGTCTAATAATATGGTTTATGAAGAACTGAAAAGTGTCGCCCAATTTTAGTTTAACTAAACTTGAAATAGAAATTTTTATTTTTGTTTTATTCAAACTTATGTTTCTTGATTGGTGCAGTAAGTCTAAAAGTTTGATTTGTTGGTTAATGAATTTATCAATTACAAATTTGTCAAGTTTGGCATTTAATGGGTTTTTATCTTTAAAAGTTTTCATTTTGTTCAATTTTTCTTTTGGCAACATACTTTATGCGAAGTAATTCCCTAAAAGCCCGCTTTTAAATTCTGTATCATTTTTAGTATTAGTGTTTTTAATCTTGCTTTCAAATTCAGGTATATAAAAGTCGCCATACAAATTCAAATGTTCTAAACATTCTAAAATACTCCACGAAGTTTGATTTTCTTTCCAGGTCAAAGTGTGTAAATCATAGCTTTTAAGTTTTTCCACCTGGTTAATGATTTGTCTTGTCTGCTCAATAAACGATTGTATCAATTTTTCTGATTGCATATAGTTTTAAATTTTATGCAAAGTTCTAAAAAACAATTTTCGTAATCCTTGATTGAAGTCAACACTTTTTTAGTCGTGATAAAGTTTCAGCACTCATTCTTAAATAATTAGCAATATGTCTGTGTGGAATTTCCTGAAAAAGTTGCGGGCTTCTTTTTAAAACTCTTTGATACCTTTCTTTTGGCGAATTTGTTAGAATGTCAATTTCACGTTCCATTTGTTGAATAACCAAATTTTCTAAAATTTTAGTCCATAAAATCCTATTCGTTTCAATTTTTAAGAAGTTGTCAATTTTTGTTTTGGTTATAACTTTTATTACGGTCTTTTTAATCGCTTGAATAAAAAAATCAGAAGGTTTGCCTGTCAGAAAAGAATCCAACGAAACTATTAAATTTTCTTTGTACCCAAATCTAATTATTTGTTCTTCATAGTCGTCCAAAACGAAAACTCTCAAGCTACCACTTTCAATATAATATACATGCGTATCAATACTTCCTTTGACTTTTAGAAATTCGTTTCTGCCTATTATAATAGTTTTGTCTGAAAGTTCTACAAGTTCTGTCATTGTTTGTCTGTAGGGTGTTAGTTATGCTTGCAGGCAACATTTAAATATACACACCACATAATCATCCTTCCAAAAAAGAAATTTTTGATTACCAATGACCTTCATTGGCGTTGCCGGTCTTTCTTGAAAAAAATTTTTCTACTCCCGGAAAGTCCGCACCTGCCTGTGTTGCGTGTTCCACGCAAAAAGCGGGGCAGGCTGTGCTGATGGTATGATTGAATTCAACGCCTTCCCTGGTAAAGGTTCGAGCTAACGTCTATTTTAAAAGTCGTTTAGTTATTCCTACTGAACGGTTATTTCCAATCTTTATTTTTTATAGAGGTGCATTATTATTCTTGCAAGAGATAATAATTGATTGCTTTTAGATATTTCACATTTTGCGATTTCGTTTATTTTTAATTCATTTTTAAATCGTGTTATTTAATTTTTCATTAAATACACTTTCATTCTTTAATAAATTTTATGGTTTTAATATAACCGGCAGAAGTGAATTTTATAAAATATATCCCTTTGGAAAGCACACTGATATCAATAAATCGGGTAGGCGAATTGACAACTGCATGGGTGAGCACTTTCCCACTCACATCACTGATCGTTGCCTGCGAAAAATTATTAATTCCCTGTATATACAATTTATTTTGTGCCGGGTTAGGATATACTGAAATCAACGTTGCGGCAGAGGCGTTTAATGATATTACATCGCTGTAAGAAACTTTATTATCAATATCCCGCTGCATTACGCGATAATAATTTTTATCATTACTGTTGGCGGGCACAGTACAATTGTATGAGGTCGCTGGTGAAGCAATGACAGAACAAACATTCTTGAAGTGACTTCCATCATTACTAAACTCAACGGTGTAATCTTTGACATTTTTCTGATCCGCAACCCGCCAGCTCACTTTTACTTCGCTTTCATTTATCCATTGCGCATGTACGCCCAGCCAGGTAAGCGGCAATGGTCCGCTGGTTAATTTGCAAGGTTGAAAACTTAAACTTATGGAGCCGCATTCACCAGAAAAGTATAATTCACTATTGAAAACAGCAAATTTGAAATCGCTGCTTTGGCTTTGCGCCGGGGCTGTAGTGTTTTGAAAAGCAGCAAGTTTTGTGCCGGCGGTAGTGCCATCAGTTTGCCACAACGGATAAAATTGAAGATCATTTACCGTGAAATACAGGAGCCCATTAAATACCGGGGCAAA
>JBDTOV010000254.1:0-6992 GCA_039933035.1 Ginsengibacter sp. | reverse complement strand
TTATCTCCGCAATCCACCACCAGGTTTTAAAGGGGTTATTATTGATGTACGCGGAAACGGCGGGGGTGATATAAGCGACCTTAATTTCCTGGTCGGTAACCTTATTAGCAGTAACCTAACGATTGGGCACACACGCTATAAAAACGGGAATGGCCGGCTGGACTATGCGCCATGGGCGCCTGCCATTGTAACACCGCAAACCAGCGCCACTGCTGTGACAGTTCCGGTAGTTGCGCTTACCGATATTTGGACAACAAGTATGGCGGAGCTTACGGCTAAGGCGATTCACGCATTACCTAACGGTAACGGACACACGGTTGGAGAAACCACGTGGGGCGCTAACGGACCGCTCAACGATAATGAAATACTCAATGGAGGACAATTTACAGCCGCAAGTTTTTTGTACGCATACACCTCATCAAGCATGTTTAAATACATTGACGGTAATATATACGAAGGCAAAGGATTTCCGCCTGATTATAGTGTTCCTTTCAATCTCCATTTGTTTCAAACTCCTGGTGATGCACAATTAGAAAAAGCATTAAGCCTTATGCCTTAATGAAAGGGTTTACCGGCAGGACACTTTATTCATTATTTTCCTAAGTGAAAATATTAGTTCGTGGAAAGGATTAGGATCAATAGCAATTATAACCTGTAACAACCCGTCCGATTCTTTAATAAGGATTCATAAAATCTCAAATTTTTTTGATCGCATACGTTGTACTTTTTTATAGGTTATTTATTTTTTCTAAACCGGATTGCGTTGTAGCTGTTCGTTAATATTAACTCCTCAATTTGGCCAGGGAAAGTACTAAGCCAGGGAATTAGTAGCTTAGCGCCATCTCAAAAATAAAATTATATGGCGCAGTTTATTAAAATAAAGCAAAAAGATGATGTTGAATTGTTGATCAACACTAATATTATCGAAACCGTTTTCCCGGATACAACCGTAACAAAATGTAAATCGTTAATAAATTTCAGCAGGGTGGCTGCAAAAAAAAGTTTTTATGTTCAGCAGACTGTTGAAGAAATATGGGCTATGATTTTATCATAGATCTAAAATGCGGTTTTAGTCAAAGGCATTAAGGAAGAGATGAATTTTTTTTGATATAGAAATCATACATAGAATTGTTGCTTTCCTTAAAAAGATAATGGGGTGCATGGCAAATTGTAGCAAGGTTGCCAACCTTCCATAAGTTTGTGTTAGGTTGAACGCAACTATCTCCAGGGTTGGCAACCTTGAGCCAAAGCGACAATTTGCATTGCACCAGATGAGGTGATAGCTTGTAACTTTATTTTATTTTTTGCAGCTTCTTCCTGATTGATTTAGTTTTGTCATTGCTCTTGAAATATGCCATTACCATATTATTAATAATAACTGTAGGTATACAGGCATTCAGCAAATGGATCATTGTATTCAGTTATGAAATCAATCAGGATTATATAGCGAAAAACCTTTGCATCAATAGAGATAAACCTGCCAGTTGCTGTAATGGAAAATGTTTACTTCGAAAAAAATTAGCAGCTGATGAGGACAAGCAGCCCATGGGTAAAACTTCTATCCAAAAAAACTTTCAACCGGACCTGTTCCTGCAGAACCCAATACAGGTTTATGTTTCCATGGCAGAGGTTCTGATCATTCATCATCCATTCTACGGTGAGCGTGCATCCTGGAATTTTATCAAATCCATTTTTCAGCCCCCGCAATATTCATAGAAATAGTATTGTCATGGTAAGGGAATCACGTCAATTTTCCTAATCATTCCGGTTTGATTGAAGTCAAACCAGGTATGAAGTACCCACATAGCCGGTTACGTACGGCTGCATTATTAACCAATCATTTTATTTATTTCTATGCTTAAAATTTTTATACTTTCCTGTGTCGCAATGATATCCTCTACAGTCTTTTGCCAAAAAATAATAACGGGAAAAATACTTGATGAAAAAACAAAAGAGCCTGTTGAATCCGCTGTCGTATATGTCATACCTTATAACAGATCAACCATTACCGATGCCGAGGGTAATTTTGAAATGAGCTTACCTTCTTATACTTATTCCGTCAACGTTTCCATGATTGGTTACCGATCCAAAAAGATTGAGCTGGTAAACCAGCATTCTTCATTAATTTATTTGGAAAAAGGGCCGGTCAATTTAAAAGAAATTGTTCTTACGCCACAATCCAACCTGGTTTCATTTCACAATTTAAGTGAGATAGATCTTAACATGCGGCCGGTAAATTCCTCACAGGATCTTATGCGTCTTGTTCCGGGATTATTCTTAGGCCAGCACCAGGGAGGAGGTATTGCGGAACATATTTATTTCAGGGGGTTCGATGCAGATCATGGCACCGATGTAAATGTTTCAGTTGATGGCATGCCAGTTAATCTTGTATCACAGGCACATGGCCAGGGTTTTGCTGATCTTCATTTTCTTATTCCCGAACTGGTAACGAAATACGAATTTGGCAAAGGCCCTTATTATAACCCGTATGGCGATTTTGAAACTGCTGGCTTTGTAAGCTTTACAACCACGGACGTATTAGATAAAAATATGGTAAAGATTGAAGGTGGCCAGTTTAATACCGGGAGGATATTGGCAATGGCGAACCTCCTGGGTGCTAAAGCCAGGCAGCGCGGAGAGAATGCATACATCGCGGCCGAAGATGCCTATACAGACGGCCCCTTTGATTATGCACAGCATTTTAACCGCTTTAACCTGTTTGGAAAATACAATGCGAATGTAAGCAGCAAGAGCAGGCTGGGCATTACATTGTCAACCTATAACAGTGGCTGGCGCTCATCAGGTGAAATTCCCGAAAGGGCAGTGACCGGAGGTATTACAGGTAGCTTTGGAAATATTGACAGCGCCCAGGGAGGTTATACGAGCCGCTCGAACATCATTGCAAAACTGGCTACCCGTTTCACGGACAGAACTGTTCTGGAAAACCAATTATATTATTCCAAATATTTTTTTAACCTGCACTACGATGCGACACTTTTTGCTGATGACCCGGTTAATGGCGATCAGCTAAGGCAAAGAGAATCAAGAAACCTTTTTGGCTATAACGGTAAGCTTACACGAAGAAATTATTTTAAGAACGGGGCAAGCCTGGTTTCTACAGCAGGTGTTGGCATGCAGTTCAATTACGTTGATAACAGTGAACTTTCTCATACTAAAAATAAAAATACTGTTTTGGATTATATTCAATTGGGCAATATAAAGGAATCAACGCTCAATGGGTTCATAGATGAAAATATGATACTGGGCAAATGGCTGGTGAATTTTGGAACACGAATTGATTATTTATATTTTAATTACGGCGATAAATTAAATCCACCGCAACCGCCAAGATCAAGAGTAATAGCCAGCCCTAAAATCAATATTGAATATACACCTAACACAACCACACAATTTTATGTAAAGACCGGTAAAGGGTTTCATTCAAACGATGCGAAAGCCGTAATAGCCAGCCGGGGGCTGGAAACATTGCCGGCTGCTTATGGCGCAGATGCAGGCATCAACTGGAAACCCGTTCCGCACTTGTATATCAATGCCGCTTTCTGGTATTTGCAGTTGCAGCAGGAGTTCACCTATGATGCAGATGAGGGAACCCTTGGTGCAGGTGGCAGAGCCCGTCGGCAGGGTATTGATGTGTCTGCCCGTTACCAGTTTAATAATTGGCTCTTCGCTGAAGCAGATATCAATATCTGTAAAGCAAGAAGCATGGATGCGCCTAAAGGAAGCAATTACCTTTCGCTGGCTGTACCGTTTTCCGGTACCGGTGGTATTAATTGTAAACTATCGAACGGAATAAACGGGGGAATCAGTTACCGGTATATGAAAGACAGGCCCGCGAACGAAGACAACACGTTAACTGCACAGGGATATTTTGTAACAGATCTTACATGCAACTATACCCGCAGCAAATATGAAATTGGCCTTGAAATACAAAATCTGTTTAATACAAAATGGAGAGAAGCCCAGTTCGAAGTTGAATCACGATTACAAAATGAACCTGCGGCTGTTGATGATATCAGCTTCACAGCCGGTACGCCTTTTTTTGCCAAATTAAAATTGGCATTATACTTTTAATATCTCTATCCTTTGTACATTGCAGCGGTAACTTTTTTAAATTTGCGAAACTTATAATTTTTTGGATAACTGAATCGTAGCAAAAATTTTTTTCCGGTAATTATCACTAACCAAAGATGGCCCATCTTATTAACTCCTTTGAATTTATGCCTCATAAAAAAATTTTCCTGGCTCTTGTAATTTTCTCGGGTATTTCATGCCACAAAAAAAACTCTCCTGATCAAAATAATTCAAATAGAACCGGTCAGGGTGTATGGGTAGCCACCCAACATAATAACAATACAAGATCTGGTTTCAATGACCAGGAATCGATATTGAATGTGGGGAATGTAAATAATCAGCAGTTCGGTAAACTATTTTCCCTTGCTGTTGATGACCAGGTATATTCCCAGCCATTAATTGCGGGAAACATTCCGATATCAAATGACAGGCACGATGTGGTTTATATTGCGACGGTAAACAATACATTATATGCCTATGATGGAGATACTGGTGAGCTATACTGGCAAAAAAATTTCACTGCGCAGGGAAAGAGGCCACCCAGAAATACGGACATGACAGGTGCTTGCAGCGGAAATTTCAAGGATTTTAGCGGCAATATTGGTATAGTAGGTACTCCCGTTATTGATTCAACCACGCAAACAATTTATTTTGTTGCAAGGAGTACCGATGGAACTAATTATGCTCAGTATATACATGCTGTAAATATTTTAAATGGAAATGAAATGCCGGGCAGCCCGGTAAATATAACAGCCACTTACAATGGAAATGGGAGTGGTAGCATTAATAATATCCTCACGTTCGATCCACAGAAACAAAATCAACGACAGGCACTAACCTTGTTGAACGGCATCGTTTACGTGTCTTTTGCATCTCATTGCGATTGGGGGCCTTATCACGGATGGATACTTGGTTATAATGCCTCTACCTTGCGACAAGAAATTGTTTATAATAATACACCAAACGGAGATGCAGGTGGTATTTGGGAAAGTGGTATGGGAATGTCCGCTGATAACCAGGGAAATCTTTACTGCGTATCAGGAAATGGAACTGAAGGCATCAATGGCGATCCCACCAATACAATCAATCGTGGGGAAAGTGCTTTAAAACTAACCCCCACATCAACCTCTTTAAAAGTGAGTAGTTTTTTTACGCCAATGAATTATGAATTCCTGGATTCTTTCGACCGTGATTATGGATCCTTGGGTTGCTTTCTCATTCCAAATTCCAACTATTTCTTTACAGGTGGTAAAGATGGTAACCTCTATTTGTTGAATAAGGATAATATGGGTGGTTTATCTGCTTTGGCTAACAATGTCCAGCAAAACATACCGCCGGTACGAAATGCTTCTTTACACTGTCAGCCTTCTTATTATAAAGGAGCAACCAATGAATTCGTTTATGTATGGTCCGAAAATGATAACTTGCGTGCATACCCATTTGACAGGAATACTAACTTGTTGAATGTTTCTAATGTTGTCATGGGCTCCGCCAGCGGGCCAACCGGAAGAAGTGGAGCAGTGTTATCAGTTTCATCGAAAGGCACTAAAGATAGTACTGGCATTCTGTGGGCATCGTATGCTTCCATCGGTAACGCCAACCAATCTGTTTGTCCGGGAATATTAAGGGCTTTTGATGCTAACGACATTACCAGGGAATTATGGAATAACGCTCAAAACGCAAATGACAATTCCGGCAACTACGCAAAATTTTCTCCGCCCACTATTGCCAACGGGCACGTTTATTTGGCTACGTTTTCAAACCAGGTAATAGTGTATGGGCTCAAATAATTTTTTATAAATTGCGTTAAAAGAAAAAGTGAAATAACTTACCTTTTCGCAGCCGGTAAATTATACCAGGCAGGAATTAATATTAGCCGCTAATGTTTTATAAATTTATTTTATGTATAGGTATAAATGCTGCTTTTTATTTGTTGCTTTAATAGCTGCAAACGTTTTAAAATCTCAAACTACATCGTTAACCTATGCAGAAAAATTGGGTTATCCCAAAGGTTCCAAAGTTTTAATAATACACGTAGATGATGCGGGCATGAGTTATGATTCGAATATGGGAGCAATAGAAGCGATTACTAACGGAGCTGCCACTTCTACCAGTGTAATGATGCCTTGTTCATGGGTACCTGGTTTTGTGCATTACCTAAAACTACATCCGGGTATTGATGCGGGCCTGCATCTTACGCTAACTTCGGAATGGCTGGATTACCGGTGGGGCCCCGTTTCAGGAAAGTCAGTAACTCCAGGCCTCACGGATAAAGAAGGCAACTTATGGCGGTCTGTTACCGAAGTGGTGCAGCATGCGTCGCCGGATGAAGTAGAAAAGGAAATCCGGGCGCAATTGGAAAAGGCCCGCAGCATGGGCTTCGAGCCCACGCATCTTGATTCACATATGGGAACCTTGTTTGCATCACCTGAATTTCTTAAAAGATATATGAAGGTGGGCATGGAAAATCATATACCGGTTATGTTGCCCGGAGGCAATGATGTTTTAATCCGGGAAGAAACGCAGTCACCCGATGCAATTATTAAACAATTTCGTGACCTGGGGGATACCTTATGGAAAGCGGGTTTGCCGGTGTTAGACGACCTGCACAATTTCAGTTATGACTGGAAGATACCAGATAGCATTTCCAACGATGATACTAAACTCAGGGATTTTAAAACAAAAAAATATATTGCCGCGTTAAAATTATTGCAACCCGGCGTTACTATGATGATCATGCATTGCACGGATCCTTCTGAAACGTTTAAATACATATCCAACTCCGGACCGTTAAGAAAAGCCGACCTGCTGGCCATGCTCAACCCGGAATTTAAAAAGGCCTTAACCGACAATGGGATTATAGTAACCACCTGGAGGGAATTGATGGAAAGGCGACAAAA